>JBFGCT010000129.1:0-11515 GCA_041581055.1 Ilumatobacteraceae bacterium | reverse complement strand
CGTCCCTCCCGTTTGCGTCGCGAAATCGGCGCGCCGGGCGCTCACAAATCGCGACGCAAGCGTCAGGGGTAGCGGGGGTTGGCCACGGCGAGTTTGTCGGCGGTGGCCTCCCGAAGCAGGTCGCGCAGCTCGGGGGCGCGGTCGTCGAAGTCGCCCCGCCGGATCGCGGCCGCCAGCTCGGTGTCGTCGGCGACGCCCAGGCGGGCGAGCCGGGCCCGGTGCGCCTCGGCGTGCGCCGGGCCGAGCTCGATCTCGCGCTCGACCATCCCGAGCACGTTGACCGCCACCCGCGCGTGGAATCGCAACCGGCCCTCGGTCGCCGGCACGACGTCGCGTTCGAGCCACTCGCGGACCGCCTCGATCAGTTGCCCGGCACTCGGCGCGTCGTGCGGCTCGGCCATCTCACCAACGACCTTCGAGGGCGAGGAACAGATCGTGCTCGTTCTCGCAGACCCGGCGGCCGATCGCCGCCAGCTCGTGGCTGCGGACGGCGCCGGACAGATGCGCGTTCGCCTGCACGACGCACATGATCGCCCACTTCCACGTGCCGAGCACCTCCCACCAGCGCACCACCTCGCCGTCGACGGGCGCCCCGCCCGCCGACTCGTAGGCGGCGAACAGCTCGTCGTACTCGCCGAGACCGGCGACCGACGGCGCGCCGCCGAAGCGCCACGCCTTGACGCACAGCCACCCGAGGTCCTCCATCGGGTCGCCGAGGTGGGCGAGCTCCCAATCGATCACCGCCCGCAGCCCGTCGGGGCCGACGATCATGTTCCCGAGTCGGAAGTCGCCGTGGACGACCGCCGTCCGGCCCGACTCGGGCCGGTTGCCGAGCAACCATCTCCTGGCCAGCTCGAGCACGGGATGCGGCTGCCCGTGCGTGTCGAGCACGTCGGTGTAGAACTCGATCTGGTCCGGGGTCTCCAGCCCCGGCGTCGATGCCGGGTCGAGCGCGTGGATCCGCGCCAGCGCCGCGCCGAAGTCGCCGACCAGCCGTTGCCGCGCCGCCGCGTAGGCCTCGTCGCGTTGGATCTTGCGGGCGATCGTCTCCCCCTCGACCGCCTCGAGGATCATCAGCGTTGTGCCGTCCGGCCCCCGGCGGGCGTCGACCAACCGGGGCGCGGGCACGCCGCCCCGCCCCGCCGCCCGCACGACCTCGGCCTCGGCCAGCATGTCGCGCTCGTCGCCGGGCCGCTGGAGCTGCGCGACCAGCGGGCGTCCGTCCGCAGTGAAGCGCCACGTGTCGCGGGACGCGCCGCCCGACAGCGGCACCAGCTCGCCGATGCTCGCCCCGCCGAGCGCGTCGGCCAGCGTCGTCGAAAGCTCGGATGCGGCCGGCACACCGCGAGGATCGCAGATCGGGCGGGGACGGTCAGCAACCGGCGGCGCGGACCGACGGGGTCGGGTTGACCGCCAGACCGCCACCGGGGTGGATCTCGAAGTGCAGGTGCGGCACGCCGGTCGCGTTGCCGGTGTCGCCGTTGTAGCCGATGACCTCGCCCTGCACGACCCGCCGGCTGACCCCCTCGTAGCTCGAGAGGTGGGCGTAGTAGTACCGGGTCCCGTTGTCGCCGGTCAACGACACGGCGTTCCCGCCGAGCCGGTTCTGCTTGAACGTGACGTTGCCGTTGGTGACCGCGTAGATCGGCGTGCCGGTCGGCGCCAGCATGTCGACGCCCTCGTGACGCCGGCCGCCCGAACGCGGCGCGCCCCAGGTGTCGCCGTACGCCGAGCCGTTCATCGGGCAGATGATCCCGTCGACGTATCCCCCGCCGCCGAAGACGATCGGGGTCGGTTGGCTCCCGCTTCCGCCGGTGCCGGTCCGCCCGCCGCTCGTTCCGCCGGACGCGCCGGAGTTGGTCGGCAGCGTCTCGACCGGCGGCGACGTCGTCGTCGGGATCGTCTCGGGCGGGACGTCGGGCACCACGATCGAACCGTCGGGCGTCGTGATCGGCACCGGCACGGTCGTCGTCGTCGCCACGGTCACGGGGATCTCCAAGCCGGGGTTGGGCAGGGCGCGGGCGGCGGCCTCGGCCTCGCGCCGCAGCGTCTCCTCGATCCGTGCCCGCTCGGCGGCGATCTCGGCCTCGAGCGCTTTCTGGACGGCCTCGTCTTGCAGCCGGTCGGCCTCGATCTCCCGGAGGCGGGCGACCTCGGCGTTGGCCAACTCCTGCAACGTGGAGAACTTCAGCTGAGCCTCCTCGATCTCGGTGCGCCGGTCGTCGAGCTCGACGCGCTTGGCGGCGAGATCCTTCTGCGCGAGGTCGTAGCGGTCGAGCGTGTCGGTGCCCGTGTTCGACATCACGTCGAAGAAGATCTCGGCCTGGACCTGGTCTTGCGGCGCCTGGATCCCGGTCAACAACGGGATACCCGAGCTGCCGCTGCTGACGAAGCGGGCGAGCGCGATCCCCTCGACGTCGCGGCGGAGCCCCTCGACGACCTGCTGGAGTTGCTCGGCCTCGAGCCCCAGCCGGTGGGCGTCGTCCTGCAACAGCTCCAGATCGGACTGCGCGGCGAAGAACGCGGCCGCCGCGGCGTTGGCCCGGTCGCGAGCCTGTTGGATCTCGCGGGCGGCGTTCTTGGCCGCCTCGTCGCTCGTCTGCGCGCCCGCCATGTTCGGCACGACCGCGGCGGCGACGAGGACGACCAGCAGGCTCGAAACGACCGAGCGCAGCCGCCGCCCACGACGGGTGGGCGAACGCGCGAGGAGGCCGCTGGCAGGCATGGTCCGCATTCGGTTCGGCAGTCTAGTTGTCATCGCATTTTCGTTACGGTCAACTGGTCGGGCTCTCGATGGGGACTTCATGACGGACGGAACACCAGCGGCGATCGAGTTGCACGACGTACGCGTACAACGGGGCGGACATTGCATCATCGGCACGATCAGCCTCCGGGTTGAGCCCGCCGACCGGTGGGTGGTGCTCGGCGCCAACGGCTCGGGCAAGACCACGCTGCTGCGGACGATGGCGATGTACGACCACCCGACGAGCGGCACGGTCGAGATCCTCGGCGAGCGGCTCGGACGGACCGACGTGCGGACGCTGCGCCGACGCGTCGGGTACGCGTCGGCCGCGCTCGCCGACCAGCTCCGGCCCGGGCTCAGCGCGGCCGACGTCGTCAAGACGGCGCGCTACGCGGCCCTCGAGCCGTGGTGGCACCGCTACACCGACGAGGACGAGGCGCGGGCCGCGGCGTGCCTCGCCGCGCTCGGCGTCGAGCGGTTCTCCGAGCGGACGTTCGGGTCGCTGTCGTCGGGCGAACAGCAGCGGGTGTTGCTGGCCCGGACGCTGATGAACGAGCCGGCGGTCGTCCTGCTCGACGAGCCGGCCGCCCGCCTCGACCTCGGCGGCCGCGAGCAATTGGTGATCACCCTCGACGGGCTGGCGGCCGACCCCGCCGCGCCGGCGATGGTGATGGTCACCCACCACGTCGACGAGATCCCGCCGTCGATGACCCACGCGCTGTTGCTACGCGACGGGGAGGCGATCGCCGTCGGCACGCTCGACGCCGTGCTGACGGCCGACGCGCTGAGCGACTGCTTCGGCCTCGCGCTGCGCGTCGAGCGCCGGACCGACGGGCGGTTCACCGCGTGGGCGAGTCGCTGACGAGTTCGAGCAGCCGCTCGCTGCCCCGCCGGACCGACGGGCGGTTCACCGCGTGGGCGAGTCGCTGACGAGTTCGAGCAGCCGCTCGCTGCCCCGCCGGACCTGGTCGTCGAGCACCCGCTCCAGGACGGCGCCGGTCCAGAGCCGCCCGCCGTACCGCAGCGTCATCGTCAGCTCGGTGCCCGCCGTTACCGGCGCCAGGTCGGCACGAAGCAGCCACGGCGCGTGCGTCCGACCGTCGACCTCGGCCCGCTCGAAGACCGCCGAGGTCGGCACCTCGTGGCGGGTGCGCACCATCCGGAGGCGCTTCGACCGCGCCACCGGCCCGACCTGGGCTCGCAGCTCGACGTCCCAGGCCGCCGCCTCCCCCGGCATCGCGTCGGCCTCCTCGACGTCGTGGACCAGGGCCATCCACTCGGGGTAGCGGGCGAGGTCGTCGACGTAGGGGAACAGCTCGGCCGCAGCGCATCGCGCGACCAGGCGGCGTTCGATCTCCACCGACGATCAGGAGGGCCGCGGGCGGTCGGCCCCGCGGAAGGCGCGCGCGAGGAGCGGGCTGCGGGCGGCGAGGAGGCCGTCGAGGTCGTCGGCGTTGTCGAACGCCGGGGTCCACGGATCGGGTGCCGCGTCGACGGCGCCGGCGACCGGAATCCCGGCTTCGGCGGGGACCCCATTCGACGCACCGGTGTCGGTGACCGCGGCGTCGGTGACCGCGGCGTCGGTGACCGCGGCGTCCGTGTTCGCGGCGTCGGTGACCGCGGCGTCGGTGACCGCTGTGTCCGTGTTCGCGGTGTCGGAGTTCGCCGTGTCGGCGCCGGGGTCGGGCTCGCCCTCGGAGCGGCCGGCGGCCGGGGCGTCGGACGCGATGCCGAGGTCGAGTTGGTCGGCCGGGGCGCGACGGGGCGAACGGCGCCGCGGCGGCGCCTCCTGCGGGCCGGCCTCGGGCGGGCGGAACAGACGCAGGTCGGGATCCCGGATGTCATCGAGGGTCCAGTTGCTCGGCACGACCATCGAGTCGGCGTGCCGGCGACAGAGCACGCCGTGTGACCGGTCGTCGTCGTCGCCCAGCGAGTCGAGCCAGAACACGAGGTCGGACGCTCTCATCCCGTACGAGACCGACGCCAGATCTGAGCACCCGGGTCGTTCACACAGCCTCTCCATCGCGGGCTGACACTAGTGCTGATCAGGGCGAAGAACCGGGATCGGGCGGTGATTGCCAGCGGGTCGACGGCCTGGAACCCGCCGCCGACTCGTACACTCCTGCCCGGTGAGAAGGATTCTCAGTTCTGTGGGGGTCGCCGTCGTCGTCGCCCTCCTCGCCTCGACCGGGTGCCGGGGGGACGAACCCCGCGACGGCGCCGGCTCGTCCGCCGGGGCCGACCCGAGCGGCGCCCCGACGATCGTCGTGACCACATCGGTGTGGGGCGACATCGTGAGCGCCGCAATCGGCGCCGTCGCCGCCGTCGAGGTCATCATCCCGGTCGGAGCGGACCCGCACGACTTCGCCCCCTCCGCCCGCCAGGCCGAACAGATGGCGGGCGCCGACCTGGTCGTCGTCAACGGGCTCGGGCTGGAGGACGGCATGACGGCGGTGCTCGAGCGCGTCGCGGAGACCGGCACGCCGGTCGTCGAGCTGTCCGCGGCCGTCGACGCGATCGAGTCCGCATCGGGCCACGCCGACCCGCACATCTGGCTGGACCCGACGCGGGTCGTCGCCGCGCTGCGGGCGCTCGGCGACGAGCTGGCGGCCGTGTCGTCGATCGATCGAGCCGTGATCGACGACAAGATCGACGCGTCTGTTGCCGAGCTGGAGGCGCTGGACGCCGAGATCGAGTCGGTGCTGGCGTCGATCCCGGCCGAGCGCCGCCTCCTCGTGACCAACCACGACTCGTTCGCCTACTTCGCCGATCGGTACGGGTTCGAGGTCGTCGGCACGGTCATCCCGTCGGTCAGCACGAACGCGTCGCCGTCGGCTTCCGGCCTGGTCGAACTCGCCGAGCTGATCCGCGTATCGGACGTCGCGGCGATCTTCACCGAGTCGACCGACTCGGATCGGCTGGCGGCGGCGCTGGCGACCGAGGTCGGCGGCGACATCGCGGTGGTCGAGCTGTACGGCGGCAGCCTCGGCGAGCCGGGCTCGGGCGCCGACACCTACGGCGGGATGATGCGGACCAACGCCGAGCGGATCGCCGCGGCGCTGGCGAACGCGTAGCGGTCCTTGACCGAGGCCGGGGCGCCCGGCAACAGTGAGGCCCATGCCAAAGGTCGTCATCACGTCGAGGCCGTCCCCAGACCAGTTCGCCCGGGTCGACCGGGTCAAGGAGTTCGCCGGGCAGGTCGTGCTCGACGGCGACGACCGGAATTGGATCCTCGGCGCGCCGTTGGTCGTCGAGGTCGACGATCGCGAGACGATCACGGTCCCGCTCGGCTTCACGACCGACGGGGCGTCGATCCCCCGGATCGTCCAGTGGCTGACCACGTGGAAGCCGTTCGAGGGGCCGCAGCGGTGGGCCGGCATCGTCCACGACTGGCTGTACTACCAGGACGGCTTTGACCGCAAGCGGGCCGACGACATCTTCCGCGACATCCTGCGCGCCGAGGGCGCGTCGGCGTTGCAGACGCGGGGGATGTATTGGGCCGTGCGGATTTTCAGCCGCTGGGCGTACCGGACCAACCAGGCCCGCGACGTCGAAGATCGGATCTGGGGAAACCCGGCGTACCCGGCCACCGCCTGACGCCGCGGTCGCGTGGTCCACGTCGGGGCTCGGCCCGACGCAAGCCAACGCCGATCTGGTCGCCGCCGCGCCCGGCGCGGCCCGCTCACCGCTGGCCGTACGACGCGAAGCGCTCTGCGACGCGGTCGAGCTCTGCGTCGTCGAGCGCCACCGGGTCGCCGAGCTGCGCGGCGCGGCGGAACACGGCGCAGAACCACTCGACGTCGATCGCCAGCGCGGTCGCCGCGCCGAGGTCGCCGGCGACGGCGATCGCCCCGTGATTGGCCATCAGACACGCCATGCCGTCGTCGCCCAGCTCGCCGGCGACGTTCGCCGCCAGGGCGTCGGTCCCGTACGTCGCGTACGGGGCGCAGCGCAGCCGGTGGCCGCCGAACCGTGCGGCGACATAGTGGACCGGCGGCAGCGCGACCCCGACCGTCGACGCCGCGGTCGCCTCGATCGAGTGGGTGTGCACGATCGCTCCGACGTCCGGCCGTCGACCGTAGACCGCGGCGTGGAGGCGCCATTCGCTGGTCGGCGTCCGCTGGCCGTCGACCGCCACGTGGCCGTCGGCGTCGAGCAGCACGAGATCCGCGGGCTCGATCTCGGCTGCCGGGATGCCCGACGGGGTCACCAGCACGCCCCCGCCGACGCGGACGCTCAGATTCCCGGAGGAGTTCTGGTTCAGGCCCAACCGGTCGAGCTGTCGCGCCGCGTCGCCGAGCGCCTGTCGCGCGTCCGACTCATCCATCGAGCACCGCGCCGAGGTCGTCGGCGGCGAGCACGCCGCGGTCGGTGACGAACGACGTGATCAGGTTGGCCGGTGTGACGTCGAACGCCCAGTTCCGGGCGGGCGTGCCGGCCGGGGCGATCGGCGCGCCGTTCACCGTGAGCACCTCGTCCGCCGACCGCTCCTCGATCGGGATCGCCGCGCCGTCGGGGCATCCCGCGTCGAACGTCGACGCGGGCGCGGCGACGTGGAACGGAACACCGCAGCGGTCGGCCGCCAGCGCCTTGAGGTACGTCCCGATCTTGTTCGCCGTGTCGCCGTTGGCCGCGATCCGGTCGGCCCCGGTGAGCACGAGGTCGACCTCGCCGCCGCGCACGAGGTGGCCGGCGGCGTTGTCGACGATCAGCGTGTGCGGGACCCCGCGGTGCCCCAGCTCCCACGCCGTGAGCGCGGCGCCCTGGTTCCGGGGGCGGGTCTCGGAGACCCAGACGTGAACTGGGACGCCGCGCTGCTGGGCGACATACACCGGCGCCGTCGCCGTTCCCCATTCGACGGTGGCGAGGAAGCCGGCGTTGCAGTGCGTGAGGACCTGCACCGGGCGGCCGGTGCGCCGGTGCACCTCCTCGAGCAGCGCCACGCCCGACTCGCCGATCGCGTGGCACGACGCGGCGTCCTCGTCGGCCATTCGGTCGGCGAACGCCCGCGCCCGCGCCGCGCGCTGCGGGCCGGGGACGGATGCGAGGTGGTCCCGGCACCGGCCGAGCGCCCACGCCAGGTTGACCGCCGTCGGGCGGGTGGCCGCCAACCGCTGGCACGCGTCGTCGAGCGAGTCGGGATCGACGTGCATCGCCAGCGCGACGCCGTGGGCCGCGGCGACGCCGATGAGCGGCGCGCCGCGCACTTGCATCTGCCCGATCCCGGCGGCCGCGTCGTCGACGGTCCGCCACCGCGCCGTGGCGACTTCGGCCGGCAGCCGGGTCTGGTCGATCACGACGACGGCGTCGCCGTCCCACCAGATCGTGCGATCGAACACGACCGTATCGTAGGTGGTGGCGACACGCCGCCGGCCGAAGCCGCCAAGCCGCTCGGCGGCCGGGACGGGGAGACGACCGGACACTCGACGTGGAAGGCTCGCCGGATGCGCAGAGGGGTGATCGCGGCGACGGCGATCACGATGCTGGCCGCGGCGTGCACCTCGGCGCCCGACGGCCCGGCGGCGACCTCCGCCGCGTCGACCGACACCGCGACGACCGACCCGGCGTCGACCGACCCGGCGCCGTCGGCGGTCGGCGTTCCCGACGGGCCGGCGGTCGTCGGCGGCGTCGCCAACAGCCTCGTGGTCGTCCACGACCGGGACGGCGGGCCGGACGCGTTGAACGCGTACCGGGCCGACGGCACGCTGGTGACGAGGTACGCGGGCGGCGGCGACGAGGTGATCTGGCAGCCGATCTGGTCGCCGGACGGCCGGCGGATCGCGTGGACCCGATCGACCGACGGCACGACGTGGGAGCTGGTCTCGGCGGCGGTCGACGGCGGCGAGCGGACCGTGCAGCCGCTTCCCGGGCGGCCCGACTACATCACCTACGACCCGACGGCGTCGCAGGTGCTGGCGCTCACGCCGTCGCCCGACGGCTTCGGGCTGGTGATCGTCGACGTCGGCGCCGGCGCCGATGTCGACGAGGGCGATCCGCCGTTCGAGGCCGTCGATCTCGGGCGGCCGTACTTCTCGGACTTCTCCCCCGGCGGTGACCGCGTGATCGCCCACGTCGGCGCCGAGCTGCGGGTTGTCGACCTGGCCGGCGAGCGGCGGCCGCTCGCGTTCACGTCGTCAGGGCACCAGACGCCGGCGTGGCACCCGACCGACGACGTGGTGTTCTTCGCCGCCGACGACGAGACCGGCAACCGGCTCGTGTCCCACGACCTGACCGACGCCACGACGTCGGAGCTCGCCGCGTTCGACGCGTTCGTCCTCTTCGACCTCGACCCGACCGGGACACGAGTCGCGGTGTCGGCGGTCGGCGGCGGGACGCCCGACGGCGACGGCGGTGACGGCGGGCTCGTGGCGATCGCCGCGCCGCCGCGCAGTGCGCAGCCCGACCGGCTGGGCGGCGGGCTGTGGGTCGTCGAGGTGGCCGATGGCGCCGCGATCCGGCTCGCGGCCGCACCGACGGTGGCGCCGATGTGGGATCCGACCGGGACGCGGGTGCTGGTCCGGACCACGCTCGGCGGCGTCGGCCGTTGGGTCGTCTACGGACTCGGCGGCGAGCAGGCCGGCACGGAGGACTTCGACGTCGGCGGCACGCTCCTGCCGGGCTACCTGCCGTTCTGGGACCAGTACGCGCGGAGCCAGACCCTGTGGTCTCCCGACGGCGGGCAGTTCGTGCACGCCGGTCGGGCCGAGTCCGGCGAATCGGGCGTCTGGGTCCACGGCGCCGAGGCGTCGGGGCCGTCGGCGTTCCTCGCCGCCGGCGACCTGGCGTTCTGGTCGCCGACGTGACCGCTTCCAGCCCGCCGAACGGGACGTCGAGGTTCTCCGACGAGAACACCCGTCGAGGATCCGCCGTCGCGCGAGGTCCTGCGGCGCCCGCTCGGCGGAAGCTAAGTTGAGCGAATGATCCGCCGGTCCGCTCCACTCGTCGGTTTGCTCGTGCTGTTGCTCAGCGGGTGCTTCAAGATCGACTTCAAGATCACCGTCGAGGACGACGGCTCGGGGTCGATCGAGGGCTTGCTCGCCCTCGACGCCAACGCCGCCGCCGAGTTCGGCTCGGCGTTCGACCTCGAGGGGGCCGACGTGCCGAGCCGCGAGGAGTTGTGCAACGAATTCCTCTCCGACTCCGACGTGCCCACCGAGGCGACGACCGAGCCCTACAACGAGGGCGACTTCTGCGGGGTCCGGTTCTCGCAGGACTTCACCGCCGACGAGATGGACCAGGTGCTCGCCGAGTCGTTCCAGGACGAGGGCGGGGAGTTCGTGATCCGACGCGACGGCGATGGCTGGCGCTTCGACGCCGCGCTCTCCGACGACGCCGGCGCCGGCAGCGAGTTCTTCCCGGACGAGCTGTTCTCCGACGCCGAGTTCAAGATCCGGGTCAAGCTGCCCGGCCGCCAGGTCGAGCACAACGCCGACTTCATCGAGAGCGACGGGACGATGGTCTGGGAGATCGACCCGTTCAACCCCGGCCCGGACCTCATGGCCCGCACCGAGCCGGGCGCAACGATCACCGGATCTGGCGGCGGCGACGACGGCGGCAGCAACACCGTGTTGATCGTGGTGCTCGTGCTGGCGGCCCTGGCTCTGGCCGCCGGCGGCTTCTGGTGGTGGCGCTCACGCTCCGCCGGCGCGGCGGCCGACACCGGCGAGCCCGACCCGGCTGGGCTCGGCGAATCCGACCTGGCGCCACCGGTGGGCCCGCCCCCTGCTGACCCGCCGCCGACGGACCCGCCGGCGGGCTCACCCCCGCCGCCGCCGCCGCCCGCCTGACCGCGCCGTTGGGATGCGCTACTCGCGCGGGTACTCGATGGTTTCTTCGCCTCCGAACGACTCGATCACGGAGAACAGCACCGGCAGCTTGTCGCAGGCGGACTTGATGACTTCCTCGTTGCCCAGGAGCGTCTCGACACTGGTGACCGTCTGCGTGGTGCCGCGGACGAGCGAGCCGATGGTGTCGTCCGGCATCTGGGTACCTTGAATCGTACGGAACGTGATCGGGTAGTCGGTCAGCTTGTATCGGTCGACGATCGTTGCCTCTCGTTCATCGAGAACGAGCCGGTAACTCAGGGAGAACTCGAAACCCTTCGAGCCGCCGAGCATTCCCTTTTTCTCCGTTTGT
The DNA here is from genome assembly GCA_041581055.1 of Ilumatobacteraceae bacterium. Taxonomy (GTDB): domain Bacteria; phylum Actinomycetota; class Acidimicrobiia; order Acidimicrobiales; family Ilumatobacteraceae; genus JBFGCT01. Next base: position 636 of record JBFGCT010000129.1, on the reverse strand, counting down.
GAGCGGCGAATCAAGAGCTTCACGCTCCTCCCTCCAACGTCGATGTGGCAGGCGTGTGCCAGCTGAACCAGCGCGTCGTCACCGTCAAGCCACCTGGTGGATCGACAACACAAAGAGTCCACATCGCGCTACGAACACCTTCCCCATTGGCATTTGTGTCGGTCCTTCGACATTCCGTGAGCCTCGGCCTCCTTGCACCAGGCGCACTTCTCCTTGCGAGCCTGTTCACACGCGCATGCCATGGTGATTCATCCTCCCGAGAGTGCAACCTACGATGTGTATTCGCGTACTAGCGGACGGCCCCGCCAGAACGGGTGCGAATCCTCGCAGGCCTTGGCGCAAATTTCAAATCAAGAACACGATTCCGGCGGCAACGAAATCAACCGGCGCGAGTTCATCGAGAGCCACGAGGGCGGCACCGACACGAGCACAACGCCCGCGCTTCACACTCGACCTGCCTGGCGTGACCCGGCAGTTCAGCGCCCGACCGTCAGTGGCGAGGACCGCAGTTCCGGCAGCTCACGTGGCTGTATCGCATCTCGGTAGACTTCCGCCGGTGCTCCGCGTGACCAGCTTTCGAGTTCTGAGCGCTCACGCGACCGGCGACGGCCAGTCATTCGACGGCGCGGACATGAT
>JBFGCT010000128.1:0-11642 GCA_041581055.1 Ilumatobacteraceae bacterium | reverse complement strand
TGTGACCGAACAGGTCGAGATCGGCGATGTTCGGTCACACAAACCGGGCTCGCCGCCGCCCTTCGGATTCTGTGTGACCGAACAGGTCGAGATCGGCGATGTTCGGTCACACAAACCGGGCTCGCCGCCGCCCTTCGGATTCTGTGTGACCGAACAGGTCGAGATCGGCGATGTTCGGTCACACAAACCGGCGAGCGCGAGCGGGTCAGGCGTGGAGGGCGGAGGCGGACTTCTCGGCGAGGATGCCGTTGAGGTAGCGCTCGGGGAGCTTCGCCAGGCCGTCGCGGGTCGGGCTGTCCGGAAGCACGCCGAGATCGTCGGCGGCCCGCCGGTTGTAGTCGTGAACCATCGCCACGGTCCGGTCGATCGCGCCGCTGCGCAACACGCTCTCGCGGAACCCGGCGGCGTCGTCGTCGCTGTCGCCGGCGGCCTTCATCAGGTCGCGCAGGTCGCTCGGGTTGGGCACCATCTCGAGCGCGAGCAGCGCCGGCACCGAGTAGACGCCGCACCTGACGTCGTTGTTCACCGGCTTGCCCATCAGCTCGTCGGTCGACAACAGGTCGAGCAGGTCGTCGACGAGCTGGAACGCGATGCCGAAGTTCATCCCGAACCGGGCGAGCGGCTCGGCGAGGTGATTGGCGCCGACGGCATACGCGGCGATGTCGCAGCTCGCCCGCATCAAGGCGCCGGTCTTGCCGGCGATCGAACGGATCGCGTCGTCGACGCTGCGGTCGAGGTCGTGCTCCTTGAGCCCTTCGAGGCTCTGGCCGTCGCACAGGTCCGAGATCGTGACGGCGAGACTCATCGCCACCTCGCGGGACACGCGGGCCGCCTCGACACCGGCACGGGCGAGCAGGAAGTCGCCGACGAGGACGGCCTGGCTTGCTCCCTCCTGGGCGTTGACCGTCACCACGCCGCGGCGCGACTCGGCCTCGTCGATGATGTCGTCGTGCACGAGCGACCCGACGTGGACGAGTTCGACCGACGCCGCGCCGGCGCGGACGTTGCGGTCGAGCGGGTCGATGACCGTCGTCGGGTCGGCGGCGAGCGCGCTGGCGATCGTGAGGAGCGGACGAAGCCGTTTGCCGCCGCCGTTGAGCATGCGGGCCGCTGGGATGACGAGCTCGTCGGAACCCTCGAGCGCCTCTGTCATCGCCAGGCCGACGTCGTCGAGCGCGGCGTCGAGGCCGGGGATGTGGAGCAGGTCGGCGAAGTCGGAGGCGTTCATGATCCCGACCCGGTTGCGGCCATCCCACCCTTGCGGCGGTTGCGGGACTGGTACTCGGCCACGGCGGAGTACATGTGGCCGACGCGGAAGTCGGGCCACAGCGTGTCGGTGAACACGAACTCGGAGTAGGCGGTGTGCCAGGGGAAGTAGTTGGAGACGCGCTGTTCGGCCGAGGTCCGGATCAGCAGGTCGATGTCGGGCATCTCCGGACAGTACAAGTGCTTCCGGAACGTGGTCTTGTCCAGCTCGGAGACGTCGGAGCCCGATTCGACGATCGACCGGACCGCCCGCAGCATCTCGGCCTGGCCCCCGTAGTTGAAGGCGATCGCGAACTCCAGCGCCTCGTTGTCCCGGGTCAGCTTCTCGCAGTCGCGGAGCCAGTCACGGCAGGCGTCGGGGATCCTGGCGTCGTCGAGATCGCCGACGAAGCGCATCCGCACGCCGATGTCGTTGAACCGCTGCCGCTTCTCCTCGCGCAGCAACCACTCTTGCAGGCTCATCAGAAACTGAACCTCGGCCGGCTCGCGCTGCCAGTTCTCGGTCGAGAAGGCGTAGACGGAGAGCCACTGGACGCCGAGCTCGATGCACGCGTCGACCGCCGCGTCGACCGCGTCCTCGGCGGCGGCGTGGCCGTCGGAGCGCGTGAGGTCGCGCATCTGGGCCCACCGGCCGTTGCCGTCCATGATGCACGACACGTGCCGCGGGATCAGGCCGGCTCGGACGTGACCGAACTCCTCCGCCTCCACGATGCGCATCGCAACGACGCTAACACCGCATCGCCGCCGACCACCCGGCGGGGGATCCCACGGGGGGTGCGCGTTAGGCGAAGTGGGTCTGCGGCCGTTCCTCGCGCACACCGTCGACGTCGATGTCCACCCGCTCGTTGTAGAAGCAGATCAGCCCCGCGATCGGCGCCGACTCGGGCAGCGGCGTCCGGTAGCCCCACGCCACGTCGTCGACGGTCATGTCGCCGGTGGCGACCGACCAGAAGTCGGCGTCGCCCTTGTACGGGCACGAGGTGCGCGTCGCGCTGGCAACCAGGAGATCGAGCCGGACGTCGGGCGCGGGCAGGTAGTAGCGCACCGGCAGACCGGTCTCGAACAGCAGCGTCGGCTTGCGCGAGTCCGCCAGCACGACCCCGTCGAGGCTCACGACCACGTGTCGGGACGAGGGGAGGGCGTCGACGCGGGTGTACGGGCTGCGGGGGTGGGTGAAGACCTCGGTGTCCTCCTCGAACCAGCGGTCGAGGGCGGTCCAATCCAATGCGACGAGATCCCGCAGCTCCGCCGACGGCGAGTCGGGGTAGGTCCGGGCGACCCCCGACAGCACCCTGTCGCCCGTCACGAGGTCGTGCCGCACCACGCCCGGCAGGTCGCGCGGCCGCGGCGTCGTCGGCGACTCGCGCAACTCCCCGGCGATGTCGTCGCCGGGGAAGAACCACGTCGGCCAGTAGGGGATCTCCCAGACGAGCGTCGACCGGCGTGAGTCGACGACCGTCGCACCGTCGAGCAGGCCGCGAATCCACTTCTGCCCCGGCTCGGTGCGCGGGCTCGTGCCGGTCGCCTCCACGGTGTCGTCGCTCATCGGCGGTCTCCTGTCGTCTCGATCGGTGGAACGGCCCGCCCGCCGCTCCTGGTTGAACGGCGCGCCGCCCGGCGACATTCCCGGATCGCGACTTGACAAGCGGCCCGATCCGGGCTGACCTCGCGGGAGCGGATCGCGCCACATCCGGCGCGGGGGAGGGAACCATGTCGCGAATTCTCATCACCGGCAGCAACAGCGGCTTCGGCATGCTGGCGGCGCTCTCGCTGGCGCGGGCCGGTCACCGGGTCGTGGCGACGATGCGCAACCCGGCCAAGGGCGAACAGCTCGCCAAGGCGGCCGAGGCGGACGACCTCCCGGTCGAGATCCGGCCGCTCGACGTGTGCGACCCCGAGTCGGTGGCCCGGGCGCTCGCCGACGCCGCCGACCTCGACGTCCTGGTCAACAACGCCGGCTTCGAGGTGCAGGGCGCGGTCGAACTGGTCGACGACGACCTGCTGCGCGCCCAGTTCGAGACCAACGTGCTCGGCCCGACCCGCACGATCCGCGCCGTGCTGCCGGCGTGGCGCGAGCGGGGCCACGGCACGATCGTCAACGTGTCGAGCGTCGCCGGCGTCGTCGGCGCCCCGTATGGCGGCGCGTACGCCGCGTCGAAGCACGCCCTCGAGGCGCTGAGCGAGGCGCTGCACTTCGAGACCAGCCAGCTCGGCATCCGGGTCCGGCTGATCGAGCCCGGCCGCTTCTCGACCGAGTTCTCCAACAACATCGTCGCCGTGCCGGGCTGGGAGGAGTCGTTCTACTTCGAGCGCGCGCAGCGCTTCCGCGAGGCGCTCGACGCCCTGGACGGCGACGGGCCCGACCCCGATCCGCAGGAGGTCGCCGACGCCATCGTGGCCGCCGTCACCGACCCGGCGACGCCGTTCCGCACGTTCGTCGGCGGCGACGCCCAGTTGATCAGCGCGACGAAGGCGTCGTTGCCGTTCGAGGACTTCGAGCAGACGATGCGCGTCACCCTCGACTGGCACGACTGAGGCGCGGGCGGGGCGCCGCTAGCGGCGCACGGTGCGGGCCGCCGTCGCGAGGTACCACGTGAACACCGACGTGAGGAACCCGCGTTGCGCGGCGCCCTTGACCGGCGCGTCGAAGCGCGTCGTCGCCGCGGCGCCGACGAATCCGGCGGCGGTCGTCAGCCGGAGCACACGGTTGAGCTGCCGGTACCACGCCGGCCCGGGGCGGGTCGCGGCGACGAACGGGATCGCCGTCCAGGCGGCGAAGCCGAGCACGCTGGCGATCCCGTGGCCCAGGTCGGCGGCCGTCGCCTCCGGGTCGACCATCGGCTGCGGGCAGCGGGGCTGGCTCGCCGGGATCACGCCGGCACCGATCACGCCCAGACCTGCCGTGCGCGCCAGCGTGGCGAGCGACCCGTCCGGGACCGGCATCACCAGCGTCGCCGTCCCGAGCGCCAGGAATCCGGGGATCATCACCGCGGCCGATCGCTGGCCCGACGCCGCCAGCCCGCTGATGTGATGGTCGCGGTGGGAGTAGCCGGGCTGGAGGCGGCCCGCCACCACCGCCGCGCCGACGAACACCGCCGGTCCCCAGACGCCGGCGGTCCGTGTGATCGCTCTCATCGCTCGATCGTCGCGCGTCGGCGGGCGCCGTGCGACCGATCGCCGCTCGAACGGCGAGACTCTCTGCGTGGCCGAGCCGTGGCGAGTGATCGACGATGTGGCGGCGCGGGCGCGGGCGTATCTCGAGTCGACGCGTGCGGCGGGAGTGACGCCCGGGCCTGACGCCCTCGCCGACCTGTCGACGATCCCCGATCGGCTCCCCGACGGTCCGTCCGACCCGCGCGCGACGATCGAGTTGCTCGACCGCGTCGGCTCGCCGGCGACCGTCCACTCCAACGGCGGCCGGTACTTCGGGTTCGTCACCGGCGGGTCGGAGCCCGCCGGCGTCGCCGCCGCGATGCTCGGGCTCGCCTGGGATCAGAACGCCGCGCTGCCCGTGATGTCGCCGATCGCCGCCGGGCTCGACGAGCTCGCGGCGCGCTGGGTCGTCGATCTGCTCGCCCTCCCGGCGACCGCCACCGCCTCGTTCTGCGCCGGCGCTTCGGTCGCCAACCTCACCGCGATCGTCACGGCCCGCGACGAGCTCCTCCGGCGCGTCGGCTGGGACACCGCCGAGCGCGGGCTGGTCGGCGCCCCGCCGATCACGATCGTCGCGTCCGCGGAGATCCACACGTCGGTGCTCAAGGCGCTGCGTGTAGCGGGGCTCGGCAGCGGCTCGATCGTCCCGATCCCGACCGACGTCGACGGCCGGGCCCGCGCCGACGCCGTCCCCACCACCGACGGTCCGACCCTCGTCCTGCTCCAGGCCGGCAACGTCAACACCGGGCACAGCGACCCGTTCGCCGACATCGTCGGAGGGCTCGATCGCGAGCGCACGTGGGTCCACGTCGACGGCGCGTTCGGGCTCTGGGCCAACGCCGCGCCAGCGCGGCGGCACCTGCTCGCCGGCGTTGCGCTCGCCGACTCGTGGGCGGCCGACTGCCACAAGTGGCTCAACTCGCCCTACGACTGCGGCGTCACGATCGTCGCCCGCGCCGATGGGCTGCTCGCCTCGATGGCGATGGACGCGGCCTACGCCAGCGCCGCCGACGGCCGGTCGCCGATGAACATGGGCCTTCAGATGTCCCAGGCCGCGCGGGCTATCCCGGTCTGGGCGATCCTCGCCACGCTCGGCCGGGCGGGCGTCGCCGACGTGATCGAACGATGCTGCCGGCACGCGACCCGGTTCGCGGACGCGCTCGATGCGGCGGGGGCGGAGATCCTCGCGCCGCCGGTGCTCAACCAGGTGCTGGTCTCGTTCGGCGACGACGACACGACCGACCGCGTCATCGCCGGCGTGCAGGCCGATCGCACCTGTTGGATGGGCGGCACGACCTGGCAGGGGAGGCGGGCGATGCGGATCAGCGTGTCGGACACGTCCACCACCGAGGACGACGTCGACACGTCCGCCACCGCCGTCGTCCGCGTGTGGCGCGGCCTCAGCTGACCCGCGGCGACCCCCGATCTACCGTTTGCGTCGCGATTGTGACGGACCGTCGCCCCGTTTTCGCGACGCAAACGGGGTGGGGCGGTCCTCGGCCGTTTGCGTCGCGATTGTGACGGCCTGTCGCCCCGTTTTCGCGACGCAAACGGGGTGGGGAGCGGGCGCGTAGGGTCGCGCCGATGTCGGTGGCGAACGTGCTGGTCGACGTGCTCGCTCCCGTCGCGCTGCTCGTCGTGCTCGGGGCGGTCGCCGGCTCGCGTCTCGACATCGACGTCGGCAGCCTCTCCCGGCTGTCGTTCTACGTCCTCGGCCCGGCGTTCGTCTTCGCCGTGTTGGCCGAGGCGGAGCTGGACGGCAGCGTCGTCGTCCGCCTCGTCGTCGCCGGGTTGGCGGGCATGGCCGCTGTGGTGCTGCTCGTCGCGGCGTGGGCCCGCGCCTCGGGCGCCAGCTACGAGGTGACCGCGGCGACGGCGATGACCAGCGCGTACGGCAACGTCGGCAACGCCGGTCTGGCGATCGTCGGGTTCGCGCTCGGCGAGGACGCGCTGCCGATCGCCGGCGTGCTGATGCTGACGATCAACATCGCCGGGCTCGTGCTGAGCGTCGGGTTGGCCGAGGCCCGCACGCGCTCGCCGATGCTGGCCGTCGGCCGGGCGCTGACCGCGCCGATGGCGATCGCCGGCGGGCTGGCGCTCGTCGTCAACGTCGGAAACCTCGGCCTCCCGCTCGTCCTCGACCGATCGGTCGGGTTGCTCGCCGACGCCCTGATCCCGATCATGCTGTTCACACTGGGGCTGCAACTCGTGAAGACCGGGACGCCCCGCTGGTCCGGCGACCTCGGACTGATGCTGGCCGCCAAGCTGGCCCTGGCCCCGCTGGTCGCCGGACTGGTCGCGGTCTGGCTCGGGCTCGACGGGGACTTCCTCGACGCGGTCGTGATCCAGTCGGCGATGCCGCCGGCGGTGTTCTGCGCCGTGGTCGCGATCCAGTACGACATGGCGCCCGAGCGGGTGACCGCCGGCGTGGTGATCGGCACGCTGACATCGGCGGTCACGCTCCCGATCGTGCTGCTCATCCTGTGATGCGGTCGCCGGGCCCGCGCTCGCTCGCGCCTCGCGGGAACCCTGCGCCGCCCTCCGTGGCCAGCACCGATGGTGGCGGCCCGACCGCGAGCGGGCACAGGACGGCCGACTGAAAACGTTGCGGTCCCGCGCTTTCTCGGCGAATGGCTTGACCGCACCCTGCGCATGCACTTCACTCTGTCCAGCGACTGAGGGGGGAGTCCGTGATCTCATTGCGCGTCGCGAACCGCGGCTGGGGCAGCAACGTCTCGCCGCGTGCCCGCGCCGCCACCAGCGACCTGCTGTCCGCCTCGGCCGACGATTCGGCCGACGACGTCGACACCGAGCCGTCCGCGCCCGCCGACGGGGACACGATCGTCGAGCCGGCCAGGGTGTTCGGCGAGAGGCTGCCCCCCGGCGACGAGCCCTACATCAATCGGTGGTCCTCCGGGCACGGCGGCCCGACCCGTGATGGTGAGGTCGAGGCGGGCGGCGTCCCCTGGCGCATCCACCCGATCGGCGTGGTCGCCGTCGGGGCGCTCGTCGTGGCGCTGACCTACCACACGGTGCTCGACACCAAGTACCAGATCGGCCATCTCGAACCATGGGAGTGGGTTGGGCTGCTCGTCGCCATCGGGTTCTCGGTGTGGCCGGTCGGTCTGAACGGGCTGCGCGTCGGGCTCGACGGGGTCGCCTCGGTCACCAAGCGAATCTCGATGTTCCTGGCGTGGTTCGTGTTCTTCGTCCAGTTCTTCAACGTGGTGACGCGCTACGGCACGCGATACGTCGAGCAGGACATCCTGATCGGCGAGGCGACGAGCCTGGCATGGCAGTCGTTCGCCGCCCTGTTCCTGCTCGGCGCCAACTACGGAATCCGCGACGGTGTCAACCCGCGCATCGATTTCTGGTGGGCCAACTTCAGCGACAAGCGCAAGGCGTGGATCGACTTCGTCCTGCACGCCACCCTGTTCTTGCCGTTCGTCTACATGGCGATCCGCATCCTCCAGCCGAACGCCGCGCTGGCGCTCGGCCGCACCCGCGACGGCCGGTGGCCGAGCGGGTACAAGGTCTGGGAGACGTGGGAGCAGGCGCCCGACGCCGACCAGCTCCCGGTCGGCCACATCAAGGCCTTGCTGCTCGTCGGGTTCGTCCTCATCGGGTTCGCCGTGATCAGCGAGCTGATCAAGACCGGGTTCGTGATCGCCGGCCGCCCGCAGTACGGCGACCTCAAGAAGCGCGACGCGCCCCAGAGGATCGAATAGGGATGCTGGCGATCCTCGGGCTCGAAACGGGCGTCTTCCTCGCGCTCTTGATGTTCGTCGTGTTCATGGTGATGATCCTCACCGGGTACAACGTCGCCTTCTCGTTCGCCAGCACGGCGCTGCTCTTCGCGTTCGTCGGCGACCTCACCGACACGTTCAACCCCAACACCCTCAACTCGTTGCCGTCACGCTGGTTCAGCGCGGTCAGCGACCCACAGTTGCTCGCCGTGCCGTTGTTCGTGTTGATGGGCGCGATCCTCGAGCGATCCGGCATGGCCGAGCGACTGCTGACGGCGATCGGGATGCTGATGGGCGCGATCCGCGGCGGCGTCGCGGCGACGGTCGTGATCGTCGGCACGCTGCTCGCCGCGGCGACGGGCGTCGTGGCGGCGACGGTGATCGTGATGGGCCTGCTGTCGTTGCCGGCGATGATCCGGCTGGGCTACGACCACAAGCTGGCCACCGGCGCGATCGTCGCGTCCGGCACGCTCGCCCAGCTGCTTCCCCCCAGCATCGTGCTGATCCTGCTCGCCCAGCAGTTCGGCGTCGGCATCCTCGGCCTGTTCGCCGGCGCGCTCATCCCCGGTCTCATCCTCAGCGGCCTCTACGTGGTCTATGTGCTCGGCGTCTCGTGGATCAAACCTGAGCTCGGCCCGGCGATGCCGAAGGACCAGCGCACGCTGCCGGGCAACCCGTCGGTCGCCTCCAAGGCGCTGTTCGCGTTCTGCCTCGCCTTCATGGTCGGGCTGGTGCTGCTGCTCGGCAGCGTGCGGGCGTCGCTGACGGGCTTCGCCTTCGCGTTCCTCGCGTTCTTCGCGATCATGCTGGTGACGAAGATGCTCGCCACCGAGGTGCTGTTGTCGATCGTGCCGATCCTGGTGCTGATCGCCGGCGTGCTGGTCTCGATCTTCCAAGGGGTGGCCACGCCGTCGGAGTCCGGCGCGGTCGGCGTGTTCGGCGCGCTGCTGCTCGCCTGCATGATGTGGTTGTTCGATCGCATCCTGCGCAAGGAGGGGGCGACCCACGTCGAGCCGCGGTGGCGTCTGCGGTGGACCGAGGTCAAGCAGGCCGGCGAGTCGACGGCGAACATCACGATCCTCGTCATGACGTTGCTGTTCTGCTCGACGTTCTTCTCGCTGATGTTCTTCCAACTCGGCGGCTCCGACCAGACCTCGGAGTGGCTGTCGTCGATCGGGGGCGGCAAGCTCGGGTTCGTCCTCGTGGCGATGGTCGCCGTGTTCCTGCTCGGCATCAACCTCGAGTTCATCGAGATCACGTTCATCGTCGTCCCGATCTTCGTGCCCGCCCTCGAGGCGCTGGGCTTCACCAGCGACGAGAAGATCTGGTTCGCCGTCATGATGGCGGTGAACCTCAACATGGCGTTCATCTCGCCACCGGTCGGGTTCTCGCTGTTCTACCTCCAGAGCGTCGCCCCGCCGGAGGTCAAGACGGCCGACATCCACAAGGGGGCGTTGCCGTTCATGGCGCTGCAGGGAATCGCGCTCGTGATCCTCGGCTTCGTCCCCGCCATCACCCAGTTCTCGCTCGACACGTTCAGTTGACCTCCCCCGCTCACTGGGTCACGCTGACATCGAGCATCAAGATCGCATCACCGGTGCGAACAACAGGAGGAGGAGACATGACAATCGACGACAACGAGGAGCAGGTGACCGGCTACGACCGGCGCAGCTTCCTGGGCAAGGCGGGGATCGGCGTGGCCGGCTTCGCCGCGACCTCGGCGATCCTGAACGCGTGCAGCAGTGACGACGGCGGCGAGACCGAGGGCACGACCGGCGGGGGCGGCGGCGACACCGCGCCCGACGTCACGACCGCCGGCACGACCCCGATCGACCTCAGCCAGGACCTGCCCGAGATCGAGTGGGACATGGCAACGAGCTGGCCGACATCGCTCGTCACGCTGTTCGGCTCGGCGCAGGTGTTCGCCGAGCAGCTCAGCAAGCTGACCGGCGGGAAGTTCAAGATCACCGCGCGACCGGCGGGCGAGATCGTCGGCGGCCTCGAGGTGCTGCCGACCGTCGCCGCCCAAGGCGTGCAGTCCGGCCACACCGCGTCGTACTACTACACGGGAATCAACGAGATCCAGCAGTTCGGCACCGCGGTGCCGTTCGGGCTCACGCAGCGCCAGCAGAACGCCTGGCTGTACGAGGGCGGAGGGCTGGAGCTGCTCAACGAGTACAACGCCGAGCAGAACGGGATCATCACGTTCCCGTGCGGTGGCACCGGCTGCCAGATGGGTGGCTGGTTCTCCAAGGAGATCAACACCGTCTCCGACATCCAGGGCTTGAAGATGCGCATCCCCGGCATCGCCGGCACCGTGTTGACCAACCTCGGCGGCGAGCAGATCTCGATCGCCGGCGGCGAGATCCTCCCGGCCATCGAGACCGGCGCCATCGACGCCGCCGAGTTCGTCGGCCCGACCGACGACCTGATCCTCGGCCTCGACGGGTTCGCCGGGCAGCTCTTCTACTACTACCCGGGTTGGTGGGAGCCGGGCACGGCCGTCGAGGTCGAGTTCCCGCTCGACCTGTGGAACGATCTTCCGGAGGAGTACCAGGCGGCGATCGAGAACGCCGCGGCGCACGCCAACATGCGCACGATGGCCAAGTACGACGTGCTCAACCCGGTCGACCTGCAGAAGATCAAAGAGTTCGCCGAGCTGCGCGAGTTCAGCCCGGAGATCATGGCGGCGTTCAAGGAGGAGACCGAGAACGTGCTCGACGGCATCGCCTCGAGCAACGCCGGGTTCGGCGAGATCCTCGGGCCGTGGCGGGCGTTCCGCGACAGCATCGCGGAGTGGCACGGCCTCGCCGAGAAGTCCTACCTCACCCAGCAGACCGAGATCTGATCTCCGGAAGGCCTCCCCGCTTTCGGCGGGCGCCACGGACGATGGCGCCCGCCGTGCGGCGTGGTGATGCGGCGTGACGTGCCGCGCTGGCGGCGTGGTGATGCGGCGTGACGTGCCGCGCTGGCGGCGTGGTCATGCGGCGTGACGTGCCGCGCTGGCGGTGGGAGGGCTGATGCGGCGTGACGTGCCGCGCCGGCGGTGGGAGGGCTGATGCGGCGCGATGTGCTGTGGCGGTCGGTCCGGCGCGTCCTGGGCACCGACGAGGAGCTCCTCGACGTGGCGTACATGTGGCAGCGGCATCGCCTCCTCGTGCCGTTCGCCGCTGTCGCCGCGGTCATCGGTGGTGGTGGCGCGGCGCTCGCCGGGTTCACGTCGCCGGCGTCGATCTTCGCAGTCGCGCTGGCCGCGGTGGCGGTCGCCGCCTCAGCGGCCACGGACTACCGGGTGCTGGCGGTGACGGCGAGCGGTCTGGTGCTGATGAAAGGGGCCCGCGTCCGCCAGGTGGCGACGGCGCTGATCGAGCGGCTGCCCGAGTCGACGACGGTCGAGCGGGTCTCGGGCAACCTGGTGATCGGCGAGTGGCGGGTCGGCGACCGGCGGTTCTCCGTGCTGCGGCGGTTCGAGTCGAC
>JBFGCT010000127.1:0-11723 GCA_041581055.1 Ilumatobacteraceae bacterium | reverse complement strand
GGTGAGCGGGTCGAGGTCGGGGTCGGTGTCGTTGGCGAGGGCGGTGATGCCGGTGACGGTGGCGTCCTCGTCGACGGTGGCGGTGTCGTCGTTGGCGACGGGGGCGTCGGGTGTCGGGTTGACGGTGACCACCACGGTGGCGGAGTCGAGCAGGCCGGTGCCGTCGCTGATCGTGTAGGTGATGGTGTGGACGCCGTTGGTGTCCGGCGCCGGGCTGTAGGTGATGGTGGTCCCGTCGGTGGTCGGCGTTCCGTCGAGCGACGAGGCCCCGGTGACCGTGAGCGGGTCGCCGTCCGCGTCCGTGTCGTTGGCGAGGGCGGTGATCGTGACGGTGCCGTCCTCGTCGACCGTGGCGGTGTCGTCGTTGGCGACCGGGGCGTCGGGCACCGGATTGACGGTGACGGTCACCGTGGCGGTGTCGGTCACACCGGTCCCGTTGTCGAGCTCGTAGACGAACGTCGTCGCCCCGAACCAGTCGGTCGGCGGGGTGTATCGCAGGACGGTCGCCGACAGCTGGGTGAGCAGGCCGACCGGCGGCGGCGCCGTCACGACGGCGCTCCCGGCGTTGGTGTCGTTCGCCGCGACGTCGATGTCGACGACGCCGCCCTCGTCGGTCACCGCGACATCGTCGACGGCGACCGGATGGTTCGGCGCCGGCGGGACCGTCGTCGTGGTTGTGGTGGTCGGCGGGACCGTCGTCGTGGTGGTGGTCGTGGTGGTCGGCGGGACCGTGGTCGTGGTGGTGGTCGTGGTGGTCGGCGGGACCGTGGTCGTGGTCGTGGTTGTGGTGGTCGGCGGGACCGTGGTCGTGGTCGTGGTGGTCGTCGTGGTCGTGGCCGGGGGGACCGTCGTCGTCTCCGGGACCGTCGTCGCGGTCTCCGGGACGGTGGTGGTCGTCTCCGGGACGGTGGTGGTCGTCTCCGGGACCGTCGTCGTCTCCGGGACGGTGGTGGTCGTCTCCGGGACGGTGGTGGTCGTCTCCGGGACCGTCGTCGTCTCCGGGACCGTCGTCGTGGTCTCCGGCCGCGGGACGATCACGATCGGGTCGGTGGTCGTCGGCGGGACCGTGGTGGTCGTCGTGACCGCCGGGGGCGCCGCGTCGACGGTCGCCTCGTACGCCGTGGCGTCGGCGGTCTGGCCGAGCGCGCCGGCGGCCACGAGCGCGGTGGCGGTCGCCGCGACGCTGGCGGCGCCACCGGCGGCCGGGGCCAGCGGCACCCGGCCGATGATCGGCAGCTGGGCGAACCAGGTGAGCGGCCCCATCGCCAAGCGCAGCCGGCCCAGCGAGACGTTGAGGAAGGCCCGCACGATCGCCGGGTCGAACTGCGTGCCGGCGCATCGGGCGAGCTCCTCGCGGGCGTCGGTCGCGTCCTCGGCGGCCTTGTACGAGCGGACGCTGGTGATCACGTCGAACACGTCGGCCACCGAGACGATCCGGGCGGACAAGCTGATGTCCTCGCCGGCGATGCGGTTCGGGTACCCGTTGCCGTCCCACCGCTCATGGTGCTCGCCGACCGCGTCGACCCACTCGCCGAGCCAGCCGCGCAGCGGCTCGCAGAGCTGCGCGCCCCACCCGGGGTGCAGCTTGATGACGTCGTATTCCTCGTCGGTGAGGCGGCCGGGCTTGTTCAGGATCTCGCCGGGGACGAAGAGCTTGCCGACATCGTGCACGAGACCGGCCCACGTCAGGCGCTCGAGGTCCTTCTCGCCGAGCTTGAGCTCCTCGCCGATCATGCGGGTGTAGGCCCGGACCCGCTCGGCGTGACCGCGGGTCAGGCGGTCATGGACGCTGAGCGCGGCGACGAGCTCGATCAGGGTCTCGGCGGCGAGCGCGGGGTCGTTGGGGAGCCCCGTGCGCTTGATCTCGGCGATGCTCTCCTCGAGCTGGTGGACGGTCTGGGTGCGCAGTGCCGACCGGAACCGGGACGGGGCCCGGTCCGGGAAGACCAGCGACAGGTTGAGCAGGGCGGCCAGGGGCAGGAGCCGCCGCGCGATCTTGTCGATCACGAACAGGATGCCGGTGGCGATGACCGTCAACGCGAGGAACCAGATCGCCCCCGGGGTGAACCCGCGCGGGCGGGGGACCGCCATGGCGATGAACCAGGTGGCGACCGACGACAGGACGATCGGCGACAGCCACGCGATCACGCGGATCGCCATCGCCGCGCGCGGGCGACCAGCCCACCGTCCCGCGTCGCGCTGTGCTGTCGATTCCAAGTGGCTTGACCTCCATGGCCTCATCGGCAGGAAATGGTCAAGACATGAGCCGAACTTCGTTGTCGGGAGGGGCTCCTCGAGGCCCCGGAACGCCTGGTCAGCCGGTGAGCGAGGGCGGCCCCTCGCTCAGGTGGTCGTGCGCCGCGACGACCGGGGAATGCTCGCCCATCGCGTCCCACATCGACTCGATCCACCACGTTGCGCCGGCGTCGGCGTACGCCGCCGGGGAGTGCTCGATCCACGCGCCCTCGACGATGATGTCGCAGTCCCGATCACCGACCTCATCCCGCAGGCGCCGGACCTCGTCGAGATTGGCCTGGCGAACCTCCCCGCCGTCGATCACCTGCGGGATGACGCCGTCCCACGAGAGGGCGCGCTCCATCGACTTCTTCCGACCGAGCGCGCCGACGCACCAGATCGGCACGCGGGGCTTCTGCACCGTGTGCCCGATCGTCGGGAACTCGGTCGACTTGACCCGGTAGTGGACGCCGTCGTACTCGAACGGCTGCCCATCCCACAGCCCGCAGGCGATCTCGAGGCATTCGTCCATCAGCTCGGCGCGGACCCGCCGGTCGCACTCCTCACCGAAGGTGTCGAAGCCGGTGTCGACCGCGCCCAACCCGACCGACAGGGTGACCCGGCCGTTGGAGATCCGGTCGACGGTGGCGACCTGGCCGGCGAGCTCCCACGGCCGTCGCCGGGACGGGGGTGTCAGCATCGTGCCGAGCCGGAGCCGCGAGGTGCGCGCCGCCGCCAACCCGAGCGAGACCCACGCGTCGACGCCCCAGACCGGCTCCCAGACGAACAACCCGTCCCATCCGGCCCGCTCGGCGGCGACCGCGAGATCGGCGACATCGGCTGCATCACCCCACGGGACGACGAAGCCGAACTTCATGATCCGACGATAGACCAGCCCGATCCGGTCGCGCTCACGTCGATGCGGCCGGCGATCCGCCACCCTCGGGCGATGGGCGACGGCGTAACCCGATGACGGACGGGCGAGCCACCTGCGCGGTTCGCCTACAGTCGCGCCCGATGAGCGCCGGACTCTGCCGATGACCGCCGCACCCGTCGCCGCCGCCCGCGACCTGGCGGAGCTGATCGAGGCGCGGGCCGACGAGGCCGAGCGGCTCCGCCGTCTGCCGCAACCGACCGTCGACGCGCTCGTCGGCGCCGGGCTGATGCGGCTCTGCCTCCCCGCCGCGTACGGCGGACCGGAGGTCGATCCGATGACCATGGTGGCGGCGATCGAGGCGGTTGCCCACGCCGACGGCGCCGCCGGGTGGTGCGCGATGATCGCCTCGACCACGGCGTCGATGGCGGCGTTCCTGCCGCCCGAGGGGGCCAAGCAGATCTACGGCGACCCGGCCGTCGTCACCGGCGGGGTCTTCGCCCCGAACGGGACCGGCGCCGCCGCCTCGGTGGGCGGCGTCGACGGGTTCTCGGTCACCGGCCGGTGGGCCTGGGGGAGTGGGACACAACATTGCCGGTGGGTGCTCGGCGGCGCGCGCTGTGACGACGGGACGTTCCGGCTGTGCTGGTTCGAGCAGGGCGACATCACGTTCCACGACACCTGGTACGCCTCGGGCATGCGTGGCTCCGGCTCGCTCGACTACTCGGTCGATCGCGCCTTCGCGCCGGCGACGCACACGATGCAGCCCGGCGTCACCCGGCGGGTGATCGACTCGGCGCTCTCCCGCTTCCCGAACTTCACGTTGCTCGCCACCGGCGTCTGCGCGGTCGGTCTCGGGATCGCCCGCCGGGCGCTCGACGAGGTGATCGAGATCGCCCAGGACAAGCGCCCGCAGTTCTCGTCGCGCACGCTGGCCCGGAGCGGGTTCACCCAGGTCGAGGTCGCCCGCGCCGAGGCGCGGCTGCGCTCGGCCCGGGCGTTCCTCCTCGACGAGCTGGCGACGGCGTGGGAGGCCGCGTCCGCCGGCGACGAGGTGTCGGTCGAGGCGCGGACCGGGATCCGGTTGGCGGCGGTGCACGCCGCCGAGGCGGGCGTCATGGTCGCCGACTCGGCGTTCACGCTCGCCGGCGGCACCGCGGTGTACGACACCAACGTGCTCGGGCGGTGCCTGCGCGACGCGCACGTCGTCACCCAGCACATCCAGACCGCACCCAAGCTCAACGAGACGATCGGCAAGCTCCTGCTCGGCCTCGATGTCGACACCGCGATGTTCTGATCAGGCGCGCCGCCGATCAGGCCAGCAGGGCGAGCTCGTCGTAGCGGCGGCCGAGGATCTGCTCGACGTCGCCGTCGAGCCAGTCGAGGCAGGTGGTGATCATCGCCCGCGGGTCGATCTGCGGCCTGAGGTCGCCGTCCAGGAGATCGCCGGTGTCGAGGGCGCCGAATTGCGCGCCGGCCACCGAGTCGGCCATCACGAACGAGACGCCGGCCGCGCCGTGGTCGCATCCGTTGCTGGCGTTCTCGCCGACGCGCCGCCCGAACTCGCTCATCGTGGCGACGAGCACCCGGTCGGACGCGCCGGCGGCGTCGAGCGTCGCCCAGAACCGGTCGAGGCCGTTGGCCAGGTCGGCGAGCAGCGCGGCGTGGGTGTCGGGCTGTTCGGCGTGTGTGTCGAAGCCGCCGGCCGAGACGGTGACCACCCGCGTGCCGACGTCGCCGAGCACCAGCTGGGCGGCGACGGCCAGCCCGGTCGTGAACGCCCCCGTCGGCGGGCCGTAGTCGCCGCCACCCCGGGGTGGGAGGTCGGCGCGCACGGCGTCGGCGATCTGGTCGAACTCCTCGACGGCGCCGACCGACTCGGCGAAGGCCCGTTGCGCCGCCGCCGTGAGCGGGTCGCCGCTGATCGGGTCGGCCATCGCCCGCACGGTGGCGTTGCTCAATCGGGCGGGAAACGCGAACGCGTCGACGTCGCCGATGACCGTGCCGCGGCGGTCGGCGCCGCGGAGCACGGCTCCGCCGCTGCCCAACGCCGTCGCGCCGAGCGCCGCCGGGTCGGCGGGGAGCAGGTCGAGCCATCGCCCGAGCCAACCCAACTCCTCGTCCATCCGGTCGGCGCGGTACCAGCGGTCGGTCGACACGAAATGGGAGCGGTTGGGATCCTCGAACCCGATCCCGGCGATCGCCGCGAGCCGGCCGGCGTCGAGATAGGGCGCGAGCGGCGCCAGCGACGGGTGGAGCCCATGACCGTCGAGCGCGGCCGGCGTCAGGATGTCCGACTCGGGCAGGGCGATCGATGGCCGGAGGTCGCGGTACGCGCCGGTCAGCGGCGGCAGCGTGTTCACCGCGTCGTTGCCGCCGTTCAGCTCGACCAGCACCAGGACGTGGCCGCCGGTGTCGGCGGCCGGCGTGCTCACCGTCGTCACCGTCGCCGGCATGGTGGTCGTGGTCGTCGTCGTGGTCGTCGCCGTCGACGGCGCCACCGACGGGGGGGTGGTTGGCGACGCCGTCGACGGGCGGGTCGAGGACGCGCACCCGGTGGCGAGCAGTCCTCCGGACAGGGCGAGGAAGCGGCGGCGGGAGATCGTGATCATGACAGCAGGTTCTCCGGGCTCACGAGGGCGAGGGTCAGTCGCACGTCGGGGTCGGTCTCTCGGCGGATCGCGGCGGACGTCGCCGCCGAGAAGGGCGCGGCGAGGCCGAGGCGGGCGGCGACCAGGTCGAGGTCGTCGTCGTCGAGCGCGACGCGCACCGGCTCGCCGCGGTCCGTCGCCGCGGCGACCGCCGCCGCGAGGTTGGTGCGGGCGATGATCGAGCTCGACGTGAACCACTCCTCACCGGTCGGCCAACCGGCCACGCTGGGCGGCACGAGTGGGATCTGGCCCATCTCCCGCATCCGCTCGCGCCCCGCCCGGAAGATCTGCTCGAGGCGGACGCCGGTCGCCCTGACGGCGATCGCCAGCCAGGGGATCGGGGCGAGCACTCGCGGCGTCGAGGCGCCGCCGAGCCCCAGCCGGAGCGCGTGCTCGATCACCGGGTCCAGCTCGCGGTCGGCGGCGTCGTACACGCCGGCGAGCTCGTCGACCACGCCACCGAGCTCGCCGGGGTCGCCGAGGTACTCCCGCACGATCCGGCGGGCGACGAAGCGCGGGTGTTCGGGGTGGGCGACGACCGCCTCGATGACCGAGTCGACGTCGTTCACACCGCTCACGCCGACCACGGTCTGCGGCGTGTCGTCGTGGCGCGCCGGCACGAACCGCGAGGTGTCGAACCGTCGGGCGACGACCCAGCCGGTCAGGGCCCGCGCCGCGGCCTGCACGTCGTCCTCGGTGTAGTTGCCGACGCCGAGGGCGAACAGCTCCAACAGCTCGCGGCCGTAGTTCTCGTTCGGGGCGGCGGCGGTCGACGTGCGCCCGTCGAGGTAGATCAGCATCGCCCGATTGGTCGTCAGCGCCTTGAGCAGGGTGGGGAAGCTTCCGCCTCCGGCCGCCTCGAACAGGCGGATCTGCTCGACCATGACGCCCGGGTCGTTGACCTTGCCCATCGAGCTGACCAGCCAGCCGTGGAGCATCCACGTCCGCCGGTCCTCGAACGGCCGCTCGGTGACGAGCAGCTGGCGCAACCAGCCGACGACCGCCTCCTGGCGCCCGTTGTCCTCCGGGTCGAGGGCCAGCCCGGCCCACGGGTCCTCCGCCTCCGGGAGACCGTGGTCGTCGGGGCGGAGGAGCCGGTCGAGCTCGACGTCGGGCCCGCGGTCGATCGCCGCCTCGAGCGCGTCGGGGTGCAGCCCGAATCCCGCTCGTCGGTGCAGCCAGCCCACTGCCTGTCGGTCGTCCATGGCGGCCATGTTGCGCCCCGGAGGTAAGACCCGGGCGAGAGCGGGTCGTGGGCTGCGTGGGAGGTGTGGCTACGGTTCCTCAAGATGGAGGCGATCGACGCGATCATGACCACCCGGGCGATTCGCCGGTACTCCGACGAGCCGGTCACCGACGAGGAGATCGCCGTCTGCCTGCGCGCCGCGCAGCAGGCGCCGAGCGGCGGCAACGTGCAGCCGCAGCAGTACGTCGTGGTCACCGACCCTGAACGTAAGGTCGAGGTCGCGCGTTGGTACCGGGCCTCGTTCGACCGCTACGAGCGCTCGCTGCCCGACGCGTCGGCGTTCCGGGACGAGGCCGCCGCCGAGTCGTGGCGCAAGACCCGCGCCGCCAGCCGCCATCTCGCCGATCACGTGCAGGACGCGCCGGCGATCGTGTTCTTCCTCCAGCCGATCATCCCGTGGGCCCCGGCCGACGACGAGGGCGAGATGGACATCGGCCGCCTCGACGCCAGCGTCTACCCGGCGGTCCAGAACTTCTGCGTCGCGGCCCGGGCGCTCGGGATCGGGACCGCGCTGACGACCGTGATCCGGATCCGCTCCGCCGAGGTGCTCGCCGCGCTCGCCGTGCCGGCCGACGACGACGGCTCACCGCGGTTCGAGATCGCGGCGTGCGTTCCGATGGGCCGGCCGGCGGGGAGGTTCGGCATCGCCCCGCGCAAGCCGGCGGGCGCGGTCACCCACTGGAACGCGTACGGAAACCGCCGGCGCGACGTGTGACGGCCGACGGCGGCCGGCGCCGTCAGCCGAAGATCAGGGCCCGGTCGATGCCGCAGGAGTCGGCGGCGTTGCCGGTGGTGACCGCGAGTGCGAACGCGGCCTCCGAAGTGGCCGGCGCGATCGCCGTGGTCGTGAGGCCGTCGAGGCCGATCGCCGCGATCGCCGCGGCGCCGATGCACCGCTGCTGCTCGGCGGTCAGCGGGCTCGGCCCGGAGATGGCGGTCAACAACTCGCCGACGTAGCGGTTGAACTCGGGGTGCTCGCCGGCGAGATCGGCGGCGACGCCGCCGGTGGTCGCCAGTTGGGCGCTCAGTTCCGCGACCCTCGTGGTCAGCTCGGCGTTCGCGCTCGTCAGGTCGCTCACCTGGGTCGTCAGCTCGCCGAGTTGGGCGTCGAGCGCTTCGAGGTCGGCGGCCTGCGTGTTGATCTCGCCCTGCAGCCGCTCGATCTCCGCCGTCGCCATCTCGAGGTTGGCGGTGGTCACCTCCTGGTCGGCGACCGCCTGGGCGGCGATGCGGATCGCCTCGTCGCGCTCGGCCACCGCGATGTCGCGGGCGGCGATCGCGTCGTTCCGCTGGCCGAGCGCGCTCGACCAGAACCTCGCGATCACCGCGGCGGCGACGACCGCCGCGACCGCCAGCAACTCGACGGCGAGGAGCGCGTTCCGGCTCGACCCGGGGCTGCGCTTGCGCCGCGTCGCTCGTGGCGACGGATCCGGCGGCGTCGGGGCGGGCAGGTCGCCCTTGGCGGGCGCGGGGAGGTCACTCAGCCACGGGGCCGGGCGCGGGCTCGGCAGGCTGCGCGGCGGGTCGGTCGGCGGGCCGGCGCGCCGTGCGCTGGTCGACTCCGCCAAGGTGGTGGGCGGATCGAGTAGATCGGTCACGACGTAAACAGTACGGGTCGACGCCGCCCCAGCCGGGGATACCCCGGGACCGTTCGCGCCCCGCCATCGCCGTGACTAACGTCGCGGGGATGACGAGCCCCGACTCCAACACCGCCGAGCACACGGCGATCACCAGCGTCGCCGACATCCCACGGACCCACGGAGTGCGACGCGCCGAGCGCACAGCGCTGATCCAGGACGACCGCGCGATGACGTGGGCTGAGCTCTATGAGCGTTCGTCGCGGGTCGCCCAGGCGATGGCGGAGGCCGGCGTCGGCGTCCAGGACCGGGTCGCCTTCCTCGACAAGAACGGCTTCGAGCACTTCGAGGTCTTCTTCGGCGCCGGGCTGCTCAACGCGGTCTGTGTCGATGTCAACTGGAGGCTCGCCGCGCCCGAGGTCGAGTTCATCGTCAACGACGCCGAGGCGAAGGTGCTGGTCGTCGGCGGCGATTTCGTGCCGATCCTCGACGCGATCGTCGAATCGCTCACGACGGTGACCAAGATCGTCGTCATCGGCGGCCACCCGAACCACGAGGGATACGAGGACTGGGTCGCCCGGTACCCGGCGGACGATCCGGGCCACCAGTCCGAGTTGGACGACGTCGCGTTCCAGCTCTACTCGTCGGGCACGACCGGCCGCCCGAAGGGTGTGATGCTGACCAACTCCAACTTCTTCTCGTTGCTTCCGGCGGCCAAGGAGATCTGGGAGTTGACGCCCGACACGGTCAATCTGATCGCGATGCCGCTGTTCCACATCGGCGGCGGGGGCTGGGCGGTCGCCGGGATGTACGAGGGCTGCACGTCGGTCATCTTCCGCGAGCTCGACCCGGCGAAGCTCATCACGACGCTCGTCGACCGCAAGGTCACCCACGCCTTTCTCGTTCCGGCAGTGCTCCAGTTCATGTTGATGGTGCCCGGCGCCGAGGAGGCCGACTACTCCAATCTGAAGGTGTTCGTCTACGGCGCGTCGCCGATCAGCGAAGACGTGCTGGCGAAGTGCGTGAAGATGTTCGAGCCGTGCAAGTTCTGGCAGGCCTACGGGTTGACCGAGACGACCGGTGTCGTCGTCAACCTGCCGCCCGAGGATCATGACCCCGACGGGCCGAACAAGCATCGCCTCCGGTCGTGTGGGGTCGCCGGCCCCGGCGTCGAGTTGCGGATCGTCGGCGACGACGGCGAGAGCGAGTGCGCGGTCGGCGAGGTGGGCGAGATCTGGATCCGGTCGCAGCAGAACATGCTCGGCTACTGGAACAACCCGGAGGAGACCGCCAAGGCGCTCACCCACGACGGCTGGTTCAAGTCGGGCGACGCCGGCTACCTCGACGCCGACGGCTACCTCTACATCCACGACAGGGTCAAGGACATGATCGTGTCCGGCGGCGAGAACGTGTACCCCGCCGAGGTCGAGAACGTGCTGATGGCGCACCCGGGCGTCGCCGACGTGGCGGTGATCGGCGTGCCGCACGACAAGTGGGGCGAGACGGCCAAGGCGATGGTCGTGCCGGCCGCAGGGGTCGAGGTGACCGAGGCCGAGCTCATCGCCTACGCCAAGGAGCGCTTGGCGACGTTCAAGTGCCCGACCAGCGTCGACTGGGTCGAGGCGCTGCCGCGCAACCCGAGTGGCAAGATCCTCAAGAAGGATCTGCGGGAGCCGTTCTGGGAGGGCAGGGAGCGGCGCGTCGGCTGACGGCGACGGGGTCAGGGGGCGCGCGTGATGCGTTCGGCGACGTCCGCCCCCGCCTCGGTGGCGAGCTCGATGAACCGTGACGCGATCGGCGACAGCGTGCGGGTCGCGCGCCAGGCGATCGAGATGATCCGGGACGGGATCGGCGGGTCGATCGGGTGCACGGTGAGCTCGGGGTCGTTGTGGTCGACGCACAGCATGGGCATCACCGCCACGCCCATGCCGGCGCGCACCATGGCCGCGACCGCGCCGTTGTCATTCGTGCGGAAGACGTAGCGCGGCTCGCCGCCGGCGGCGCGCAGCCCGGCCTCGTTGAGCTGCTGGCAGGAGTTGTCCTGCTGACCGATCAGGGGGCGGTCGATGAATTCGGCGACCGTGCGCGCGCCGTCGTCCGGGAACTCGCCGGCGCGGGCGATGAGCACGAACGGGTCGGTGAGCAGCGACCGGGCCTCGAAGCCCTCGGGGATGTCGCCGACCACGAAGCTGACGTCGAGCTCGCCGCCGCCCAGGCGGGTCCACAACTCGTCGTCGAGGTCGCTCTCGACCAGGCCGATCTCGACGTCGGGATGCTCGGCGCGCAGCCGCCCGACGATCGCCGGCAGGAGCGCCGTCGACGCGCTCTGGAACGTGCCGACGTGGAGCGTTCCGGTCTCGCCCGCCCGGAAGCGATCGAGGTCGCGGTCGGTCGCCGCGACCTTGGCGAGGATGTCGCGGGCGTGGCCGAGGAGCACCGCTCCGAACGGCGTGAGCTCGACGGGGCGAGGGCCGCCGGGGCGGTCGAACACCGGCGCCCGGACCGCCCGCTCGAGCGCCGCGATCTGCTGGCTGACCGCCGACTGGGTGTAGCCGAGCCGGTCGGCGGCGCGCCCGAACGTGCCCTCGGTGGCGACCGCGTCGAGCGCCACCAGATGGCGCAGTTCGAGGTTGGGCAGGGAACTCATCAGAACATCAGTATAACTGATGATCAGAATCGATAACTATCGGTTTTGGTTGTTCTCGCCCGACCGTATCGTCGATGGTGCACGGCGTCGTCGACACCCCCACAACCCGGCGGCGCGGGAAAGGAAGTGACCGCCATGTTCAGCACCAAGCTCACCGTCATCGAGGGCACGGAGATGCGCGCCGGCCTCACGGGCCACGAGGACGTCATCGAGGACACCGAGATCGACCGCCTGGCGTGGGACGTCGAGCGCGCCGGCCTCACGGGCCACGAGGACGTCATCGAGCGGATCATCGACCGGGCCCGCCCGTCGGGCGTGAACCCGGTGCTGGTCGGCGTGCTCGCCGACCGGGCCGAGCCGGAGAACGCCCGCATCCGGGCGTTCGGCCGCGTCGCCCTGCAGCTCGGCGCGCGCCCGCTCGCCACGGCCGCCTGAGCCGCGGGGCGCCACGGCCGCGCCCGCTCGCCTCGGCCGCCTGAGCCGCGGCGCCCGG
>JBFGCT010000126.1:0-11761 GCA_041581055.1 Ilumatobacteraceae bacterium | reverse complement strand
GCGTACTCGGACTCGCCCGTGCGGAACAGGATGCGGGTGACGGTGACCTCGCTGAGCTCGACGCCGAGCGTGCCGTCCGCGTTGTCGATCGTGATCGACACCTCGGCGCGGCCGAGCGCCGGGCGCACGGCGGTGCCGGCGAAGATCACGTCGTCCATCTTCTGGCTGCGGACCGACTTCGGGGCCTGCGCCCCGAGCACCCAGGCCACAGCGTCCACCACGTTCGACTTGCCGGACCCGTTCGGGCCGACGACCACCGTGACCCCCGGCTCGAGGACCATCGTCGTCGTGTCGGCGAACGACTTGAACCCCTTGAGGGTCAGACTCTTCAGATACACAGCGCCCCCGAACCTACCCGCGCCCGCATCCCCAGCAGGCGGATCACCCGCCGAAATTCCACCTCCGTAGTTTAACCACCATTACCAGCGAAGATCCCAGTCAGCGCACGGTGCGAACGGGTTGCACCGGGCGCCGCTCCTCGGACCGAGGAGCGGCGGGTGGCGCCGGGAATGACCTGAGGAACGGCCGAAGGCGGCGTGACAGGACCCGCAGCTCCGGGGGCGCGGCCGCTCGCCAGCCGAGCGAACGCCTACCGCTGACACACCGGACAGAAATGCGTCGAACGCCCCGCCGACTGGATCCGCCGCACCCACCCCCGCCCACAGGTCACGCAGCGCAGCCCGGCGCGCCCGTACACGCGGTGTTCCTCCTGGTACGACCCGCCCTCCCCCATCAGGTCGACGTACTGGGCGTCACCGAGCGTCGACCCGCCGGCGTCGATCGCCTCGGTCAGGACACCGACGATCGAGTCGTGCAGCCGCCCGGTCGCCCGCGCGTCGAGCGTGGCCGCGGCGCGGTCGGGCCGCAGGCGTGCGGCGTGCAGGATCTCGTCGGCGTAGATGTTCCCGATGCCGGCGATCGCGTGCTGGTCGAGCAGCAAGGGCTTGAGGCCCCGCGACGTCGAGCGGACGATCCGCCGCAGTTGCGACCGGGCGAACGGCTCGGCGATCGGGTCGACGCCCAACCGCGCCAACTCGGGGAGCTGCTCGCCGACCCGGGCGGGGTCGAACACGACGACCTCGCCGAACGTCCGGGGGTCGACGAACCACAGCTCGCGCCCATCGTCGAGGGTCAGCACGACGTGGGTGTGCGGCGGCCGCGCGGCCCCGGCGGCGGCGACCAGGACCTGGCCGCTCATCCGCAGGTGGATCATCGCCGACTCGCCGGAGTCGAGCGGCAGCAGGAGGTACTTGCCACGGCGGTCGGCGCGCTCGACCACGGCGCCGGAGAGCCCGTCGATCAGCGCCTCGCGCGAGGTGCGGCGAACGACCCGGTCGCGCCCGACCTCGACGGCGTCGATGAGCCGCCCGACCACGTGGCGCTGCAGCCCCCGACGGACCGTCTCGACCTCGGGAAGCTCCGGCATCAGCCGAGCGACCCGAAGGCCATCGCCGCCGCGGCCTGCTCGGCGGCCTTCTTCGAGCGGCCCCGGCCCCGGCCCGCCGGGATGCCGTCGATCGTCACCGTGGCGACGAAGTCCTTGGCGTGGTCGGGTCCGCTCGACGTCAGCTCGTAGACCGGCACGCCGCGCCCGGCGCGGGCGGCCGCCTCCTGGAGCTGCGTCTTGTGATCGAGCTCGGCGAGCCGGCCGAGCGAGGTCTGCAGGCGCGGCCCGACGAGACGCTCGACCATGCCGTACGCCGCCTCCGGTCCGCCATCGAGGTACACGGCGCCGAGCACCGCCTCGAAGGCGTCGGACAGGATCGACGGTTTGCCGGCGCCGCCGGCGGCGGCCTCCCCCCGTCCGAGGAGGATGTGCGGCCCGAGGTCGATCTCCGTCGCGATCTCGGCGAGCGCGACCGCGTTGACGACGCTCTTGCGCAGGTCGGTGAGCGACCCCTCGGCCAACTCGTCGTGGCGGCGGAACACGAGATCGGCGACGACCCAGCCGAGCACCGCGTCGCCGAGGAACTCGAGCCGCTCGTTGCTGTCGACGCCGGGCGTCTCGGAGCACCACGACCGGTGCGCCATCGCCTGGCGGAGGAGCCCGATGTCGTCGAAGTCGTGCCCGACGCGGGCGGCCAGCGCGTCCAGACCGCCGCCGTGCGGGTCGTCCGTCGCGTCGGTCACGACCCGGGGCCGAGTCAGCCCTTCTTCGTGCGCTCGTGGACGTAGTCGACCGCGTCGCGCACGGTCTTCAGGTCCTCGAGGTCCTCGTCCTCGATGCGGAACCCGACGCTGCGCTCGCCGAGCTCCTCCTCCAAGGCCTCGACCAACTCGATCAACGCCAGCGAGTCGGCGTCGAGATCGTCGACGAAGGATTGGCCCTCGTTGATCGTCGACGGCTCGATCTCGAGGATGTCGGCGAGCTGGTCGCGGACGATCTGCAAGATCTCGTCGCGGTCGATCGGCCCCTGTTCCACATGCGTCTCTGCTGGCACGGGAGGCAGTCTACTGCGATGGCGCGAGCGCGCCGATTGCGTCGCGGATGCCGGCGACCATGTCGTGGTCGACCATGTCGCGGGCGAGCAGGATCCCGTTGCGGATCGCCGTCGCCGAGGAGGACCCGTGGGTGATGATGCACACACCGTCGACGCCCAGCAGGATCGCCCCGCCGTACGTGTCGGGACTCAACGCCTCGTAGAGCGGGGCGAGCGCCGGCATCAGCGCGTCGGCGTGGGCGCGGTAGTGCGGCTCGGAGTCGAACGCCCCGAGCAACGCGTTGATGATCGCCCGCAGCCCCCCCTCGAGCGTCTTCAGCACGACGTTTCCGGTGAACCCGTCGGTGACGCAGACGTCGACGTCGGCGCTCATGACGTCACGCCCCTCGACGTTGCCGATGAAGTCGATCCCGCCCGCCGCGGCCAGCAGCTCGTGGGCCTCCTTGCGCAGCGTGTCGCCCTTGCTCGCCTCCTCGCCGATCGAGAGCAGGCCGACGCGGGGGCGTTCGATGGCGAACCGTTCGCGGGCGTACACCGAGCCCATGACGGCGAACTGCACCAGCCACTCCGCCTGCACCTCGGCGTTGGCGCCGGCGTCGAGCAGGATCGTCGGCGTGCTCCCCGGCACGGGGATCGGCGTGGCGATCGCGGGGCGCTTGACGCCGCTGATCCGACCCATCCGCAACAGGGCGGCGGCCATCGTCGCTCCGGTGTTGCCGGCGGAGATCATCGCGCTGGCGTTGCCGTCGCGCACCGCCTCGCCGGCGCGCACCAGCGTCGAGTCCTTCTTGCGGCGGACTCCCTGGCCCGGGTCGTCGTGCATGCCGATGACCTCGGAGGCCTCGATCAGCGGGAGTTCGATCCCGTCGTCGCCGGTGCGTCCGTCGAGCCCGGCGGGGCCGACGAGGACGATCGGCACGCCCTGGGCGGCGGCGGCGTGTGCGCCCTCGAGGATCGTCGCCGGGGCGAAGTCGCCTCCCATGGCGTCGACGGCGACGGGGAGCATGGTGTACGTGGTCGCCGGGTCAGCCGACGTCGACGGCGACGCGGTCCCGGTACCACCCACACGACGGGCAGACGACGTGCGGGGTCTTCGCGTTGCCGCACCGCGGGCAGAGGCTGCGGGCGGGCGCCTTGAGCTGCCACGCGCTGGCGCGGCGGCTCCGGGTCTTCATCTTCGACGTCTTCTTCTTCGGAACGGCCATCGTTCGCTACTTCCTCGCCGGGACCATCGCCCGATGGTCGACATGCTGGTTGGTCGGGCTCGCCACGCGGCGTGCCGGGCCCTCGATGGGCCGCATCACGTTATCGGTCCGACCGTGCTTTCCACCGTGGCCGCCGCCCCGCCGCGGGCGCGCGATCAGTCGTCGACGACGAGCCCGTCGAGGGCGGCCCACCGCTCGTCGCGGACGTCGGTGGTGCAGTCACAGTCGCCCGCGTTTCGATCGGTGCCGCAGACCGGGCAGAGCCCGGCGCAGTCGTCGGCGCACAGCCGCTCCCCGTCGAGTTCGAGCAAAATGGCCTGGCGGACCACCGGCACGAGGTCGAGCTGGCCCGCCTCGATCGCCCATGCCTCGGGGTCGGTGACCTCGCGCTGGTAGCGCTCGTCGACGTCGGCGACGGCGACGCCGTCCAGCCCGCGCAGGCAACGCCGGCACGGGCCCGACCACGGCGCGCTGACCGTGCCGGCCACCATCACCGCGTCGTTCGACGACTCGAGTTCGAGCGCCACGGTGATGTCGCCCGCCAGCCGCTCGTGGGCGACATCGACCAGCGTCGGCGCGATCGAGAGGTCGATCCGGCGGACCGCCCCCGGCTGGCGCAGCAACTCGGTCGCGTTGACCCGCAACGCCCGCAGTGGATCGCTCATGGCGAACCAGGCTACGACCGCCCCGCCCCGACCCGAACCGCCCGCCCTCGTCCGACCCCCGAGCGCGGGTGGTTGTCCGGGCTAGTGGTCTTGGTCGAAGAAGGCGTTGGTCGGCTCGGAGTCGTCGGCCACCTCGGCGGTCGGCACCCCGATCGACAGCCGCTGGCGGCCGGCGTGGACGGTCTTCTGCAGCTTGTCGAGCAAGATCTCGAACGACCCCAGCCGCTGGTCGAGGAAGTCCTCGGTCTCGTGCTTCAACCGGCGGGAGTCGCCCTCGGCGGTCTCCATCACCTGGCGGGCGCGCTGCTCGGCGGCGCGCACGACCTCGGTGCGCTGCACCATGCGCTCGGCGCGGACCCGAGCCGCCTCGAGCAGCTCGTCGGCCTCGCGGCGGGTCTTGGCGACGAAATCCTGACGCTCCTTGAGCATCCACCGGGCCTGCCGGAGCTCGTCGGGCAGGCGGTTCAACGACTCCTCGAGCAGCTCGATGATCTCGTCGCGGTCGATGCGCGGCGACGACGACAGGGGCATCGTCGGGGCGGTGGCCACGATGTCGATCGCCCGCCGCAGCAGGGTCTCGGCGTCGCCGACATACCCGCCGGGCTGGCCGGGGTCGGGGTACTCGTCGTCGACGACGTCGTCGTATCCCTCGTAGCCGGCACCGTTCCGGTTGTCGTTGTTCATCCCACGTCCTTGTCGCCGTCGAACACCGTGCGCAGCGCGTCGGCGACCTCCGACGGCACCAGGTGCCCGACCTCACCACCGTACTGTGCGATCTCGCGCACGAAGCGGCTACTGATGTAGCCCCGATCCGGGCGGCACGGCAGGTAGACGGTGCGGATCCCGGTCACCGCGTGGTTGTTGTGCGCCATCTGCTGCTCCAACTCGAAGTCGCCCGAGGTGCGCAGCCCCTTCACGATGAAGTCGGCGCCGGCGCGTTCGGCGGCCTGCACGGCGAGGCCGACGTGGGCCTCGACGGTGACGCCAGCGAGGTCGGCGAGGGCGGTTTGGGCGAGTTCGACCCGCCGGTCGACGGCGAACAACCCCGACGGCTTGTCCGGGTTGTGCATGATCGCGACGACGACCGAGCCGAACAGCTCCCGGGCCTGCTCGATCACGTCGATGTGCCCGTAGTGGATCGGGTCGAAGCTGCCCGGGTAGATCACTCGCAGCGACGTGGATGCTTCGGCCATTGGGGAGCAAACCCTAGTGCGCCGAGGCGGCCGGCCGGCGTTCAAACGTGCGCCGGCGCGGCGGCATCGCGTTCGAGAAAGGTCAGCCAGGTCCTCCCGTACCGCTTCGACCGGGTGACGGTCCAGCCCGCCGGCGGCTCGATCGACCGACCGGCCTCGGCGACGACCATGTCGACGGCGAGCAGGCCGAGCAGCCGGTCCCACTCGTCGAAGTCGTACGGCGGGTCGGCGATGACGATGTCGGCGTCGATCGTCGGGGCGATCGCCAGCGCGTCCGACGCCATGACCTTGGCGCGACCGGTCAGGCCCAGCGCCTCGAGATTCTCCCGCAGCACGGCCAACGCCGGCCGGCCGCGCTCGACGAACAGGCACGTCGCGGCGCCCCGCGACAACGCCTCGATCCCGATGGCGCCGCTCCCCGCGTAGAGGTCGGCGACGACCGCGTCGTGCAGCACCCCCGCGCTGCCGAGCGCGTTGAACATCGCCTCGCGGACTCGATCGGTGGTCGGACGCGTCGACTCGCCCGCCGGCGAGATCAGCCGCCGCCCACCGAGATCTCCTGCCACGACGCGCACCGGGGCAGGATACGGCCGCCGTCGGGAAGCGGCCCGCGGGAGGCGGGGCTCGGTCGATCGGTGGCACACTGGCGGTGTGCTCAGCCCGCTCCCCGAGATCACCTGCATCGACTGCGGCGGGCGGTGTTTCCTCCTGACGCCGCCGCCCGAGGACGACCTGTGGGAGGTCGACGACATCGTCGCCTACCGCTGCGAGGACTGCCTCGACCGCTGGGACCTCGTCCTCACCGACGACGACGACGACGCCCGCGGCGATTGACCCCGCACACCCCACCGTTCCCCCACCGTGTGAGTCGCACACCACCGATCCCAACCGTTTGCGTCGCGATTGTGACGACCCGTCGCGCCGGAATCGCGACGCAAACGACCGGGAACGGGTCAGCGGGCGGATTCCTCGCGGATCCGCTTCTTGGTCGCCGCCCAGCCGCAGACCCGGCACGACGCGAGGTCGTGGCGGCGGGCGGGGCAGTACTCGCGCCCGAAGTAGATGATCTGCAGGTGGCGGCGGTTCCACGTCTCGATCGGGAACGCCGCCTTGAGGTCGCGCTCGGTCCGCTCGACGTTGACCCCCGACGACAGTCCCCAGCGCGCCGCCAGCCGGTGGATGTGGGTGTCGACCGGGAACGCCGGCACGCCGAACGCCTGGGCCATCACGACGCTCGCCGTCTTGTGCCCGACCCCGGCGAGCGACTCGAGGAACTCCCAGTCGGCGACGACCTCTCCCCCGGCGTCGAGGATCTGGTTCGCCGCGATCCACAGGTTCTTCGCCTTCGTCGGCGCGAGCCCGATCTCGCGGATCAGCTCGAGGATCCGGTCGGGGTCGAGCGCGGCCATCTTCTCCGGCGTGTCGGCGACCGCGAACAGCCGCGGCGTCACCTCGTTGACCTTCTTGTCGGTCGTCTGCGCCGACAGCGCCACCGCGACCAGCAGCGTGTACGGGTCGACGTGATCGAGTGGGATCGGCGGCGCGGGATACAGCTCGTCGAGGATCCGTCCGATGCGGTCGGCCTTCTCCCGTCGCTGCACCCGCCGCACGCTACCGATCAACCCGTTTGCGTCGCGATTCCGGGCCACCGTCGGCTCACAATCGCGACGCAAACGGGTTTCAGCTGCGGGTGAGGAACTCCTCGTCGGCCGCGCTGAAGATCAGGTCGAGCTCGTCGGCGAGATCGGGGCGGTCCGCCAGGTGCGGGTCGGCGTCGACGATCTCGAACGCCGCCTCCCGCGCCAGCTCGACCAGCTTGCGGTCCCGGCGCAGCGACGCCAGCTTGAGGTCGCTGCGGCCCTTCTGCGCCGACGACATCAGCGTGCCCTCGCCGCGCAGGTCGAGGTCGACCTCGGCCAGCTCGAAACCGTCGGTCGTGGCGACGAGCGCCTCGACCCGCGGGCTCGGCTCGTCGGTCTGTTGGGTCACGAGCCAGCACGTCGACGCGTGCGCGCCGCGCCCGACCCGGCCGCGGAGCTGGTGGAGCTGGGCGATGCCGAACCGGTCGGCGTCGAGGATCACCATGACGGTCGCGTTCGGGACGTCGACGCCGACCTCGATCACCGTCGTCGCCACCAGCACGTCGAGTCCGCCGGAGCGGAACAGGCCCATCGTCTGCTCCTTGTCGGCGGGCCCGAGGCGCCCGTGGAGCATCCCGAGCCGCAGCCCCGCGAGCTCGTCGCCGAGCAGCCGGTCGAACGTCTCCTGCGCCGACGCGACCTGGAGCTTCTCGCTCTCCTCGATCAACGGGCACACCACGTACGCCTGCCGGCCGGCGGCGACCTGCTCGCGCACCTCGGCCCACACCCCCGTCTCCATCAACGGGCCGTTCGCCCAGTGCGTCGTGATCGGCGTCCGCCCGGGCGGGAGCTCGTCGAGCACGCTGACGTCGAGATCGCCGTAGACGGTCATCGCCGCCGTCCGGGGTATCGGCGTGGCGGTCATCACCAGCGTGTCGGGAACGACGCCGGCCGCGGTCTTGTCGCGCAGCGCGGCACGTTGCTCGACCCCGAAGCGGTGCTGCTCGTCGACCACGACCACGCCGAGGCTGTGGAAGTCGACCGCCTCCTGGATCAGCGCGTGCGTGCCGATGGCGATGTCGACCGTGCCGTCGGCCAACCCGGCGAGCACGTCCTTGCGGTCGGCGCCGGTCACCCGGTTGGTCAGCAGCTCGACGCGCAACGGGCGGTCGCCGAACAGGTTGCCCGGGTCGGGCACCGAGATGCCGGCGAGCACGTCGACGACGCTCGACGCATGTTGCTCGGCCAGCACCTCGGTCGGTGCCATCAGCGCCGCCTGGTGCCCGCCCTGCACCGCGGCGAGCATCGCCGCGACGGCGACGACGGTCTTGCCGGCGCCGACGTCGCCTTGGAGCAGCCGGTGCATCGGGTGGGGCCCGGCGAGGTCGGCGTTGATCTCGGCGATCGTCCGCCGCTGGGCGTCGGTCAGCGGGTGCGGGAAGGCGTCGTAGAACCGCTGGACCAGCTCGCCCCCGGTCGTGTGCGCGATCCCCACCGCCTCCCGCTCCATCGCCCGCTTGCGGAGCACGAGCACGAGCTGGACCCGCAGCAACTCGTCGAAGGCGAGCCGCCGCCGCGCCGACTCCTTGTCCTTGAGGGCGTCGGGCATGTGGATCCGGCGGAACGCGTCGGAGCGCTCGTCGAGGCCCAGCCGGCGCCGGACGTCGACGGGCACCGGGTCGGCGATGCCGCGTTCGTCGCAGCGCCGCAACGCCTCCTCGACCCAGCCGGCCATCTCCCACGTGTTGATCTGCGCCTTCTCGCTCTGCGGGTAGATCGGCACGATCCGGCCCGTGCGGTCGCCGATCAGGTCGACGATCGGGTTCGACATCTGCAGCCCGCCGCGATAGGTGTCGGCCTTGCCGAACAGCGCGATCTGCAGCCCCTCGCGCAGTTGGCGCTCGCGCCACGGCTGGTTGAAGAAGACGACGTCGAGCCGACCCGACCCGTCGCCCACGCTGGCGGTCACCATCGAGCGCCGGTTGCGCGTGATCCGCTTGCGGACCGAGCGGACGGTCACGAGCACGAGCGCCTCCTCGCCGGGCACCAGGTCGGCGACCCGCGCCTCGTTCGTGCGGTCGACCCAGCGCCGGGGGTAGGTCGTCAGCAGGTCGAGCACGTTGAGGATCCCGACCGACGCGAGGGCGGCCCGCTTCTTGTCGCCGACACCCTTCAACCGCTCGACGCCGATGCCGGCGAGCTCGCGCAGGGTGATCGCGCTCACTCCACTCCGAAGAGGTACGGGTACAGCGGCTGGCCGCCCGGCTGGACCTCGATCGCGACGTCGCCCCGGTTGTCGGCGAGCCATCCCTCGATCGCCGAGGTCGTGGCGGCGTCGGCGTCCGCGCCGGTGATGACCGTGACCAGCTCGGCGCCGTCGCCCACCAGCCGCTCGAGGAGGCCGATCGACGCCTCTTCCATGGTCGCTCCGACCGAGGCGACGCCCTCACCGCGCACGAGCCCGATCCAGTCGCCGGCTGCGACGGCGCCGGCCTCGGTGTTCGAGTCGCGCACCGCACGGGTCACGTCGCCGGTGACGACCGACGCCGCGGCCTCGGTCATCCCGGCGCCGTTCGCCTCGACGTCCGCCTCGGGGTCGTAGACGACGAGCGCGGCCAACGCCTCGGGCATCGAACGCGTCGGGATCACGACGACGGTCTTGTCGGTCAGCGCGTCGATCTGCTCGGCGACGGGGATGATGTTCTTGTTGTTCGGGAGGATCACGACCTGGTCGGCGTTGACGTGCTCGACCGTGTCGAGCAGCTCGGCCGTCGACGGGTTCATCGTCTGCCCGCCGGTGACGACGCCCTGCACGCCGAGCTGGGCGAACAGCTCGACCAGCCCGTCGCCGCTGCACACCGCCACGACCGCCGTGGTGACCGGCGGCAGCCCGGCGCCCGCCCGCGTGGTCCGGGCGTCGCCGCCGCCGATCAGCTCGGACTCGCGGCGGGCATGCTCCTCGTCGACCTCCTCGAAGAGGTCGGTGACCCGGATCTTGCTCGGTCGCCCGTCGAGGTCGAGGGCCACCTCGACGGCGGCGCCGATGTCGTTGGTGTGGACGTGGCAGTTCCACAGCCCGTCGCCGCCGACGACGACGATCGAGTCGCCGATCGCCCCCCACCCGGCCTTGAACTCGTCGATGCGGGGGTCGGGGAGGTCGAGGAAGTACATCACCTCGTAGCGCTGCTCGCTGACGTCGACCTCGCCGTCCTCCGCGTGGCGGTGGGCGACGGCCTCGAACGCCATGCCGACCGGCCCGGGCGTGCCGTCGTCGGGCTCCGGCTCGGGCAGCGGCTCGCCGTCGAGCACGTACATTGCGGCGTCGAGCAACAGCAGGAACCCCGCCCCGCCGGCGTCGACGACCCCGGCGTCTTTCAGCACCGGCAGCAGCTCGGGCGTGTTGGCCAGCGAGATCCGCCCGGCGTCGCGGGCCGCCCGGACGACGTCGATCAGCGTCGCCCCCGGCTCGGCGGCCGCGGACGCCGCCTCGGAGCTCTCGCGGGCGACGGTGAGGATCGTGCCCTCGATCGGCTTGAGCACGGCCTGGTAGCTCTCGCGCGACGCCGCGGCGAGCGACGCGGCGAATGCCGCGCCGTCGACCTCGCCGCGCCCGTCGGCGTGCTGCTTGGTCGTCGCCGCCAGCCCGCGCAGGATCTGGCTGAGGATCACGCCGCTGTTGCCGCGGGCCCCCATCAGCGACCCGTGGCTGATCGCGTCGCACACCGCGACCAGATCGTCGACCGGGGCCTCGTCGAGCTCCTCGACGACCGCGTCGAGGGTGCGGGCCATGTTGGTCCCGGTGTCGCCGTCGGGGACCGGGTAGACGTTGAGCCGGTTCAGCGCGCCCGCGTGGGCCCGCACGGCGTCCCGAAACACGCGAATCGTGGCGCGCAGCGCTTCGGTCGTCAACCGTTCGAGAGTCGGCACGGCCGAACATCCTAGGAGCACGACCGGTCGATCACCGGCGGTCGCCGGTCCGCTCCGCGGGCACGTGGTTCGGGCCGATCGGCTTGGTAGCCTCCAATGGCTGTTCCCACAGATCGTTTCGGCGTCACATCGTCGAGTGAACCGCTCGGGTCGCACCCGGCGCCGTCGCAGGAGAAACCAATGGCATCCAAGTGTGAAGTGTGTGGCAAGGGCCCGTCGTGGGGCATGTCGGTGTCACACTCGCACCGTCGCACCAAGCGCCGCTGGAACCCGAACATCCAGCGTGTCCGGGCCCGGGTCAACGGCTCGGCGAAGCGCGTCAACGTGTGCACGGGGTGCATCAAGTCCGGCAAGATCGTCAAGGCCGGCTGAGGCCGGGCCATGCAGGGCGTCATCAAGGCGTACGACCCGACGACCGGCGACGGCCTGATCATGGCCGACACCGACCTGAACGACTACGAGCTGGCGGCCGACGCCCTCGAGGGCTCGATCTTCCGCATGCTGCGCCAGGGCCAGCGCGTGGTCTTCGACATCGACGACGCCGGGCGGGCGACACACCTGCGGCTCGGCTCCGAAGTCGACATGACGACGCCGGGCGCCGAGTAACGCCGCCGCCCGACTCGGCCGGGGCGCGAGTTGGGACGAATGGCCCGGCGCGGGGCATGCTGGGCTCGCCTACGGTGCACGATGACAACGCACAGGACGCAAGGACGCATCCCCCCAGGAGGTCTCGGACATGAGCGGTACCAG
>JBFGCT010000125.1:0-12146 GCA_041581055.1 Ilumatobacteraceae bacterium | reverse complement strand
TGGGTGGTGAGGTGCGCGACGGTCTTCGCCAACTCCTCGAGCAGGCTGTCGGCGAGGTCCATCCCGAAGCCCTCGCGCACGACGATGCGGAGCACCGCGACGTCGGTCGCGTCGTCGGGCATCGTGTACGCCGGCACCTGCCAGCCGGCCATGCGGAGATGGTCGGAGACGTGGAAGACCGTGTACAGATCGGGATCCTTCACCTTGAACGCGAGCACGGGGATCGCCGTGCCGTCGCTGACCACCTCGAACGGGCCCATGGCGGCGATGCCGCTCGACAGATGGACGGCGACGTCTCGAAGCAGCTCCATGATCGCCGTGTATCCCTCGCGGCCGAGTCGGACGAAGTTGTAGTACTGACCGACGATCTGGTTGCCGGGACGGGAGAAGTTGAGCGTGAACGTCGGCATGTCGCCACCGAGGTAGTTGACGTGGAACACGAGGTCCTCGGGCAGGTCGTCGTCCGAACGCCAGATCACGAACCCGATGCCCGGGTAGGTGAGCCCGTACTTGTGTCCCGACACGTTGATCGACTTGACCTGCGGCAGGCGGAAGTCCCATTCGAGGTTGGGATGCAGGAACGGCGCGACGAACCCGCCGCTCGCCGCGTCCACGTGGATCGGGATGTCGAGACCGTGCTCGGCGTTGTACGCCACCACGCGGTCGTGGATCTCCTCGATCGGCTCGAACTCGCCGGTGTACGTCGTGCCGAGGATCGGGATCACCCCGATCGTGTTCTCGTCGACGCGCTGCATCACGTCGTCCGGGTCGACCACGAAACGGTCGGTGGCGACCGGCACGTACCGTGCCTCCACGTCCCAGTACTTGCAGAACTTCTCCCAGACGACCTGCACGTTGGAGCCCATCACCATGTTCGGCTTGTCCGTCGGCAGCCCGGCCGCCTCGCGGCGCTGGCGCCACTTCCACTTCATCGCCAGGCCGCCGAGCATGACCGCCTCGCTCGACCCGATCGTCGACACCCCGACGGCGTCACCGTCGGTCGGCGCGTTGAAGAGGTCGGCCACGATGTTCACGCAGCGCCGCTCGATCTCGGCGGTCTGCGGGTACTCGTCCTTGTCGATCATGTTCTTGTCGAACGTCTCGGCCATCAGCCGCTCGGCCTCCGGCTCCATCCAGGTCGTGACGAACGTGGCCATGTTCAACCGTGAGCTGCCGTCGAGCAGGAGCTCGTCGTGGATCAGCCGGTAGACGGCCGCGGCCGGCGCCTCCGACTGCGGCATCGCATTCTTCGGAATCGGTTGGCGGCTGAACCGCCCGGCGTACGCCGGCGCCAGCGTGCTGTCGTCCTTGACGTGCTTGTGAACCATCGCTGCTCCTCGAATCGGTGATCTGGCCATGGTCCCAACTTCCGCGCCAGCACTCACCACCCGGCAGCCGATTCACCCGGGTGATGAGTTGTGGCGCTTCGAACCGAAGTACTCCCACCACACCACGTTGACGAGGGTGGCGACGACGATGATCGTGCCGATGAGGAACAAGTAGCCGAGCGTCGAGGCGGCAATGCCGATCGTCCCGTAGGTCGTCGATTTCGACTCGATCGTGCGCGGGAGCCAGATCACCGCGTACGCCTGGAGCGCCACATAGCTGGCGGCGCCGACGACCGCGCCGGGGAGGTTCCAGTACCACTCGGTGCTCCGTCTCGGCAGGCTGACGAAGAGGCCGACGAGGACGGCGAGCACCGCGGTGAAGCTGAGCACATGGCTGAACACGCCGAGCAGGGGGCCGGAATTGCGGAGCGCGACGTTCAGGGCGATCACGCCGGCGATCAACGTGAGGGCACCGACCAGCCGGGCCGTGATCGTCACCCGCCGTTTGGGCGTTTCGGGCGGCAGGTCCCAGCCGAGTACCGCCGCCGCGTGGAGCGCCGAGACGAGCACGCTCGACGCGTAGAGCATCGCCACGAGCGCCGTGAGCCCGGCCTGCAATCCGCTGCTCTGCGTCTGCTCCGCCGACGTGGCCAGCGCGTCGGCGAGTGACCCGCCGAGCTGGAGCTGATCCTCACCGACCGCTTTGACGTCCACCCCGCTGCGCGCGGAGACACTGGCGATGGCGATCACGAGCAAGAACGTCGGCAGCAGCCAGATGAAGAAGCGGAACGCCAGGTTGCCGGCGATCACGGTGCCGCCGATGCGGCGATACCGCCGCACCAGGTTCGTCGCCATCGCCGTCGGCGGCCAACGGCGCTCCGTGCGGTCGATGACATCGGTCACCCCCTCGGTCGTGACGCGGCGGAGCCGCCCAAGTCGGCTCGGCCCCTCCGACGCGACGACGGCCGCACGATCCGTCGGGGGTTCGTCGGATCGTGCGGCACACATCGTTGCACTCGATCGAGGTGGACCGGCACCCGTACGCAGCGCGGTCTACCTCGTCAGGGTTTGACCGCGGACCCCTGGCGCTCGTGCGTCGACGCCCCGTTCACGATGAGATACATGAACACGCCGAAGAACGGTATGAAGATGACGAGCAGCGCCCACAGCGCCCTGCCCCCGCCGTTCAGTTGCGGGTTGCGCATGATGTCGACGAACACACTGATCACGAGCCAGATCCACAGGAAGAAGATGTAGAACCACAACATCGACCACAGGACCTGTCCGGTTCCCCACTGGACTGCCATCATTGAATGTCTCCTCTTTCGAAGGGTTGTTTGCTGTTACGAACCCATCGTCCGCCTTTGGCGGTGTGACCGCATCACCCGCCGATCGGGGTCACCCGGGTGAAGACCCGGCGGCTATTCCGAGCCGGTCCGGTTGTTCTTCGGCCTGGTCGGGCACGACGAACTGCCACGAGGCCTCGTAGGCGGCGAGGACGATCACGATCACGAAGAACCAGCTCCACGTGAGGGTGGGAAGGCTGAACATCGCCAGCAGCGCGGCGAGCGCCCCGGCGATCCGGAAGCCGGCGGTATGGCGTCGCATGAAGCGGCTCACCGCCGTCTGGCTCGCGCTGTCCCCGCCGAACAGCCCGGCGACGGTCCGGCGGATCGACCTCGCGGTCTCGCTCGGCCCGGCGACGAAGGCGATCGCCGCGGACACGAGGGACACGACGAGCAGCCCCGCGATGAGCCGGCCGAGGTTGCGCCACAGCGCGGTCTCGATGACGATCGTCGCCGCCTGCTGTCCGGGGGCGGACTTGATCTGGCCGACGATCCCGTCCTCGATCGGCGACCTGACGAGCCACACGAGCGTCGCGACCACCGCCGTCACCACCCCGAGCACCGCCACGGTCCGCCGACGATTCTGGCTGGCGACCAACGCGCCGACGAACGAGAGCCCGAACAGGACCCAGAGCGCGACGACACCATCGTCGAGCAGGCGCACAGGCCGTTGCACCTGCTCCAACGCCGATTCGTCGAACACCGGCACCTGACCGAAGTCGGCGGGAAGGTCGATGCCGAGCGCCGACGTCAGCTGCGCGGTCGCCGCCCCGACCTGGTCGGCGGTGATCTCCGGCAGGTCGAGTTGCCCACCGAACAACCCCGCGGCGTTGTTGCTGACGTCGGCGACGACGAGGTTGATGATCGGGGCGAGGTCGAACACGACCTTGCCGTCGACCGTCTGCAGGTTCGGCGCATCGCCACGGAGCACCCGTACCGCCTTCTCGTGCGCGAACCGGTTCACGTCGATCCAGATGGTCTCGAACGCCGGCGAATCCAGCACGGCGTCGGTCGCCCGTTGCACGAACTTCAGGGTCGTGTCCTCGACCGGCCCGGCGAGCAGCCCGGCCACCGGACCGAGCCGGTCCCCGAGACGGGTCTGCACGTCGATCAGGTCGGCCACCTGGGTGGCGACCTCCTCGGCGATGAGGTCCTGGAACTCCGGGTTCTCCGGGAGCGGCGCCATGGCCTCGACCCACGCGTCGGTGCTCATGATCGTCGTCCGCATCCAGGTGGCGGTCACCCCGAGCACGAGGCTGACGGCGGCGACCACCGTGAGGAACGCGGTCAGGGGACCACGCCAGCCACGGTGGGCGGTCGCCGCGTCGGCGGCATTGTCGGCGGACTCGGCGCGGGTTTTGGCGGGAGGCTCATCGGCGGTGCTGTCGTCGGTCATGATTCATGCTCCAGGGGTTGTGGCGGGTGCGGTGAGCTCCGCGGCCGGATCGTCGACGCCGGCGCTCGAAGACGGCTCGGCGGCGGCCGCGACGCGGTCGCCGTAGATCAGCGCGAATGCGGTCGCGGTGTACGGCACGACGACGCCGAAGACGAGCGCGGCGATCACCGTGAAGCTCCACAGCGGCAGGAAGGAGAAGGCGATCAGCAGCAGCATCGCGGTGACGATCGCGACGAACACCGTCGCCAGATTGAGCAGCGCGACGATCCACGCCACATGCCACCAACGGTGCTTCACCAGCTCCTCGCTCCGGCGAACCGCCGCCGCTCCGCCGAGGCCTTCGAACATCACGACCTGCGGGATCAGCTGGTAGCGCACGAGCTGTCGGATGCCCCATGGGATCCCGACGATCGACACGAGCAGCACGATCACGACGGCGGCGGCCCGGACGAGCGCGGACGCCAGCGGGCGCCACTTGGCGGCCGCCAAGCGGTAGGCGCCGGCGCCGCGCACCGGCCCCGCGCCGGCACGGTCGAGCGCGGCGGCGACGACCGCCGAGACCACCATGAACGCGAGCAGGTTCCCGAGGCCGCCGAGCAACGCGGTGATGACCGCGCCGACCGCGCTGTACCGGGTCGCGAGGTCGAGCAAGCCGTCGATCGCGCCGATCTGGCTGATCAGGTGCACCGAAGCGGCGGTCACCGCGCCGATCGGCACGTAGACCAGTCCGATCCAGAGGTACGCACGAGCGTTGCTGCGGTAGATCCGAGCCGCGCCGTGCAAGATCTGACCGGCCGCACGGCGCCGGCGCACGGGAAGCTCGACGCTCGGGCGCCACGCCGTGGATCGGATGAGCGACCTGGCGAGCAGCACCAGGACCAACAGCCCGAGCGCGACCCGCGCCGGCGACGACTTCACGGCGACGAGCAGCCCCGACCCGCCCTCGACGGCGCGGCAGAACGCGTCGATCGCCGAATCGCCGAACGTCCCACCGCCCGGGACGACCACGCTGGAGTCCCGGAGGTCGTTCTGGAACGTCATCGGCTCGGTCCACTGCTCCTTGGTCGCCGGACCGGTCGGACCGTTGAACGCCCCGTCGTGGCGCTCGCCCCAGTGGCCGTCGAAGGCCAGCCAACCGAACTCCTCGTCGGCGGGGTCGAACGGGTCGGGGAGCAGCACGGCGACGGGCCGGACCGTGTTCGAGGGGCCCTCGGTCGTGTCGCAGCCGAACCCCTCGGCCGCGCCGCGGCCGAGATAGTGCGCCGACGAGTAGTAGCTGGCATGCGATCCGGCCGACGGATACACGACCGGGTGGTCGCCGTCGCGCTCGAGCTTGTCGCCGGCCCAATCGGCCCGCTCGCCGCCCTCGTGCTGGGCGAACCCGGTCTCGACCGGCCCCTCGGCCAACGCCTCCTCGACGCTGGACGCGTCGAAGACGACCTGGATCATCTCCCAGTCGCTCTCGTGGGTGTTGTTCCAGTCGTTGAAGTACCACCAGAACCAGTACTGCACGACGAGCGTGCCCGGGAACTCCGGCTGGGTCACGATGTGGGCGTAGACGGTCGGCGAGCTGCCGACCGCGTACCGCCGGAAGTCCTCCTCGTAGACGCAGCCCGGCTCGAGCGCGTCACCCGGGAAGTCGAGGTAGAACGCCTCGCCGAGGCTGCCCAGGTCGGCCGGGCTCGGCGCGTGCTGCAGCACCGGGTCGCCGGTCCCGAGCTGGCGGACGAACACCTGGGGGTTGTCGAGGACGATGTCGACCGACGCCGGCGCGAACGCCTCACCCGACGAGTCACACGGCCCGGTCTGCGCCTTCAACATCACGACCGGGACGTGCCGATCGACCAGCTCCTGCTCCGGCGAGGACGCCGCCTGCGCCGAGGCTCGGTCGGCGGGGGCGACGCCCAGCGCCGAGACGAGGAGCCCGACGGCGAACGCGGCGCGACCGAGGGTGCTCAAGGGAGCTCCTGAAGCAGCCAGGACAGGGCGCGGAGGTTGAGGTCGAACTCGCGCATCCGCTCGACCACCCGTTGCGTCGAGTACGCCTGCTGTTGGGCGGCCTGCGCGGTGACGCCATCGCGGATGGCCCGATCCGCCATCACGGCGGAGGCGAACGCGGTCGCACTCTGACCGACGTTCTCGACCTGCTCCCGGGCGCGGAGCGTCGGCGCGTTCTGCCGGATCGGGCCGGCTCGATGGATGAATCGATCGAGGCGCTCCTCGATCGCCATCAGCGTCTCCCGCCCGCACGAGGAGTTGCCCGCTCGGGGATCGGGCGACGCCAGGTCGACGATCACGAGCCCGTCCTGGACCAGGCGCGCCGCGTCGTCCTGCCACGCCGCCTGTGTCCGGCGGCGGCTGATCGACGAGATCAGGCTGACGAGCGCGAGCAGGGCGACGGCGGCGACGCCGGCCGCGACCACCCAGATCCAAGGAAAGCCGTCGGAACTCGTGCTCTCCCCGTCGGCCGGCAGCGCCGGCTCGCTGGTCGGCACGGCCGCGTCCGTGGTCGGGGCGCCGGCCGTGTCGACCGGCTGCTCGTCCGCGGGCGGAGTGGTGGTGTCGTCGGGCGCGCTTGCGATCGCGCGCTCGGCCAGAGCCGACCCGGCCAGCACCTCGGCGGTCGTGAGGCCCATCCCGGCGACGAGCATCGACAGCGCGGCAAGGCGCCACAGCCGACCCGCCCGGCGGCCGGCGTGCCGGCGACGGCGCGCCGGCATGTCGATCGCCGGCTGCGAGTCATGGTGAGCGGTCATGAAGCCAGCGCCGCGACTCAGGTGCTGCCGATGCCCTGGAGCAGCTTCTCCATGACCTGGTCGACGGTGAAGCTGGCGGCCTTCTGGCG
Source organism: Ilumatobacteraceae bacterium (assembly GCA_041581055.1). Classification (GTDB taxonomy): domain Bacteria; phylum Actinomycetota; class Acidimicrobiia; order Acidimicrobiales; family Ilumatobacteraceae; genus JBFGCT01. Next base: position 5,231 of record JBFGCT010000125.1, on the reverse strand, counting down.
GGGTGGGTACTCGACGAACGTGGCCAGGAAGTCACCGACGATCTTCTGCGCCGGAACCGCCAGGAACGCGTGGTCCATCAGCCAGTCCCAGTAGGTGTTCGACGTGCGATCGGCCCGCTCGAACGGGTCGGTTCGAAGGTTGAACATCTTCGGCACCCGCAGTTGCACCATCGGCTCCGCCCAGATCTGCAGCGTGCCGTCGACGCGCTGCTCGAGGAAGACCAACTTCCAGTTGTCGTACCGCACCGCGGCCAGGTCGCCGTCGTCGGTGAAGTAGAAGAACTCGATCCGCGGGCTGGTGTCCTCCTCGCCGGTGAGGAACGGCGCCAGGTTGTAGCCGTCGAGATGCACTCGGTAGGTCGTGTCACCGAGCTGGTGCCCGTCGAGCAGCTTCGACTTGATGTCGGGCTCGCCGGCGACCGCGGCGAACGTCGGCAGCCAGTCCATGTGGCTCACGATCTCGTTGCTGACCACGCCGGCCGGGATCCTGCCGGGCCAGCGGATCATCCCGGGCACCCGGTAGGCGCCCTCCCAGTTGGAGTTCTTCTCGTTGCGGAACGGCGTCATCGCGGCATCTGGCCAGGCGTTCATGTGCGGCCCGTTGTCGCTGCTGTAGACGACGATCGTGTCGTCGGCGATGCCGAGCTCGTCGAGCTTGTCGAGCACCCGGCCGACGTGTTTGTCGTGCTCGACCATGGCGTCGTGGTACTCGGACTGCCAGCGCCCGGCCTGACCGCGGATCTCGTCGCGGATGTGCGTGCGGAAGTGCATCGCCGTCGTGTTGAACCACACGAAGAACGGCGTGTCGTCGCCGGTCGTCCGCTCCATGAAGTCCATCGCCGCCTCCGACGTCTCGTCGTCGATGGTCTCCATCCGCTTCTTGGTCAGCGGCCCGGTGTCCTCGATGCGCCCGTCGGCGTAGCTGTGGATCACGCCCCGCGGGCCGAAGTTCTTCCGGAAGTCGGGGAAGTCGTCGGGAGTCGGGTAGTCCGGGAGCTCTGGCTCCTCCTCGGCGTTCAGGTGGTACAGGTTGCCGAAGAACTCGTCGAACCCGTGGTTCGTCGGCAGGAACTCGTCCTTGTCGCCGAGGTGGTTCTTGCCGAACTGGCCGGTCGCGTAGCCCTGGGGTTTGAGCACCTCGGCGATCGTCGGGTCCTCCGCCCGCAACCCGAGGTTGGCGCCGGGCATCCCGACCTTGCTCAGCCCGGTGCGGAACACGCTCTGACCGGTGATGAACGCCGACCGCCCGGCGGTGCAGCTCTGCTCGCCATAGCAGTCGGTGAACCGCATCCCCTCGTGGGCGATGCGATCGATGTTGGGAGTGCGGTACCCCATCAGACCGTCGCCGTAGCAGCTGAGGTTGGTGATCCCGATGTCGTCGCCCCAGATCACCAAGATGTTGGGCTTCTTGCCGTTGGCCACGTGAAGTGCTCCCTCGTGAGATGTCGAACCTCACTCTCTCCCCGGAACACCCGCCCGATCACCACCCGCGACGCGACTTCACCCGGGTGAGCCGCCGCTCCTCAGACCCGGCTCAGCGCAGCTCGTCAGGCCCGGTCGGCGCCGACTCGTCGAGCAGCAGGCCGAGCTCCCGCGCCCGTTGCGCCGCCGCCGGTCGGCTCGACACGCCCAGTTTCTGGTAGATCGATCGGAGGTGGCTCTTGACGGTGTTGATCGACAGGTACAGCGCCTTCGCGATCTCGACCTGCGTGAGGTCGCTCGGTACCCGACGCAGCACGGCCATCTCGCCGTCGGTGATCGGCGAGACCAACCCGGCCTGCGAGAGCGTCGCCGGGTGCAGCAGCCGCCCGAGGGCCGAACAGCGCCGCTGGAGGAGATCGCACTCGATCAGGCTCGGGGCAACGAGCTCCGCTTCCGCGAGGTGCTGCCGAGCGCTGTCGAGATCCCCGCGGAACTCCGCGGCGCGCGTCAACTCGACCAGCGCGTGGAACACCGTGCTACCCGCCTGGGGGGCGAGTGTGCGCGCCCTGTCGAGCGCCACCTCGGCGTCGTGCGGGCGCTGCGCGGCGATCTCGAGCACGCCGCGGGCGAGGTACATCGGAGCGGCGACGGGGCGGTCGCGCCACTCCGGCCGCCCGAGCAACTCCGAGGCGCACTCCAGCGCATTGCCGGCTTCCCCGGCCCGCCCGCCATCGGAAAGGATGATCGCCAGATAGCCGGCGGACATCGCCGCGACCAGTCGCTCGAAGGGCGTCGGGCTCGCCGAGGGGATACCGACCAAGGTCGTCGTCCGCTCGAACCACGCCCGGGCGACGTCGTGGTCACCGGCGAGGAACGACCTCCGGCCCGCGGCGAACTGCGCCAGCGATGCCCACGGCGAGCCGCCCCGCGCCGTCGGCGCCGCCGCCACGACCGCCTCCCGTCGCACGACGCCGTCGGCGAACGCCCCGCCGAGGATCGCCACCGCTTCGTCCACCGAGCCCCACCCGCCCGGGAGGGGCCCCGCCCACGTCGCCGACGCGACGGCGTGCAGCAACGCGGTGGCTCGGTCCGTCGACCCGGAGAGCCCGCACAGCATCGTCGCGCTGAGCGCGAGCGGGACGTAGGACGGGTCGCCGTGCTCGGTGAGCGACTCGACGCCCGATCGCAGATCGGTGAGGTCGGGGTCGCCGACGAGTTGCGGGAGGTCCGCGGCGAGCGCGTCGGCCCCCACCTCGAACTGCCCCGCCCGCCCCGAGTGCACGATCGACTCGGCGACGCGGCCGGTCCTGGCGAGCTCGACCGCAGCCCGCCGATGCAGCTCGCGCACCTGCTCCGGCGGCGTGGACATTTCCAGGGCGTCGTGCAGCACGTCGCGGAGCAGCCCGTGGTAGCGGTACGCGGCGGGGGCGTCCTCGGAGCGGACGACGAAGCCGCCCGGCGCCGCCAGCCGCTCCAGCCGTTCGGCGCCGTCGGTCGAGCCGGTGACCGCGTCGACGAGTGGGCCGTCGACCTCGTCGAGTATCGACGACGACGTCAACATCTTCAGATCCGCGTCACCGAGCCAGCGGATGACCTGCTCGTCCAGGAGTCGGGCGATCGACCGGTCGAGGCCCGACAGCTCGCCGACCACCTCGTCGGGCGACGACGTCGCCGTCCCGAGGAGCCGAACGGCGACCGCCACCCCGGCCGGCCATCCCTCGGTTCGCTGGATCAGGGTGTCGGCCGCGGCGTCGTCGAGCTCCACGCCCGCGGCGCGGGCCATCCGCTGCGCGTCCGCGCCGTCGAGCCCGAGCTGCTCGGGACCGATGTCGAGGACCTCGCCGCCCACCCTCATCTGGGCGATGTGCAGCGGCAGTTGGCCGATCGTCGTGTAGGCCAACTGTACGTTGGCCGGCAGCAGCCTGAGCAAGTACCGGACCGCCTCGAAGCAGGCCGGCGGGGCGCGGTGGAGGTCGTCGAGCACGACGAGGGCGCGCGAGCTCGTCACGGCCAGCTCGTCGGCCACGATCGGGATCACGGCGGCGACGGGATCGACGCCCACGGCCGGGGCGACGTCTCGCCAGCCGAGCCGGAAATCGGCGACTCCGGCCTCGCACGCCGCGACGAACGCGGCGAGGAAGCGTTCGACCGTGTGGTCGTTCTCGTCGATCGTCAGCCAGCACACCTCCCGGTCGGTGTCGAGCTCAGCCGCCCGCCACTGCGCCAGCAGCGTCGTCTTCCCCCAGCCACGGGGCGCGCAGACGCGCACGACCCGGGCGTCGCGCCGCCGGCGGAGCGCGCGCACCAGATCGGGCCGTTCGACGGTCGTGGCCGGCGGCGGACGGGGCGCGAGGCGGGAATGGGAGACGACGAGATCGGCAGTGCCCGGCGCGTCGCGCTCGCCCGAGGCGACGCGCTCGCCGCGCGCCCGTCGTGGTCCGCCGCCGAATGATCGTTCTGGCGTCATGGCCGTCTCACCTCGCCCGGTTCGCTCGGGTCGACCGCGTGACCGCCGGACTGCGGAACGCGTTGGTCCACATTGCTACCAGCGTTGACGGCCCTTCGGCAGGGCCAAAGGCCCATCTCACCCGGGTGGTTCCCCCGGGACCCGTGGCCTTGGTTCGAGGTTGGTTCGGGGGGCTGGGTTAGGTTCGTTCGTCGTGTCGGACGTTGTGAGCAGCGGTGATGGCGTCCGGGCTGGCGCGCGGGCGGAGGTCCCGCTGACGTCGTTGACGCCGCCGCGGGTGCGGCCCCGGGCGGTGGACCGGTCGGGGGTGTTGGCCGAGATCGTCGCGGACGGGTCGGTGTTCTGTGTGGTGGTGCGGGCGCCGGCCGGGTACGGCAAGTCGACGTTGCTGACCCAGTGGTGTGAGCGCGCCGACGCGGGGCCGGTGGCGTGGTTCTCGGTGGATGAGTACCACGACGACCCGGTGTCGTTCTGGTCCGGGTTCGCCGCCGCGGTCGACCGGGCGGCGCCCGGCTTCGGGTCGAGCTTCGTGCACCTGCTGCAGCGGCCGGGGACGAACCTGCTCGACAGCGTGATGCCCCGCCTGGTCAACGAGCTGATCGAGCTGGCCGAGCCGGTGACGGTGGTCCTCGACGACCTGCACACGGTGACCAACACCTCGACGCTCGACGCGCTGGGCTGGATGATGGCCCAGCTCCCGGCGAACCTGAGGCTGCTGATCGGGACGCGGGCCGAGCCGCCGCTGTCGCTGGCCCGGCTGCAGGCGTCGGGCCACGTCGTGGAGGTCGACGCCGCCCGGCTGGCGTTCGACCGCGACGACGCGGCGACGATGCTGCGCTCGATGTGCCCCGACCTCGGCGACGACGACGTCGACGTCGCGGTGGCCAAGACCGAGGGGTGGTCGACCGGGCTGGCGGCGATCGGGATGGCGTTGCGCGGCGGCGCCGACCCGGGCTCGTTCCTGGCGGGCTTCGACGGGCGCGACCGGACGATCGACCAGTACCTGCTCGAAGAGGTTCTGGGGCCGCTGCCGGACGACGACCAACGGTGGATGCAGCTGACCTCGGTGCTCGACGTGCTGACCGCCGACTCCTGCGACGCGGTCACCGAGACCACCGGCGCCGCCGGGCGCCTCCACGCCCTCGCCGAGTCCAACGCGTTGGTGATCGGCCTCGACCGGCACGGCGCCGCCTACCGCTACCACCACCTGTTCGGCGAGTTCCTCCAGAAACGACTCCGCCTCACCGACCCCGCCGCCCACACCGCCGCCCACCGCCGCGCCTGCCACTGGCACCGCGCCCACCACCAACCCGAAACCGCCTTCAACCACGCCCTCCACGCC
>JBFGCT010000124.1:0-12367 GCA_041581055.1 Ilumatobacteraceae bacterium | reverse complement strand
GACGCCTACGCTCGCCCCGATGGAGATGCACTTCGCAACTGTCTGGGAGTCGATCGCCGACGCGATCCCGAGCGCGCCGGCGATCACGCACGGCGACGTCACCCGCACGTGGGCCGAGTACGACGATCGGGCGGCGCGCTTCGCCGCGGCCTACACCGCGGCCGGGTTGCGCCCCGACTCCAAGGTCGGGCTGTTCATGTACAACTGCAACGAGTACATGGAGGCCCAGTACGGCGCGTTCAAGATGCGCGGCGTGGCGGTCAACGTCAACTACCGCTACCTCGGCGAGGAGCTCTGGTACCTGCTCGACAACTCCGACGCGGAGGCGCTGGTGTTTCACGCCAGCCTCGCCGACCGCGTCGCCAAGGTGATCGACCGCCTGCCCGACCTCAAGCTGCTGATCGTCGTCGGCGACCTCCCCGCCGGCGGGCCGGGCGTCCACGTCGACGGGGCCCAGGACGCGGAGGACGTCATCGCCGCCCACGAGCCGATGGAGCGCATCGAGCGCGACGAGGACGACATCTACATGCTCTACACCGGTGGCACCACCGGGATGCCCAAGGGCGTGATGTACGCGATGGGCGGCCTGACCGCGGGGTTCCTCGAGACCGGGTTCACCACCGTCGGGCTCGCTCCCCCCGCCGACGCCGCCGACGTCTCCGGCATGGTCGCCGGGCTGATCGAGGCCGGCAACCAGATGGTGTCGATCCCCTGCGCCCCGCTGATGCACGGCACCGGCCTGTGGCTCGGCTGCTTCATCCCCCACCTCGCCGGAGCGCACGTCGTCACGCTCACGGGGCGCAAGCTCGACGCCCACGAGGTGTTGTCGACCATCGAGGACGTGCGCGGCAATCTGCTCACGATCGTCGGCGACAGCTTCTCCAAGCCGATCATCCGGGCGCTCGACGAGGGCCGACCCGATGGAACCGCGTACGACACGTCGTCGATCGGCATGATCGCCTCGTCCGGCGTGATGTGGACCTCGGAGGTCAAGCAGCAGCTGCTCGACCGGATCGAGCAGGCGGTGCTCGTCGACGCGATGGGATCGTCGGAGGGGTCGATGGGCACCCAGATCACGATGAAGGGGCTCGAGACCGAGACCGCCAAGTTCACGCAGGGGCCGGCGACCAAGGTCTTCACCGACGACGACCGGGAGGTGCTCCCCGGGTCGGACGAGGTCGGCATGGTCGCCGCCGGCGGCACCGTCCCGCTCGGCTACTTCAAGGACGAGGAGAAGTCGGCCCGCACGTTCCGGGTGATCGACGGCGCGCGCTACTCGTTCCCCGGCGACTTCGCCAAGGTCGCCGAGGACGGCACGCTGATCCTCCTCGGGCGCGGCAGCCAGGTGATCAACACCGGCGGCGAGAAGGTCTTCCCCGAGGAGGTCGAGGAGGCGGTCAAGCGGGTCGGCGGCGTCGTCGACTGCCTCGTCGTGGGCGTCGACGACGACAAGTTCGGCCAGGCGGTCACCGCCGTCGTGTCGTTGGCCGACGGCGCCGAGGTCGGCGGCGACGAGATCATCCGCTCGGTGAAGGCCGACCTCGCCGGGTACAAAGCGCCGAAATCGGTCGTGTTCGTGGCGCAGGTTCCCCGTGCGCCGAACGGCAAGGCCGACTATCGCACCGCCAGGCAGTACGCCGCCGACGCGGTCGGCTGAACGGCGCCCCGTCGCCTCGTCACCGCTGGAGCTTCTCCCGGAAGAAGTCGAGCACCCGTACCACGCTCGGATCGTCACGCTGCTCGGTCAGCACCGAGTGGTCGGACCGCTTGTCGCTCGGAAGTTCGATCGCGATGAACGCGTCCCCCAACTTCTCGCGCAGTGTCGCGAACCGGTCACCGACCAACCTGTCGTCGGTGAAGCGGAGGCCGAGCACCTGGCACCCGCGCGCGGCGCGCTCGATCACCGCCGCCTCGTCGTCGGGCGACAGGTTCAGGTCGGCGCCGCGCCGCGTGCCGACGGGCAGCGGGAGCGACGGCTGCGACAACACGGGCGCGAGCATGATGTCGTCGACCATCATCCCGAGCGCGAAGCCGCCCGAGAAGCACATCCCGACGGCGCCGACGCCCGGCCCGCCGACCTCGAGGTGCAGGTTGCGGGCGAGCGCCCGGAGCCAGGCGATGACCGGCGACGTCCGGTTGAGGGCGAACGTCGTGAACTCCTTGGCGACGCAGACCTTCAGCAGCGACGCCGCGCCGTACGCCGCCGACGGCGGCTTGCCCGGCGTGCCGACGAGCGACGGCATCACGACGGTGAACCCGGCGTCGACCAGCTCGTCGGCGAACTCGGTCACGAGCGGGGTGATCCCCGGCACCTCGTGGATCACGACCACGCCGGGACCACTCCCGCGGCGGTACGTCGGAAAGGTCATGTCGGCGGCGGTGAACTCCCCGCGATCCCACCCGTCGAGCACGTCGTTCATGGCAATCTCCTCATCGCGTCGAGCGCCTCCGCGGCGAGACGCTCGGTCCCGGACTTGAACGCGTCGAGTGTCTCGTCGTCGAGCTGCTGGCCCCCCATCGCGTTGTGCAGGAACCGGGCGTAGACACCCTCGGAGATCACCGCGAGGCGCCACCCCGCGAACGCCCGGTAGTAGTCGATCTCGGACACGTCCCGACCGGTGCGGGCGGCGTAGCGGTCGACCAGCTCGGCGTAGGTCGGGAACCCCTCGATGCCCGTCGGGTCGTTCGGGCGCTCTTGGGCGGCGCCGGGGTCGGCCCAGTAGACGCCCAGGTAGCCGACGTCGGCCAGCGGGTCGCCGAGCGTGCACAGCTCCCAGTCGAGAACCGCCGTGATCCGGCCGTGCGCCGTGTCGGTCAGACAGTTCCCGAACCGGTAGTCGCCGTGGGCGATCGACACCCCGTGCTGCTCGGGAACCCGCGCCCCGAGACGCTCGGCGACCTCCTCGATGGCGGGCAGCTCGCGGGTCTTCGACGTCGCCCACTGCGCGCTCCAGCGCTTGATCTGGCGCTCGACGTACCCGTCCCGGCGGGCGAGGTCGCCGAGGCCGACGGCGTCGACGTCGACGGCGTGCAGGTCGGCCAGGACGTCGATCAGGTGCTCGGCGGCGGCTCGGCGGGCGTCGACCGTCATGACCTCGGCCTTGTCCGGCGAGTCGAGCACGACGCCGTCGACGAAGCCCATCACGTAGAACGGCGCCCCGTTGACCTCGACGTCGGCGCACAGCCCGAGCGCGGGTGGAACGGGCACGTCGGTGCGGCCGACCGCCGAGATGATCGTGTGCTCGCGGGCCATGTCGTGGGCGGTCGCCAGCACGGCGCCGGTCGGCGGCCGGCGCAGCACGAACCGCGCCCCGTCGGCGCCGACGACGGTGAACGTCAGGTTCGAGCGCCCGCCGGCGATGATCTCGAACGAGAACGGCGCGACCGCCCCCGCGATGTGCTCGACCATCCACCGTGAAACCCGCGGCGCGTCGATCCCCAAGATCTCGTCGGACATACCGCCAGCGAACGTAGCCCCCGAACCAGCACCAACCCAGAATCAGCGATCGGGCGATCTGGACCGACTCGGCTCAGCCGGGGCGGCCGACGCCGACAACCTTGTTCCAGTTGACGGTGGCTACGTTGACCACGCTGCCGGTGTTCGGGGCGTGAACCAACTTGCCGCCGCCGATGTAGACGCCGACGTGGCTGATCGGGCTGTAGTAGAACACGAGGTCGCCGGGCTGCGCGGCAGCCTTGGCGACGTGCGGAATCGACGCGAACTGCGCCCGCGACTGGTGCGGGAGGTACACGCCGGCCTGGCCCCACGCGTAGCTGGTGAGACCCGAGCAGTCGAAGGAGACACCCGGGTTCGACGTGGCGTACTTGTACGGCACGCCCTGCTGGGACATCGCGGCCTGGACGGCGATGCCCGCTCGCGACGAGACCGCGGGCGGCGGTGACGATGTGCCGCCGGACGATCCGCCGCCGGACCCGCCCCCGCCCGAGTTACCCCCGCCCGAGTTGCCCCCGCCGGAGCTGCTCGACGAGCCGCCGGAGTTGTTCGACGAGCCGCCCGAGTTGCCGCCGCCGGAGTTGTTCGACGAGCCGCCCGAGTTGCCGCCGCCGGAGTTGTTCGACGAGCCGCCCGAGTTGGCGCTGTTGCTCGCCGCCGCCGCCTGCTGCGCGGCGAACTCGGCGGCGAGGCGCTCGGCCGACTCGCGGGCACGGCGCTCCTCTTCTTCGGCGATGAGCTGGCCGAGCTTGGCCTCGGCGTCGGCGCGCGCCGAGACGTAGTCGTTGGTCAGCCGCTCGGTCTCGGCCTGTGCGGCCTGCAGCGTCTCCGCGATCTGCGCCGCCTCGTCGCGCTTGCGATCGAGATCGGACTTCTCCGCTTCGAGATCCTCGACGGCGGCGTCGAGCTCGTCGGTCGTGACATTGCCGGTGCTGAGCGCGACACGGGCGAGCTCGTCGCGGGTGAGGACGTCGTTGACGTTGGCCGAGTCCTCGAACAGCAGGCCGAGGGGGGTCGAGCCGGAACCGACGAACGACCGGATCGCCATCTCGCCGAGGTTCGCACGCAGTTCGGCGAGCTCGGCCTCTTTGGCCGCGACCCGGGCTTCGGCTTCGACGATCTCCGCGTCGAGATGGGTCTTGTCGTCGATCGCCTCGACGTAGTCCTCGGCGATCTGGTTCGCCTTCTCCTCGAGCCGCTCGAGCTCGTTGACGATGTCCTCGACGCGCTCTCGCTGCTCGTCGACGGACTGGGCCTGGACGACCGTCGGCGTCATCGCGGGGACGACGAGCGCGGCGGCGACGGCGATCGGAAGTAGGCGGAGGAGTTGTCTCATACTCGGCCGCGCATCCTAGCGAACATGACGAACATGTTGCGAAAGTCTGACGATCAACGTGCGAGGTGACGCCGGTCACATCTGCCGGGCCGCTACTCCCACTCGATGGTGCCGGGCGGCTTGGAGGTGATGTCGTACACCACCCGGTTGACGCCGGGGACCTCGTTGATGATCCGCTGCGACATCGACTCGAGCACGTCGGCGGGGATCCGCGCCCAGTCCGCGGTCATCGCGTCATCGCTGGTCACGGCCCTGATCACGACAGGATGGCCGTAGGTCCGCTCGTCGCCCATGACCCCCACCGAGCGGATGTCGGCGAGCAGCGCGGCGTACGACTGCCAGATCTCGCGCTCGAGCCCGGCGCGGGCCAGCTCTTCGCGGACGATGCTGTCGGCCTCCTGGAGGAGCGCCACCCGCTCGGGCGTCACCTCGCCGATGATCCGCACGCCGAGTCCCGGACCGGGGAACGGCTGGCGCCAGACCACGTCGTCGGGGAGGCCCAGCTCGGCGCCGAGTCGGCGCACCTCGTCCTTGAACAGGTCGCGGAGCGGCTCGATCAGCTCGAGCTCCATGTCGTCGGGGAGGCCGCCGACGTTGTGGTGGCTCTTGATCACCGCCGTGTTCCCGTCGGTGCCGCCGCTCTCGATCAGGTCCGGGTACAGCGTCCCCTGCACGAGGAACTTGGCGTCGGTGAGGCCGCCGGTGTGCTCCTCGAACACCCGGATGAACTGCTCGCCGATCGCCTTGCGCTTCGCCTCCGGTTCGGTGACGCCGGCCAGCGCGCCGAAGAACCGGTCGGCGGCGTCGACGTGGATCAGCTCGATGCCGATGTTGCGGCGGAACGTCTCGACCACCTGCTCGCTCTCGCCCTTGCGCATCAGCCCGGTGTCGACGTAGACGCACGTCAGCTGGTGACCGATCGCGCGGTGCACGAGCGCCGCGGCGACCGAGGAGTCGACGCCGCCCGACAGCCCGCAGATCACGCGGGCGGCGCCGACCCGCTCGACGATCCGCTCGACCTGCTCGTCGATCACCGACGACATCTCCCAGCCGGCGGGGATCTCGGCCCGCTCGTGCAGGAAGCGGGCGATCACCTCCATCCCGTAGGGCGAGTGCTTGACCTCGGGGTGGAACTGCACGCCGTAGATGCGGCGCTCGTGGTGCTCGAGCACGGCGACCGGCGCCCCCGGCGACGTGGCCGTGACGTGGAAGCCCTCGGGGGCCACGGTGATGCCGTCGAAGTGGCTCATCCAGACGTCGTGGACCTCGGGCGCGTGATCGGGCAGCAGCAGCGACGGCCCGGTGCTCATCAGCTGCGCCCGGCCGTACTCGCCCTGCATGCCGCGGCTGACCGTGCCGCCGAGTTGCTGCGCGATGAGTTGGGCGCCGTAGCAGATGCCGAGCACGGGGATGCCCAGTTCGAGGATCCCCGCGTCGAGCGAGGGCGCGCCGTCGACGTTGACGCTCGCCGGGCCACCCGACAGCACGATCGCGGCCGGCTTGCGCTCGGCGATCTCGCCGGCGGTGATCCGGCTCGGCACGATCTCGGAGTACACCTTCAGCTCCCGCACGCGGCGGGCGATCAGCTGGGCGTACTGGGCCCCGAAGTCGACGACGAGAACGGTGGGACGGTCGTGATGCTGCGGTTGACTCAAGATGGTGAATCGTAGGGCAGCGATCCGGGCGGTACTCGGTCCGCTGGTCACCCTGACCGTCGCCATCGGTTCGATCGGCGGCGCGTCGACCGCGTCCGCCGCCCCGGCCGTCTCGTCGGTCGCGCCGGCCGGCGTCGTGTCGGCGGTGGTCGCGACCGCGCCCGCGCCGACGCCACCGACGACCATCGTCAACGAGTTCCTCCCCGAGGATGAGAACCTCAGCGACTGTCTCGGCGCGTTGGAGCGGCCGGGTTGCGGCAGCAAGGCCCGCGGCGGCTGGCGCCAGACGCTGGTCTTCGCCATGATGCTGGCCGGGCTGGCCGTCGTGTTCGGCCGGGTCGGCTACGGCATCTACCGCAACCGGACCTGACCGCCGCCGGCCACGGTGGTCGGAGGCGATCGGCCTACTCTGACGCCGTGACGCCCGACGAGTTCCGCCACCACGGCCACGAGATGATCGACTGGATCGCCGACTATCTCGAGGGTGTCTCCGACCGGCGCGTGACGTCGGAGGTGAAGCCCGGTGACGTCCGCGCCCAGTTGCCCGACCACCCGCCGACCGAGCCGGAGCCGTTCGACGCGGTGATGGCCGACGTCGACCGGATCATCGCGCCGGCGCTGACCCACTGGCAGCACCCGGACTGGTTCGCCTACTTCCCGGCCAACACCTCGTACCCGTCGGTGCTCGGCGAGTTGCTGTCGGCCGGCCTCGGCGTGCAGGGCATGAGCTGGGTCACGTCGCCGGCGTGCACCGAGCTGGAGACGCTGATGCTCGACTGGATGGTCGAGCTGCTCGACCTGCCCGCGGCGTTCCGGTCGACGAGCGCCACTGGTGGTGGGGTGATCCAGGGCAGCGCCAGCGAGGCGACGCTCGTGGCGATCCTGGCCGCTCGGTGGCGGGCGACCGGCGGGATGGTCAACGGCGATGGCGACACGACGCGGCTCGTCGCCTACGCCACCGAGCACGCCCACTCGGCGTTCGAGAAGGGGCTTCGCATCGCGGGGATCGGGGCCGACCGGATGCGGGTGGTGCCCCACGACGAGTCGTTCGCGATGCGCGCCGACGTCCTCGCGGCGATGATCCAGGAGGATCGCGCCGCCGGGTTGGCACCGTTCTTCGTGTGCGCGACCCACGGCACGACGTCGTCGATGGCGTTCGACCCCACGCCGACGATCGGCCCTGTCTGCCGGGACCAGGGGGTGTGGCTCCATGTCGACGGGGCGATGTCCGGGATCGCCGCACTGGCGCCCGAGCACCGGTGGGTCAACGAGGGTCTCGAGTACGTCGACTCCTACGCCACCAACGCCCACAAGTGGATGGGGGTCAACTTCGACTGCACCCTGTTCTGGACGACCGATCGCGCCTCGCTGCTCGGTGCGCTGAGCATCCTGCCCGAGTTCCTCCGCTCCGCCGCCGCCGAGTCGGGCGCGGTGATCGACTACCGCGACTGGCAGATTCCGCTCGGCCGGCGCTTCCGTGCGCTGAAGCTGTGGTTCACGATCCGGTGCGAAGGCGTCGTGGCGATCCAGGCGATGATCCGCCGACACGTCGGCCTGACCCAGGAGCTCGCCGGTCTGGCCCGCGCCGACGACCGGTTCGAGATCGTGGCCCCGCACCCGCTCAACCTGCTGTGCCTCGCCGTGCGCCACGAGGAGGTCGACGCGGCCAACGCGGCGACCGACCGCCTGATCGAGCGGGCCAACGACACCGGGGCGGTGCTGTTCACGCGGACCGTGCTCGACGGGCGTTCGGTCGTGCGGTTCTCGGTCGGCGCCCGCACGACCGAACGCCGTCACGTGGTCGCCGGGTGGGCCCTCCTCGCCCGGCTCGCCGGCGACTTGGCCTGACCCGACCGCCGGGCGGGGCGCCGCCCAGGTCCGAGTGGGGGGTTCCCCCGATTTCGCCCAGCGGCCGGTTCTGGCTGACTGAGCGCATGACGTTGACCATGTCGACCCCACCCGCGCCCACCGGGGCGACCACCGCGACGCTCGCCGCCGCCGCCGCGCCGGATCGCAACCGGGCGATCGACGCGTACCGCGCCGCGGCGATGGTGTTCGTCGCGCTCGGACATTGGCTCGTGGTCGCCATCGCCGTCGGCGAGGACGGTTCGCTGGTGGCGCGCAACGCGCTCGAGGTCGCCCCCCGGTTCGCCGTGCTGACGTGGCTGTTCCAGGTGATGCCGCTGTTCTTCGCCGTCGGCGGGTTCGCGTCCGCGATGTCGCTCGACGCCCACCGGCGGCGGTCGGGAACCGATGGCGACTGGGTGGTGCAGCGCTTGCGCCGCCTCGTCGCGCCGACCGTCGTGCTCGCCGTCACCTGGCTGGCGCTGCTGGTGGGCGGCGCCGCGGTCGGCGCCGGAGGGCTGGTCGCCGCCGGCGCCGTCGGCGCCGCGATCCCGCTGTGGTTCCTCGCCAACTACACGATCGACACGGCGCTGGCGCCGACGATGCTCACCGCCCTCCGCCGCCGCCGCGGCCGCACGGTGGCGTTGCTGGCCGGCTCGTTCCTGACGATCGAGGCGCTCCACCTCTCGGGGGTCCCGTGGGTCGAGCACGTCAACTGGGTGCTCGGTTGGCTGCTCTTCCAGATGATCGGCTTCCTGTGGCGCGACGGCGCGCTGCCGACCGGGCGGCGGCTCGGGGCGTGGGCCGGCGCGTGCTGGTGCGCGGCGATCTCGCTCGTCGCCTTCGGTCCCTGGCCGGCCACCATGATCCACGTCTCGGGCATCGCCTTCTCGCCGACCCACCCGCCGTCGGTGGCGCTCGTGGCGTTCGGCGCCGCGCAGGTGGCCACGGCCATCGCCTTCGCCCCGCGCCTCACCCGCCTCCTCGCCCGCAACCGGCGGGCGTGGACGGCGGTGGTGGCCGCCAACGCCGTGTCGATGTCGGTCTACCTCTGGCACTTCACCGCCGCGGTCGGCGCGTCGGCCGTCCTCTACGCCGTCGGCGCCCTGCCGACCGCCGCGATCGGTTCGGCGGCCTGGTGGGTCCAGAAGCTGCCGGTGATCGGTCTCGCCCTCGTGCTGCTCGTCCCGATCGTTGCGTGCGTCGGCCGCTTCGAGCGGCGCGCGCTCCTTGCCGAGCGGGTGCGCTGGGACGGGACGGCGACCACCGCGACCTCCCTCGCCCTCGTCGTGTCGGCGTCGCTGAAGGTCTGGTCGCTCGGCAACGTCGGCGCGGTGGTCGTCGGGGCGGTAGGCATCGCGACGGCGAGCCTCGCCCTCCGCCGCACCCCTCCGCGCGGGCTGTGACGAGTCGCTCTCGCGCAATGGCCGGTTGAGCGGATTCGTCGGCGTTTCGAGCATTTCGGCCGTTCCCGTTCGGCGGGGCGAGTCCTACGGTCGACCCATGACGAACGACATCGAATCTCCACTCAGTGAGCTCGGTCGACTCCACCGGCGGCTCGACAGGCTCGAAGCCGAGAACCGCGCGCTTCGGGAGCGCATCGACGAGGCGTCGCCGACGGCGAGACTCAGTCGGCGCGCGCTGCTCGGTGGAGGCGCCGCGCTCGGGACAGCCCTGGCGGCCGGCACGTCGACGAGCGCGGCGGCGGCGCCCGCCTTCGTCGAAATCGACAAGCCGGACAACACGGGGAAGAATACGACCGGCCTCAGGGGATCGATCGTCCTGCCCGGCGGTGGCGACCCCGACATCTTGACGCCGGCGCTCTCGGTCTGGAACCAGAGCACGATCGCCGGATCGGCGATCAACGTCGCGGCGAAGTCGTTCGGCCTGTTCTCGTCGAGTCAAGGGACAGGCGTTCTCTCGCGCAGTGACCGGGGCGGGGTGGGCGTGCAGGGTTGGGTCGACGGCGACCCAACCCTCGACCCGCCGACGTCGACGACGAGCGGCGTCTGGGGCCAGAGCTCTTACGCCGCCGCGCCCGCATTGCTCGCCGACGCCGACATCACGCTGCGCACCCTCGACAATCCAGGGGGGATGCCGGTGAGCGGCGACGCCCGGCCCGGCGACCTGTCGATTCGCACCGACGGGTCGGGTGGCTCGACATGGTGGGTCTGCGTCCACGAGGCGGGTGGCGGCGAACCGGCCCGATTCGTGAGGGTTGCCGCACCGGGTTCCGTCGGCGCGTTCGAGCCGCTGCCGGCCCCGATCCGGGTCTACGACTCGCGGATGGGCGCGCCCCCGGCGACCGGCCCCAAGACCCAGCTCGTCGGACCCGGCGAGCGTGTCGTGTCCTGCGAGGCGAACACCGGCGGTGCGGTCCCGAGCGACGCGCTGGCCGTCGTCGTGAACCTCACCATCGTCGGGCCGAGCGCCGATGGGTGGGCGGCGGTGTTCGCCGACGGCGCCCCGTGGGGTGGCACCTCGAACATCAACTACACCATGGGGCAGAACGTCGCGAACTCGGCGATGGTGCGGTGCGGCCCGGGCGCGTCGATCCGGGTGCGAAACGGGCAGCCCGGCGCGTCGGTCGACTTCATCGTCGACGTGATGGCGTTCGCCCGCTGATCAGCCGAACTGGAGCGCCAGCAGCTCGACGAGCATGTGCGCGGTCGCGCCCCAGACCGTCTCGTCGTCGAGCTCGAAGAAGTGCAAGGGGCGGTCCATCGGCGGGCGCCCCCAGCGCTCGACGCGATACGTGCCCGGGCGGGTCAGCTCGCTGATCGGCGTCCACAGCACCCGGTCGACCTCGACCGTCTGCGGCCGCAACGGCGGACGGTGGTCGAGCCGCGACACGATCGGCACGATGTAGCTGCGGCTGACGATCGTGTTCAGGTGTTCGAGCTCGCCGACGATCTCCGGCGCGGCCGGCTCGAGCCCCACCTCCTCGTGGGCCTCGCGCAGGGCGGTCTCGACCGGTGTCTCGCCCGGGTCGAGCCGCCCGCCCGGGAAGCTGACCTCACCGCGATGGCTACGCATCTGCATCGATCGCCTCGTGAGCAGCACCTCCGCGCCGTCGGGCCCGTCGGTGAGCGCGATCAGCACGGCCGAGACCCGGGCGCCGGGGAACGACGGCGCGACCGGCCCGGTCGTTTGCGGGATCGGCCCGATCAGCTCGTCGACGGTCCAGTTCGCGCCGTGCGACCACGGGGCCTCCTCGTGCTCGCTCCAGACCGGCGGGCGGGGGATGAACTGGTTGCCGCCGGGGCGGCGCTCGACATCGGCCATCAGCAAGGGCCGGCGACTCGGGGCCCACCGCCGTTCGGCGAGCCGCGCCAACACCGTCGCTCGGCCATCGCCAGGGTCAGCTGCTCGGGGCCCAGCCCTGCTCGGCGAGCTGGGCCAACACCGTCGCCAGCCCGGCGGTCTTCATGTCGGCCATCACCCTGCCCGGCGAGTCCTCGCCGGTCTCCCACCGCTCCCACGCCGCCATGATCTTGGAGAGGTCGGGGGCCGGCTGCTCGAACGTCATGGCCACAGCCTACGAACGATCAGCGCTTCTTCTGCCAGCGACGGGCCGCGTTGACCCCGTCGCCGACGAGGCGCCCCGCCTTCCGGCCGAGCTCCTCGCTCGAATCCCGCGACCGCCCCGACGACCGCGCCGCTCGACGCTTCTTGCGCTCAGCTCGGTCGGTGAAGTCGGTGTTCAGCCAGACGAAGAACATCACGAAGGCGATCGCCGGGAGCACGATCCGCCCGGTCGAGTCCGAGCTGAACCACGGTTGGAACGCCATGACGACGAGCAGGATCATGAGGGCCACGTCGAGCAGGCGATGCAGCCGTCGGCCGATCATGTTGAACGCGCCGGCGGCGCCCTTGGTGATCGCCGAGTTGACGATCACCAGGAGGCCGAGCACCGCCGGGACCGCCGGATTCGGCAACTGGACCGACACGCTGATCAACACCACCCCGATCAGGTACTCCACCAGCTGATGCATCCAGAACGGCCGCTGCGCACCCTCGATCGCCGGCATGGGACCACGGTATCCCGAACGCGACGAAGCCCCGGGATCTCCCCGG
>JBFGCT010000123.1:0-12399 GCA_041581055.1 Ilumatobacteraceae bacterium | reverse complement strand
GCCATGCAGACGCCCGTGTACTCGGCCGACGCGCTGGTGCTGCTCCAGCCGCGGGGCAACGACGCCTTGTTCGAGTCGGCACAGACATCGGTCGGCCGCCGGACGATCGAGACCGAGGTTCAGGTCATCAACGGCGAGCAAACCCGATTGCAGGCGCAAACAGACCTCGGGCTGTCGGCGCCGCCGCCGGAGGCCGACGTTGCGCCGATCGGCGAAACCGACGTGATCCGCATCACCGTGTTGGACGAGAACGCCTCGAACGCGGCGACGTACGCCAACGCGTACGCCGAGGCCTACATCGAGATCCGGCGCAACCAATCGATCCAGGACCTGCTGGCGGCCGCCGACGAGGTGCAGTTGGCGATCAGTCAGTTGCAGGTCCAGATCGATGCCGCCGAGGACCGGGCAGTCAGGGACGCATTGGTCGTGCAGCAGGCCAACTTCAGCACGACGCTCGATCAGCTGCGCGTGGACGCCGCGCTGCGCACGGGAGGGGCGACGGTGATCAAGACCGCGTCCACCCCCACCGCACCGGTCGAGCCGACCCCGGCGCGAAGCGCGGTTCTCGCGGCGTTCGTCGGGTTGCTGATCGGGCTCGGGGCGGCCTTCCTGATCGACTATCTCGACAACAAGGTTCGTTCGGTGGCCGACCTCGAACGGTTGACCGATGATCCGGTCCTCGCACAGATCCCCGTCGATGTGCCGCCGGATTTTCGGCCGGTCGCGCTCAGCGAGCCGGACCACCCGTCCGTCGAGGCATTCCGCGGGCTGCGCACGAACGTGCAGTTCCTCGCATTGGACAACCCCCCGCTCGGTGTCGTGCTCGTGACGAGTTCGATTCCGGGGGAGGGAAAGACGACGACGGCAGCCAACCTCGCCATCGTGCTCGCCCATGCCGGGCACCGCGTCGCGCTCGTCGACGCCGATCTCCGCCGCCCCCGGATTCACGTCATCTTCGATATCACATCGGCGCCCGGTCTGACCGAGCTCCTGCTCGGCACCCAACCACGCGAGGTGGTCCGCCATGTCGACATCGGCCGTGGGCAACAGATCTCCGTCTATCCGTGCGGGGCGATTCCGTCCAGCCCGAGCGAGATGCTGAGCTCCAAGCGGATGCGCTCGCTGCTGTCGGAGATGGGCGATCACTACGACTACGTGATCGTCGACTCGGCCCCGATACTCCCGGTGTCCGACTCGATGTCGATCGCCGCGTGCGCCGACGGTGTGCTGGTCGTGGCGCAGACCGGACACGTCACGACGGAGGCCGTGACCCAGACCCTCGATCGCCTGCATCGCATCTCTGCGCCGATCATCGGCCTCGTGCTCAACCAGGCGGACGACCCGTCGACCGGGCACGCCTACACGCGGGCCGATGTGTCTACCGGGTTCGTCGAGACACCCGCGCCCGAACCGGTGTTGGTCGCAGACGGCTGATCGCGCGTCGTCACGAGCGTGGGTCCAGGTACTCCTGACCGTCGACGCAACCCTCGAGCAGCGGGCACCATCGACACGACGTGCCCGGCTGTCTCGTCGGCGGTCGTCCCTCGATCTCGAGGCTGACGATCGCATCGATGCCGTCGAGCGTTCGTCTGACCGCCGATCGCAGGAGACGCTCGCTGACGTCGTCGGTCTGCGCCTCGCCCGCGTCGAGATAGAACGTGGCGACCTTGCGCGGCGGGACGTGGCGGGCAAGTGCCTCGAGGAGGGCGTAGAACCCGAGGTCTTGACGATGGCGTGGATTCGGCCGACCGGTCTTGAGGTCGATGATCACCTTGCGGCTCTCCTCGCCCGCCGGACGGCCGAGCATCAGGTCGACCCGGGCGCGGAGCACGATCGGGCCGTCGAGCGGCCACTGGGCGGCGGCCTCGGTCACCGGGTTGGAGCGGCGGTCGAGCGGTGGGAAGCACTCGACGAACTTCGTCACCCGTTCGACGGATCGGCCGCGCAGGTCGGACTCGTCGGCCGGGCCGAGCCCGGCCATCCACGCCCCGAGGCTGCGGTCCTCGTCGATCAGCCGGGCGATCGCCTCGTCGACGAGGTCGGTCGGTGTCGGCTCGCCCCGCCAGGACAGCAACAACTGGATCGCTCGGTGCGCAACCTGGCCGGTGGCGATCGGCGGCGCCCACGCGAAGTCGTCCGGCGCGAGATGGTGTTCCTCGCAGTCGAGCGCCGAGGCGATCCGGTGCTTGGTGACGAACAGCTCGGCACCGGGGCCGATTCGCTCCGCGAACTGGTCCAGCGCGGCGAGCATCTCGGCGCGGATGCCGGCGACGACCTCGGGTTCGAAGACGAGCGGCGCTCCGGATCGGCGCAGCGCGGCGAGCGTCCGCTGTTGCACCGGCGTGAGCGCAACGAGTCCCGAGCCGGGCACCGCCCGCTCGGGGCTCGCGGCAGACGACTCGGTGTCGGTCACCCGACCGACCCTACCGACGCGCCCGCGCGGTGACCAGCCACCGACCTCGCCCTGATTCACGGCCCGCTCGGTAGCCTCGGGCCGTCATGGAACACGCCCGCTCGGCTGCGCTCGTCGACCTCCCGGGAGCGGTCACGTCCGCGCCCGTGGGCCTGGGACCGCGATGAAGCAGGTCGTGCAACCAGCGGGTGGGGGCCGCCCGGTCGTCGTCGACGCGCCGGCCCCCCAGCTGATGACGACCAGCGTGCTCGTCTCCACGTCGACCACGTTGATCTCGGCGGGCACGGAGCGCGCCGCGACCCAGCTCGCCCAGGCGAATCTGGCGCAGAAGGCCCGAGCCCGGCCGGACCTCGTGCGCCAGGTCGTCGCCAAGGCCAGGACCGATGGACTCCGCGACACCATCGCCGCCGTCCGGTCGCGGTTGGCCGACGATCTCGCGCTCGGCTACTCGGGGGCCGGCGCCGTCATCGAGGTGGGCGCCGCTGTGCAGGGCGTTCGCGTCGGGGACCGGGTCGCCACCGCTGGTGGCGGGTTCGCGACCCACTCTGAGTTCCAGTCCGTGCCCTGGCTGCTCACCGCGCGCATCCCCGACCCGGTGTCGGACGAGGCGGCGTCGTTCGCCACCGTGGCGAGCGTCGGCCTGCACGGGTTGAGACTTGCCGACATCCGGATCGGCTCCAAGGTGGTCGTCGTCGGCATGGGCCTCATCGGCCAGCTGACCGCGCGCATGGCGGTGGCGTCCGGCTGTGACGTGTTCGGCGTCGACCTCGACGAGCGGCTCCTCGAGCTCGCCCGTCCCCACGGCGTCGACGGACAGACCGAGTCCGGGTCGGCGACGACCGCCGCGATCATGGAGTGGAGCCGCGGGCGCGGCGCCGACACGGTCATCATCACGGCCGGCGCGCACGGCGACTCACGGATCGTTCAGCTCGTTCCCGACCGTTGCCGCGATCGTGCGGTCGTCGTCGCCGTCGGCGATGTCGGCCTCGATCTCGACCGGAACGCGTTCTACCACAAGGAACTCGACCTGAAGGTCGCCCGCAGCTACGGCCCCGGTCGCTACGACCGGACATACGAGGAGTGGGGCGTCGACTACCCGGTTGGCCACGTGCGCTGGACCGAGGGCCGAAACCTGGAGGCCGTTCTCGACCTGATGGCGAGTGGCCGCCTCGACGTCGCTGACCTCGTGACGCACCGCTTCCCGATCGACGACGCACCCAAGGCGTTCGCCGCATTGGACGATCCGCGCGAGCGGCCACTGGGCATGCTGCTCACCTACCCGAATGCGGGCGTCGCCCGGCGGACGATCGCCACCACCGGCCGCAAGCGGTCGCCAGCGCGTGGTTCGCAGCCCGGGGTGGGCATCATCGGCGTCGGCGGCTTCGTCCGGAGCGTCATCGTCCCGGCGCTCGGCTCGTCCGGCGCCGGACCGATCGTGCACGTCGCGTCGGCGTCCGGCGTCAGCGCGACGAGGTTCGCCGAACGCCACGGCGTGGCGCGGGCCTCGAGCGAGGCCCAGGCCGTGATCGACGACGACGCGGTGGACCTCGTGATCGTCGCCACGCCTCACTCGACGCACGCCGAGCTGGTCACCGCCGCGCTCGCCGCCGGGAAGGACGTCTACTGCGAGAAGCCGTTGGCGCTGTCCGACGCGGAGCTGGCGACGGTCGAGGCAGCCCTCGCGGGCTCCGTGGGGCGCCTGTATGTCGGCTTCAACCGCCGGTACTCGCCGATCCTCCGCCAGGCCCGCGACGCGCTCGTCGGCGCCGGCCCGTTGCAGATGGAGTATCGCGTCAACGCCGGCCGGCTCTCACCCGATCACTGGTACTCGGATCGGCGCGAAGGCGGCCGCCTGCTCGGCGAGGTCTGTCACTTCATCGACGCCTGCTCGTACCTCGCCGGCGATCAGCCGGCGCGATCGGTGTCCGCCGTCGCGCCGCCCGGCGCCGACCGCGACGCGTACCACCTGCTGGTCGAGTACGAGGACGGCTCCTCGGCCTCGATCGTGTACTCCGATGGAAGCTTCCCCGGCACGCCGAAGGAGCGCGTCGAGATCAACGGGCGTGGTCACACGGTCGTCCTCGACAACTACCGGGCGCTGACGGTCGACCGCGCGAAATCGAAGGTCGCCGAGGGGAAGGGTCATGCCGAGGGGCTGGCGGCGTTCGTCTCCGGGCGACTCGACGGCTCGGCGACCTCGGCGATCGAGACCACCCGCATCGCACTCGCCGCCGCGGCGCGTCTCGCGGCCGGCTGATCGGGCCACCGAAGCTCAGAGGTCGGTCGGGCGCTTGCGCGTCGCGGCGGTCCCGCCCGACAGCAGGATCTCCCCGATCCGTTCGCCGGCACGGCCGTCCCAGAGCTCGGGCCGGCGCGGCGTCACGCCGTTGGACAGCACGTCGAGCACCGCCGCCTCGATGGCCGCCGGATCGGCGCCGACGACGCGATTGGTGCCTTCGCTGATCGTGATCGGCCGCTCTGTGTTCTCGCGCAGCGTCAGGCATGCGATGCCGAGCGCGGTCGTCTCCTCCTGCACGCCGCCGGAGTCGGTGAGGACGACCGTGGCCGTCGATTGCAGCGCGATGAAGTCGAGATAGCCCAGCGGCTCGATGATCCGCAGTCGGGCGAGGCCGGGGACCTCCAGCGCGCGCAGACGCTCGACGGTTCGCGGGTGGGCCGGGAACACGACCGGAAGCGACGCGGCGACCGCCTCGAGCGCGCCGACCAGGCCGCGCAGTTGGTCGGGGTCGTCCACATTCGACGGGCGGTGCAGCGTGGTGAGCGCGTAGTGGCCCGCCTCCAGCCCCGACCGCTCGAGCAAGGCGGGCAGCCGGGCTCGCGCCCGATCGAGGTTGGCGAAGAGCGTGTCGATCATGACGTTGCCCACCAGGTGGATCTGGTCGGCCCGGTAGCCCTCGGCGCGCAGGTTGTCGACAGCATCGGCCGACGGCGCGAAGAGGTAGTCGGACAGCCGGTCGGTGACGACGCGGTTGATCTCCTCCGGCATCGCCCAGTCGCGGCTCCGCAGGCCGGCCTCGACATGAGCCACGAGGCAACCCAGCTTCGCGCCGACGAGGCCGCACGCGACCGTCGAGTTGACGTCGCCGACGACGACGATCACGTCGGGGCGCTCCCGTTCGACGATCGGTTCGATCGCCGTCATGATCCGCGCGGTCTGCTCCGCGTGTGTCCCCGAGCCGGCCCCGAGCGAGTGGTCCGGCCGGCGGATCCCCAACTCGTCGAGGAAGACGTCGCTCATGATGTGGTCGTAGTGCTGACCGGTGTGGACGAGCGTTGTCGCGACACCGAGGCGGTCGAGCGCGTCGAGGACCGGCTTGAGCTTCGGGAAGTTCGGCCGCGCGCCCGCGACGCACATCACCGAGAACTCAGCTCGAGCCGCCATCAGCGTGGGCGCTCGGACGATTCCGGGACGCTGCCGCTCATCGGGTCGAAACGGGTTCTCAGGCTGATTCCGTGATCGGCTTGCGCACTTCGATCAGCCACGCGAACCCGAACCGCGGTCCCAGCAGTCGCACCAACCGGCGTGGATAGAGGCGATAGACCACCCGATGCAGCCAGCTCTGGTACTTCTCGCTCGGGGTCATCTCCAGAACGTCGCTGGCGAGGAGTTGAGGTTCGAGATGGGTGATCTCGAAGTCGGCGAGGAGCTCGTGGATCTCGGCGCGGGTGTAGGCCTTCGTGCCCGGCGACTCCAGGTGCTCGCGTATGGCCCACCGCCAGGATCTCCACGGGCGACCGCGTCCGAGGCAGTGCAACGCCCACAGGCTCAGGCTGGTCCAGCTGCGCAGCTTGTAGAGCATGAGCAGCCCGGTGCCGCCCGGCTTGAGCACTCGTCGCACTTCGGCGACGGCGCGCTCGGTGTCCGGCGTGTGGTGGAGGACGCCGTAGCAGTAGACGATGTCAAAGGTGCCGTCGTCGAAGTCGAGGTGCTCGGCGTCGCCCACACGCACGTCGGACTCGAGGCCGTCGAGCGCCAGGCGTTCGTTGGCGAGGTCGACGGCGACCTGGCTGAGGTCGACGCCGCTGAGCTCCGCCCCGGCTCGCGCCCACTGGAGGTGGTCGGCGCCCGCACCCACACCGATCTCGAGCACGCGCTTGCCCGCGCCGCGCTCCCACCGGGCGAAGCCGGGGATGTAGGACTCGACGCTGTCGTACCGATGGCGCTCGATCTCGGCGAGGAGCGTCGCTCGGTCATCGTCGCCGACGCCGCGTGTGCCACATGGCTCGTCGCTCCAGTGGTCGCGGACCTGCCGCTTCAGCTCGTCTGTCCTCACCTGTTCCTCTCGATGTGGCGGCCGCTCAGTGTACCCAGAGGGTCGGTCCGGCGTTCGCCTTGGGCCGGCCCCCGTCGACGGCGAGCGAACGCTAGGATCTGCTGCAAGAAGGTCGGCCCTGCTACGAGATTGGAAGTGGCCCGATGTGTGGCATAGCCGGCTTCTCCGGTGATTTCGGCCGTGACCTGCTCGTGCGGATGGGCACCTCGATCGCCCACCGCGGGCCCGACGATGACGGTGTCTGGCTCGACGAGACCCACGGGGTCGGCCTCGCTCACCGCCGTCTGACGATCATCGACCTCTCGGCCGCCGGCCATCAGCCGATGTGGGACGCGACCGGCACGGTGGTGATCTCGTACAACGGTGAGATCTTCAACTATCGCGAGCTGCGCGCTGAGCTCGTGCGTGGCGGGTTCGGATTCCGGAGCGAATCGGACACCGAGGTTCTCCTCAATCTCTATCTCCGCGACGGCGACGAGATGCTCGCACGACTCAACGGCATGTACGCGTTCGCGATCTGGGACACCCGGAGCAGGGCGTTGCTGGTCGCCCGCGATGGGCCGGGAGTCAAGCCGCTCTACTTCGCGGAGACCGCCCGCGGATTCCTGTTCGCGAGCGAGCTCAAGGCGTTGCTCCAGGACCGGCACCTCGACCGCACGCTCGATGTCGACGCCATCCAGAGTTACGTCGCCTACCTCTGGTGCCCGGCTCCGAGGACCATTCTGAGATCGGTTCAGAAGCTCGAGCCCGGTCATGCGATGGTCGTCCGCGAAGGCCGGATCCTTCGGCGCTGGAGATTCTACGACTTGCCGTACACGGCGGAGCTCGACGGCATGACCGAAGCGGAGGCGATCGCCGGGGTCGAGCACTTCGTGCAGCAGGCCGTGCGGCGTCAGATGGTCGCCGATGTTCCGGTTGGCGCATTCCTGTCGGGGGGTCTCGATTCGAGTTCGGTGGCCGCGTTCGCCAGTGCCACGTCCGACGAGGCGCTGCAGTGCTTCACGATCGGGTTCGGCGACGACACGTTCGCCAGCGAGGGGATGATCGACGATCTTCCCATCGCCCGCCGTGTGGCCAGACACCTGGGCGTCGACCTGCACACGGTGGAGGCGAGCTCCGCGGAGATGGTGAAGCACCTCGAGCGGATGGTCTACCACCTGGACGAACCGCAGGCGGACCCCGCGGCGTTGAACGCGTTGTTCATCTGCGAGATGGCACGTGACCACGGACTGAAGGTGTTGCTCTCCGGCGCGGGTGGGGACGACATCTTCACGGGGTATCGCCGGCACTACGTCCTCCAACAGGAGCGCGCGTGGGCGTGGTTGCCGCGCAGCGGTCGGCGGGCGCTGGCCGCCGCCGCAGCTCGCGTCCCCGCGCGAACCACGGTCGGGCGCCGGCTCGGCAAGGCCCTGCGATATGCCGACCTCGACGGGGACGCCAGGATCGCCAGCTATTTCTACTGGATCGATCCCGGCTTGCTGCACGCGCTCTTCGATCCCGACGTCGGCGCGGGCATCCGCGAGCCGGTCGGCGGCCCGCTGTTGGCCTCGCTCGGCAACATCGCCGACGATGTGGCGCCGCTGAACCGCATGCTCTACCTCGAGGGCAAGCACTTCCTGGCCGATCACAACCTGCCCTACACCGACCGAATGAGCATGGCGTGCGGCGTCGAGGTTCGGGTTCCTCTGCTCGACCCCGATCTGGTCGAGTTCGCGACGCGGTTGCCGCTCGAGTACAAGCAGCGCGGCCGCGTCGGGAAGTGGGCGTTCAAGAAGGCGATGGAGCCGTACCTCCCGCGCGACGTCATCTATCGCTCGAAGACCGGGTTCGGCGCCCCACTGCGCCGCTGGCTCGGCCGCGAACTGCGAGACACGGTCGACGACATCTTGTCGGCTCAGTCGCTCGCCGCGCGAGGCATTTTCGACCATCAGAACGTGAGAACGCTGATCAACGACGACCGGCTGGGCCGAGTGGACGCCGCCTACCCGATCTTCGCGCTGATCTGTCTCGAGATGTGGTGCCGGGCGTTTCTCGACACACCGGCGTGAACCAGCCCCTGCTAGCCTCACCCTTCTTGCCGACCGAGCTCAGCACGTCGCGCACCCGGCCGAGGCGCTCGAGCCCCGGCCGAGCCTTGCGTGATCGCCGAACACCGCCGACGAGTGAACCGACGGTGGTCCTGTTCCGCCGGAAGCCCCTCCCCGGTCAGTTCAGCCTGGAGCTCGTGTTCGATGATGTGATCGCGGCGCTCCCCGACTCGTTGAACGCGATCGATCGCGAGCTGCCCTTTCCGAGCAACGGCGTTGTCAACCGCGCGCGCAACATGCTCTTCGCCGCCCGCCACCGTGGCACGGTGAACCACGTCACCGGCGATGTGCACTATCTGGCCCTGGCACTCCCTCGCCGGACGAGCGTTCTCACGATCGCGGACACCGTGAGCCTCGGCCGGCTGTCCGGAATCCGGCGGTGGGTGTTCGAGGTTCTCTGGTACCGGATTCCGCTTTGGTGGTGTGCCAGGGTCACGGTGATCAGCCAGGCCACCCGTGACTCGTTGGTCGAACGGTTCCCGTGGAGCGAGTCGAAGATCGAGGTCGTCGGATGTCCTGTCTCCTCGGCGTTCCGACGGTCCCCCCGGCCGCCGAACAGCCCGCCCGTGGTGCTGCAGGTTGGCGCCGGGCCGAACAAGAACCTCGACCGCGTGGTCGACGCGCTCGACGGGCGTCCCGTGCACCTCCGGATCATCGGCAGCCTCACCGCCGATCAACGGCGGCACCTCGATCGGTCTGGCCTGTCGTGGTCGAACGCCGTCGATCTCACGTTGGAGGAGATGACCGCGGAGTATCGTTCCTGTGATCTGGTCGTGTTTGTCTCCACGTACGAGGGTTTTGGCCTGCCAATCGTCGAGGCACAGGCGTCCGGGCGCCCTGTCGTGACGTCGGAGATTCCGCCCATGTGCGATGTCGCGGGGGCGGGCGCCGTCCTCGTCGATCCTTTCGATTCGGCGGGCATCGGTGACGCGGTGGCTCGGCTTCTGGACGACGAAGCGCTGTATGAGAGAGTCGTCTCCGCGGGCATGGATTCGGTCAAGAGGTGGGCGCCGAGATCGATTGCGGAGCAGTACGCGGCGATCTATGAGGCGGTGTGCCGATGGCGAACATCCTGATCGTCGCGTCGGCGTTCCCGCCCGCGTACCTGGCCGGCGGGCCAACGAGGAGTCTGGGAGCGCTGACCTATCGTTTGAGCGCCCACTTCGACTTCTGGGTGCTGGCGAGTGCGTTCGACGTCACGGTCCCGCTCTCCGGCATCGAGCGGCGGTCATGGTTCGAGCAGAGCGGGGCGCGGGTCTGGTACACCTCGCGTCATCCCGGTCCGTTGGAGTTTCGTCGCGCCCTCAAAGACTCGAGGGCGGATCTGATCTATCTGAACAGTTTCTTCGATCCGTTCTACACGCTGATTCCCCTACTCACGGCCCGAGTCATCAGTCGACGTACGCCCATCCTGATGGCCCCGCGAGGCGAGATGTCACCCGGCGCGCGGGCGCTGAAGCGCCGACGCAAGTCCGCCTACATCGCGATCTTCAAGTTCTTGCGGTTGCACCGAGTGGTGACCTGGCACGCGTCCAATGAGGGCGAGCGAGTGGAGATCGAGGCGGTGATGTCGCCGAGACGGAGGGCGGCCGCCCCGTCGCTCGACGTACGCGTCGCCCGAAACCTCGCCTCCGTCGAGCCGGCCCCCGACCGGAGCGAGACCTCCGAGCCGGGTGCGGACGGATGTGACATCGTCTTCTTGTCGCGTGTCGCACGCATGAAGAACCTGCATGCCCTGATCGAGGCGCTGGCGCACCTGCCACCCGACACCCGACTGACCATCGCCGGCCCGCTCGACGACCCGACGTACGGCGAGGAGTGCGTGCGATTGGTGGACGCGCTGAATCTCTCCGACCGCGTCACCTGGCATGGCGCCGTACCGGCGGATGACGTCGTCGACTTCCTGAGCCGGTACGAGCTCTTCGCCCTTCCGACGCTCGGGGAGAACTTCGGCCACGTCATCCTCGAAGCGCTCTGCGCGGGAGTGCCGGTGATCGTCGGCCGGGACACTCCCTGGGCGCCGGTCGAGCAGGCCGGCGCCGGCTGGGTCTGTGATCCAACCGACGTCGCCGGATTGGCGGAGCGGATCGGCCGATTCCGATCTCTCGACGCCGACGAGAGAAACGCGATGCGACGAGCCGCGAAGCGTATGGCCGGTGAGCTCGTGAACGATCCGAGCGCCATCGCGGACAACGTGGGCCTCCTGTCCGACTGCATTGCCGAAGCGAGTTCGTGACGAGCGCTCCCGGCGGCTGACCGCGACTGGCGGTGGAGGCACCGGTAGCATCGGCGGCCGTGCAGTCGGATTCGACCAGACGATTCGAATCGGTCGACTCCCCACCGCAGGATGCGCGTCTTGGCGGCGCCCGGGCGGTTCCGGTCGGGCACCTCGGGCGATCGACGGCTTCCGCGTCCGGCGGCTCGGCGTTCATCGCGATGTGCCTCGAGCGTCTGCCGGCCGGCCGGGTGCTGAACGTCGGCGCAGGTCGCGAGCGTGTCGAGGCAGCCGATCGGACGGTGGTGTACGCCGACTTCGATGACGGGGTGTTGGACGGCGGACATCTCTGCGCCGCGTCGGACGCGTCGCAACTGCCGTTCCGCCACGGTGTGTTCGAGGGAGCTCTGCTGAAGGACGTCCTCGAGCACGTCGCCGATCCGATCTCCGTGCTGCGCGAGGTGCGCCGAGTATGCCGGCAGGATGCGGTCATCATCGTGACCGTGCCGCGGGCGATTCCACGTGCGGTCTGGGATGATCCGACGCACATCCGCGGGTTCACCTCCCGGGCGCTCGCGACGGCGTTCGAGATGGGCGGGTGGCGCGTCGAAGGGCGCATCGGCCGCATCGGCTCGTTTCCCGGCGCGGGCCGCTGGCCGTGGCTCGGGCGCCGTGTCCCGCAGCTGATGCGCCTGCCGGTGGTGGGGCATCGTTTCGGCCGCAACTGGATCGCCGTGGGACGACCCGATGGCCAGTAGCCAGGCCATCACGGGCAACGCGTTCGCCGAGCAGCCGACGAACAGCTCGCGTGCGGTGGCGCGGACGATGGGCACCAACATCGTCATCGCGCTGTCGGCGTTGCTCGCCGGTGTGGTCGTCGCTCGACTCCTCGGTCCGGAGGCTCGCGGCCACCTGGCCGCCGCGGCCGTGACGGGATCGATCGTCGGGGCGGTGTGCGCCCTGTCGCTGGGCGAGTCGGTCGTCTACTTCGTCGGCCAGCGGCGAGCGCGGCCGCTCGTCATCCTGGCGAGCGCGGCGACGTTGTCGCTCGCCGCGAGCTCAGTGGTTCTCACGGGCGCGTACTTCCTGATCCCGACGATCCTCAGCGGCCAGCCGGAATCCGTCGCGGCGGCGCGCTGGTACTGCCTGATCGGGTTGACCATCATCCTCCTCGGATTCCCGATCTCCTTCTTTCGGTCACTCGAGCGCTACTCGATCTGGAACATCTGGCGGCTCGCGTCGCCGTTCTGCTGGCTGCTGACGGTCGTGTTCTTCGCGGCGACCGGCAACCGCAACGTCGCGCAGATGGCCGCGACCTTCGTCTTCGCCCAGGCGCTGTTCGTGCCACTTGTCTGGCGGATGGCTCGGGCGACCTCGCCGTCGGGCCTC
>JBFGCT010000122.1:0-12493 GCA_041581055.1 Ilumatobacteraceae bacterium | reverse complement strand
AGCGGCCGCGCCCGACGCGGACCGAGGCCAACGTGTTGATCGTCGCCTCGACGAACCGGGCCGCCGACCTCGACCCGGCGCTGATGCGGCCGGGCCGCTTCGACCGGGTGATCACGTTCAACCTCCCACCGCGCAACGACCGGCTGGCGATCGCCGAGTACTACCTGGCGAAGAAGAACCACGAGGACGACGTGACCGCTCCGCTGATCGCCGACCTGACCGCGGGGTACTCCCCCGTGCGCATCGAGAAGCTGCTCGACGAGGCGCTGATCATCGCGCTGCGCCACGGCCGCAAGGTGATGTCGGTGACCGACGTCCTGCGGGCCCAGCTGGTCACCGAGGTCGGCGTCGCCCAGGAGATGGGCTACCACCCCGACGAGCGTCGCCGCATCGCGATCCACGAGGCGGGCCACGCGCTCACCGCCGTGCTCACCCGGCGGGACGTCAAGATGGCCTCGATCTTGCGCCGCTCGTCGGCGCTCGGCCTGGTCGCCCACGGCGACTTCGAGGAGCGCTTCCTGAAGACGCCGAGCGACGCCCGAGACCTGATCGCGGTCGCGATGGCCGGGCGGGCCGCCGAGGTGCAGGAGTACGGCGACGCCAGCAGCGGCATCTCCTCCGACCTGGCGGCCGCCACCAACATCGCCTCCCAGCTCGTCGGGCAGCTCGGCCACGGCCCCGGCCTGCTCAGCCTCGAAGCGGCGGCGGTGCCGATGGCCGCCAACCTGGTCGCCAAGGTGCTGGCCGACGACCCGAGCCGCGCCGCGGCCGACGCGCTGATGGCCGAGGGAGCCGATCGCGCCGCGCTGATGGTCGAGACGTACCGCGCCGCCCTGCTCGAGATCGCCGACGGCCTCTGCGCCAGCGACGAGCTCGAGGGCGACGCGATCCGCGCGATCGTCTCCCGCCACGCCGACATCGCCGAGCGGCGCGGCCCGGTGCGGATCAGCGCCAACCGCGCCATCGCCGACTGATCTCCACATCGTTTGCGTCGCGATTCCGGCGGGGCGTCCGCTCACAATCGCGACGCAAACGAAGGGGTCAGATGCGCTCGAGGGCGGCGTTGTCGAACAGCGCGGTGATCCCGAACGACTCCACGTCGGCGCGCAGCTCGTCGTCGTCCGGGCGGGTGAGGTCACCATCGACGTCGTCCGCGGCGGCGACGACGGCGGGGAGCAGGCGGGCGTCGCTCGTCGTGTTGAGGAACATCTGCGGGTGGGCGAGCACGTAGCGCACGGCGCGGCCGATCGCCGCGGGGTCGGTCAGCGGCTCGTACCAGCTGAACCGGCGGCCGTCGCCTTCCCCCCACCGGCCGCGGGCGATCGACTTGATCGTCTGCACCGCGACCTGGCGGTCGGCGCAGACCTCGAGCAACCGCTCGACATCGGCGCGATAGTCGGGCAGGTCGAGCAGCGTGAAGTTGACCGGGAGCAGGACCGCGGCGAAGTCGAACC
Organism: Ilumatobacteraceae bacterium; assembly: GCA_041581055.1. Lineage (GTDB taxonomy): Bacteria > Actinomycetota > Acidimicrobiia > Acidimicrobiales > Ilumatobacteraceae > JBFGCT01. The sequence continues at coordinate 11,039 of JBFGCT010000122.1, read as the reverse complement.
GTTCGAGGCTGCGCAGGTGCATCCCGGCGATCCGCAGGCCGTGGCCGGTGACGCCGATGTGGCCGACGAGGCCCTCGTCCCGGGCGGCGGCCAGCGCCTCGACCGCGCCACCCGGCGCGTACGCCGCTTCCCACTCGTCGGGCTCGACCAGGTTGTGCAGCTGGATCATGTCGACCCGGCCGACCGCCATCCGGGCGAGCGACCGCTCGAGCTCGGCCCGCGCCGCACCGCCGGCGCGCTCGCCGGTCTTGGTCGCCAGGAAGACCTCGTCCCGGTGGGCGCCGAGCCAACCCTGGAGGCGATCCTCCGACGCGCCGTACGACGCGGCGGTGTCGATGTGGTTGATCCCCCACGCGCCGATCTGCTCGAGCGTCGCGTCGGCGCGCTGCTGGCTCATCGCGCCGAGGGCCGCCGCGCCGAAGATCACGCGGGTCGAATGGTGCCCGGTTGGACCGAAGGGTGCGGTGGGGATCATGTCCCGACCGTACCGCCCGCCCTCCGCCGCGGCCGCCCCGAGAGCCCGGCGCCGCCGCCGATCTGACAAGCTTCACCCGTGGCGACGATCGCCGAACGGGACATCGTGGACTACGACCGGGACGGGGCGGTCCTTCTGCGCGGCGCGGTCGGCCCCGAGTGGCTCGACCTGCTCGCCGAGGGCGTCGAGTTCAACCGCACCCATCCGAGCGACTGGTCGCACTGGTACACCGACGAGCACGACGCCGTGGGCTTCTGGACCGATTACGTCACGTGGCCCGACGTCGAGCCGTACCGGCGGGTCGTGTTCGAGAGCGGCCTGGCGGCGGCCGCCGGCGCGTTGATGCGCTCGGCCACCGTGCGCTTCTTCCACGAGCACGTCCTCGTGAAGGAGCCCGGAGCGGTCGAACGCACGCCCTGGCATCACGACCAGCCGTACTACTGCGTCGACGGCGACCAGAACGTGAGCATGTGGATCGCCCTCGACCCGGTCCCGGCCGCGGCCGGGATGCGGCTGATCGCCGGCTCGCACCGCTGGAACCGGATGTTCGTGCCGCGCAAGTTCGTCGACCACACCCCCTACGCCGACGGCGACGACCGGTTCGAGCTGGTTCCCGACCTCGACGCCGAACTGGACAACCATCGGGTCCTGTCCTGGGACGTCGTGCCCGGCGACGTCATCGCCTTCCACTACCGCACGCTGCACGACGCGCCCGGCAACGAGTCGAACACCCGGCGCAGGGTGGTCAGCCTGCGCTGGCTCGGCGACGACGCCCGCTTCGGCGTCCGCCCGTGGCAGGTGTCGCCGCCGTACGAGGCCGAGGGTCTCACAGCCGGCGCGCCGCTCGAGGGCGACCCCCGATTCCCCGTCGTGCCGACCCGATCGCCATGATGGCCCGATGACGTCAGCCGAGCTCCCTGCCGCGTTCGACAACCGGGTGGCCCGCGACCTCGGGGTCGAGATCCCGATCGTGCAGGCGCCGATGGGCTGGATCGCCAGGGCGCAGCTCGCCTCGGCGGTGTCGGCGGCCGGGGCGTGCGGGGTCATCGAGACGTCGTCCGGCGAGCTCGACGCGGTGAAGGACGAGATCCGCAAGATGCGCGACCTGACCGACCGGCCGTTCGGCGTGAACATCGCCCAGGCCTTCGTCCGCGATCCGGGGATCGCCGAGTTCGTCATCGACCAGGGCGTCGAGTTCGTGACGACCTCGGCCGGCTCGCCGACGAAGTACACCGGGATCCTGAAGGCCGCCGGGCTGACCGTCTACCACGTCGTGCCGACGCTCGCCGCGGCGCTCAAGGCGGTCGACGCCGGGGTCGACGGCCTGGTGGTCGAGGGCGGCGAGGGCGGCGGCTTCAAGAGCCCGACGCCGGTGTCGACGATGGTCCTGCTCCCGCTCGTGCGCTCCCGCGTCGACGTCCCGATCATCGCCGCGGGCGGAATCGTCGACGGGATGACGATGGCCGCCGCGTTCGCCCTCGGCGCCGAGGGCGTGCAGATGGGCACGCGCATGGTCTCCGCCGCGGAGTCGCCGGTCCACGACAATTGGAAGCGGGCGATCGTCGACGCCGCCGAGACCGACACCGTGTTCCTCAACCAGCGGCACTCGCCCGCGCTCCGCGCCCTGCGCACCGACCGGACGACCGCGCTGGTCGACGCCGAGCACAACGTGTTCGGCGACTTCGGCGACCCCCAGGCCCTCTACTTCGGCGGCGACATGAACGCGGCGATCGCCCTGTCCGGCCAGGCCGCCGGCCGGATCGACGCGGTTCGGCCGGTGGCCGACATCATCGCCGACACCGTGCGCGAGTTCGCCGAGACGGTCACCCGGCTGGCTGGCTGAACGCGGCGGCAGGCCCGCGGCCGGTCAGGTCGTGACGGTGCCCGTCGCGGATACCCGCCGGCGGTGGCGCTGGACCAACAGAACGCCACCGCCGGCGGACAACATGCCGATTCCGAGGATCCCGGCGAAGCCGAGCGGAACCGGGTTGAGTTCTACCTGCGTCTCGGACGACGGATCGCCGAATCCGGCGCCGTCGTCGATCGTGGAGGCGACGACGTCGGCGGCGGCGAGCGACGTCGTGGTCGCGTCGTCGCGCGGCACCTCGACATCGGCGGCGAGCTCGCCGCGCACGATCCGCACGGGTTCGAGCACCGGTGCGAGCAACGGGTTCGTCGCCGTGCCCCCGATGAACGTCGCCCGGCCGTACAGCTCGCCACGCAGTTGCGGCTCGAGCAGCACGCGCTGCGCGAGGTCCGCGCCGCCCGCGTCGAAGCCGGTCGCCAGCATGATCGCCCGCGTCGCGTCGAACGGGTTGGGCACGACCTCGATCACACCGTCGAGGCGGGACGTGCCGTCGATCGCCGGCGACCCGGTTTCGACAAGGTCGTCGTGGGTCGCCACGATGCTGTCCGGGATCAGCTCGTGGAGCGGCTGCGCCTCCGGTTCGCCCAGGGCGATGACGTGGCGCCCCGCGAGGTTGGTGGCGTCGAGCGCTCCGGCGTGCGTGACCTGTGCCGGAAACCCCTCGTCGCCGTAGGTCACCGCGATGTCGATCGCGTCGGAGTAGTCCTGCTCGGTCGGGTTCTCCGGCAGCACGACGACCAGGTCGGCGGAGTCCCTCGGCGCCCGCAGCAGGTACGGCAGGTCCTCCAGGTCGATGGGGACCGAGTCCTCGTTGGTGATCAGCTCGATGCTGGTCGAGGAGCTGATCTCGACCGACTCGTCGGGCGGGCGTTGCTCGCAGTCGAACGCCGGGCCCTGGAACTCGGCGTCGATGCGCAGGAAGTTCTGGCCCGGGCGGACGTCGTCGCCCGACACGTTGAGCTGCACGCCCGAGGTCGTGCCGGTGTCGATGTCGAAGTGCACGGTTCCGACCCTGCTGTTGTTGACGTACACCGACAGGCCGGAGACCTTCTCGGCGCTCGCCGAGCGGACCGCGTCGACCGTCACCGTCATCGACGTCGGGGCCACCGAGATCGCGGCGTCGAACCCGTAGACGGTCGACTCGACGCCCGGGCCGGTCAGCTCACGATCGAGGTTGCCGAGGTCGGCGAGTGTGAACCGCTCCCGCGGGACGGGCGGTCTCGGCGCCGCGCCGGGTTCGATCCCGACCATGACCGGGCTCGCCGGCGCCGACCCGACAACCCGCCCCGCGGCGAGGACGTCGGCGGGCGTCGAGCCGCTCACGACGAGCCGGGTGTTCGACGACCAGTTGCGCCCGATCTGGAGGATGCCGCCGGGCGCCGTCGGGACGTCGTAGCCGGCCGCCGCCAGGTCGGCGGCGACGCCGATCAGGATGTCGGGTCCGGTGGCGCGGGCGCCGGAGTCCAGACTGGCCACGTCGATGTCCACCCCGAGCACGGCCTCGTCGCGCAGCGCGGCGATCACCGCGGCGGCGGCGGTCAATTCCTCGTCGGAGGGGGCGGCCGCCAGCCGGACCGTGACCGTCCGCCGGTCGACGCCGACCGGCTCGAGCGCGGCCGGCAGCTGATCGAGCAGCAGCGGCCCGACCGGCACGAGCGGAACTTCGACGCGGCTGGTCTCGGCGAACGTGACGACGCGGGCCGGATGCCACGGGTCGGGGCACTCGCGGTCGTCGACGACCTCGATCGTCGCCTCGACGCGCACCGCGTTCGACCCGGTGCGGAAGCCGTCGGCCGGCAGTTCGACCGCCACCGTGCCCGAGTGGGGCGACAGCGCGACCGCGTCGACGAACTCGCCGTTCAGCTCGACACCGATCGCCGCCGACTCCACGAGGTTCGGCAGCTCGTACTCGAGGGTCAGCGCGCCCGGCGCGCTCGGGGCCCAACCCGGCGGGATGACGACGTCGAACGTGGCCCGCGGCGCGAGGCCGCTGAGCTCGGTCGACCCGCCCTCCCCGGCGATCGGCCAGCGCTGGTCGACCTGGGTCCGCGACGCCGATCGCTCGGGCGCCGCGAAGCCCCGTTCGGCGGCGGGCGGGAGGGCCAGGGCCAACACGAGCGCGACGAACCCGATACAGATCCCGGCGAGCACCCGCCGGGCGGGCAGCATTCTCCGTTCGTGTTGGTCAGATCGAACTTGCATCGTGGTCCATCGCGGTCTGTTTCCGCTCAAGATTCATCGGAAGGGATCGGGCACGACTTGAACCCTCCTTGACGCGTGATGCCAGGGCATTGCCGCGTTCGGCGCGAAAACGCCGTCGAACACGACCTGACGACCACTGACAGTGAGCCCGGTAGCGTCTGGCCCACCATGGCACACGAATTCATCTACCAGGCCTACAAGCTCGCTCGGCACTACCCGCCCGACAAGACGGTGCTCGAGAACATCTCGCTGTCGTTCTACCCGGGGGCGAAGATCGGGGTGCTCGGCTCGAACGGGGCCGGCAAGTCCTCCCTGCTCAAGATCATGGCCGGGCTCGACGACGGCTACTCGGGCGAGGCGCGGTTGACGCCCGGGTTCACCGTCGGGTACCTCGCCCAGGAGCCCCAGCTCGACCCCGCCAAGGACGTCAAGGGCAACGTGATGGACGGCGTGACGGCGGTGCAGTCGCTGATCGACCGCTACAACGAGGTCATGGCGATGTGGGCCGACCCCGACGCCGACTACGACAAGATCGGCAAGGAGCAGGCCCTGCTCGAGGACAAGATCGCGGCGTCCGACGCGTGGGGCCTCGAGCGCAACGTCGAGATCGCGATGGACGCGTTGCGCTGCCCGCCCGACGACGCCGACGTGACCGTGCTCTCGGGCGGCGAGCGCCGCCGCGTCGCGCTGTGCCGCCTCCTGCTCGCCCGCCCCGACCTGCTGCTGCTCGACGAGCCGACCAACCACCTCGACGCCGAGTCGGTGGACTGGCTGGAGCGCTTTCTCTCCGACTACGCCGGCACGGTGGTGGCGATCACCCACGACCGCTACTTCCTGGACAACGTGGCCAAGTGGATCCTCGAACTCGACCGCGGGCGGGGCATCCCGTTCGAGGGCAACTATTCGAGCTGGCTCGAGCAGAAGCAGGCCCGGCTGGAGCGGGAGGAGCGATCCAACGAGGCCCGCAAGCGCTCGCTGCAGCGCGAGCTGGAGTGGGTGCGGATGGCGCCGAAGGCCCGCCAGGCCAAGGGCAAGGCCCGCCTCGCCGCCTACGAGAAGCTGCACGCCGAAGCCAAGGCCGCCGACCCGGCGATGTCGAAGCTGGAGATCGCGATCCCGCCAGGGCGCCGGCTCGGCGACAGCGTGATCACCGTGGAGCACATCCGCAAGGCGTACGGCGACCGGTTGCTGATCGAGGACCTCTCGTTCTCGCTTCCGCCGGCCGGGATCGTCGGCATCATCGGGCCGAACGGCGCCGGCAAGACGACGCTGTTCAAGATGCTGGCCGGGCGCGAGGCCCCCGACGCCGGCTCGATCACGATCGGCGACACCGTCGACCTGTCGTACGTCGACCAGGACCGTGACGACCTCGACCCCGACGCCACGGTCTACGACGAGGTCACCGGCGGCGTCGACCACCTCGAGGTCGGCGGCCGGGAGATCCACGGGCGGGCCTACGTGTCGAGCTTCAACTTCAAGGGCACCGACCATGGCAAGCGGGTCGGCGACCTGTCCGGCGGCGAGCGCAACCGCCTCCACCTCGCGAAGCTGCTCAAGTCGGGTGGCAACGTGCTGCTCCTCGACGAGCCGACCAACGACCTCGACGTCGACACGCTACGCGCCCTCGAGGCGGGGCTGGAGTCGTTCCCCGGTTGTGCGGTCGTCATCTCCCACGACCGGTGGTTCCTCGACCGCATCGCCACCCACGTGCTCGCCTTCGAAGGCGACAGCCAGGTCCGCTGGTTCGAGGGCAACTTCACCGAGTACGAGGAGTACCGGCACAAGGAATTGGGGACGGCCGCCGACCAGCCGCACCGCATCAAGTACAAGAAGCTCGCCTGACCGCCGTCCCGGCGCGGCGCCGGGCCGTCCCGTCAGCCCGCCGGCCAACGGCCGGGCGCGGCCAGGCCCGGGTTGTGCGCGTCGACGAAGCGGGCGAACTCCTCCGGCGGCAGCGCGGGAGCCACCAAGAACCCCTGGGCGCGGACGCAGCCGAGATCGCGCAGCACGCGCAGTTGGTCGATCGTCTCGACGCCCTCGGCGACCGCCTGGAATGACAGCGCCCCGCTCAGCCCCATGATCGAGCCGACGATCGCCCGACTGTCCGGATCGGAGACGAGGTCCTCGACGAACGTCCGGTCGATCTTGACGGCGTCGACCGGAAACCGCTTCAGATAGGCGAGCGACGAGTAGCCCGTGCCGAAGTCGTCGATCGCGGACTGCACGCCGATCGAGCGCAATCGGGCGAACGTCTCGAGCGCCACGTCGGGCGTGTCCATCAGCGTGGTCTCGGTCATCTCGAGGCACAGCCGCTCGGGCGTCAGGCCGGATTCGGCGAGAGCGGACCTGACGAGCGCCGGGAGTTCGGGCCGTGCGAACTCCCGAGCCGAGATGTTGACGCGCAGCGTGAGCGGCCACCTCGTCCCGATCGGGGCGAAGGCCCGACAGGCGGCGCGCAGCGCGAATCGGCCGATGTCCTCGATCAGCCCCGTGCTCTCGGCGACGGCGATGAACTGGTCGGCGGTGACCAGTCCTCGGTCGGGATGCCGCCACCGCAGCAACGCCTCGGCGCCGAGGATGCGCCCGTCGAGGACGTCGAACTCGGGTTGGAAGTGGACTTCGAGCTGCTCGCCGGCGATGGCGGACCGCAGCTCGCGCTCCAGCGTGAGGCGGGCGACGACCTCGTCCTCCAGCGACTCGTCGTAGATCACGTAGCCGCTGCGGCCGCTCGTCTTCGCCGCGTTCAGGGCGCGATCGGCTCGGACCAGGAGATCGGCCGCGTCGGTGGATCCCTCGCCGATCGCGATGCCGATGCTCAGCGTCTGGGAGATCGAGCGCCCGTCGATCTCGAAATGATCGCGGGCCACGCGTTGCAGCCGGCGGGCCAGGCGGTGCGCGCCCTCGACCGTGAGGGTCGGAACGACGATGGCGAACTCGTCGCCCCCGAGGCGGGCGACGACGTCGATCGCGCGTACTTCGGCGGTGATCCGCTCCGCGATCAGCTTCAGCAGCGCGTCGCCGACCGTGTGGCCGAGTGAGTCGTTGACGAACTTGAACCGGTCGAGGTCGACGAACAGCAGCGCCGGATACTCGTGGTTTGCGGCGGCGAGACGGTCGATCGCGGCGGTCATCGCCGTCCGATTGGCAAGGCCGGTGAGCGGATCGTGGTGCGCCGCGTGCTCGAGCTCGATCCGCTGCCGGTGCGTCTCGGTCACGTCCTCGACCGACGTGAGGACGAGGTGCTCGGACGATCCGGGCACCTGGAGCGGCACCGCGTGGATCTGGCCCCAGAACCTGGTGTCGTCACCGCGGGTCAGCTCGACGTCGACGCGGATGCGGTCGATCTCGCCGCGCTTGAGCTGGGCGAGCTGGCCGGCGACGAGGGGTCGGTGCTCGGGCAGCAGCATCGAGTTCAGATCGCTCCGCTCCGCAGCCTCCCTCGGCAGCCGGTTGATGTCGAGGTAGCGCTGGTTGCAGTCGACGAGCCGCCCGTCCCACGTGCGGACCGCGAAGCCGAACGGCCCCTCGGAGTAGGTGAGGGCGAGCAACTCGTCGGACCGCGCGGTCTGCAGCGCCCGGCCGTAGAGGCTGGCGACTCCCCGGATCAGCTCGGCGTCGGCCCCCGACCAGCTGGGCCCGGGCGCGACCCGCATCAGCACGATGACGCCACGCTGGTCGCCGACCTCGAACGGCGTGGACAGGAGGCTGGCGATGCCGTTGCTGCGCCAGAGCGGCGGCACGCTGGAGGGCGGCATCGACGTGTCGTCGACGAGGAACTCCTCGCTCAGCAGCAGGTCCACCGACTTCGGTCCCGACGCCGCGCCGGCGACCGACGTCGCCTCGCCGGCCGGGTGGGCGGCCGAGACCCAGTGTGCGAGGCGCTCGACCGACCCGCGCTGCTGGCGCTCGAGGAGCACCTCGACGACCTCGGCGCCGGTCAGCAGGCCGATCTCGCCGAGGGAGGTCTGGATCCGCTCCACTGCGGCCGCCGAATGTGTGGCGTCCATGAAGCCGGCGCTCAGCCGGTTGGTGTACTCGCCGACGACGATCCGGCTGCGCAACGAGCGCTCCAAGAGTCCGCTGTCGGTGATCGAGCGGAGGGTGATCGCGCAGGCCCCGAACGCGCCGTCCGGCAGCAGCGAGGCGGTCGCCAGCGTCGCCACCCAGTCGCCGGACGAATGGCGGAGGCGAATCTCGTGTCCGAGGTCGGCGCCGTCGTATTCGAGGCGGCGGGCGAACAGCTGGGCGGCGGCCACGACGTCGTCGGGGTGGAGGAAGTCGAACACCGACGACCCGATCATCGACTCCGCGTCGTGTCCGGTGAGCAGGGTCGCGCCGGCCGTCGCGTAGCAGATCGCCCCGACGCCGTCGGCGATGACGACGGCCTCGGAGGAGTTGCGGAACACGGCGTCGAGCAGCGCGTGGACCGGCCGCCGCTCGTTCGCGCCAGGACCCGGTTCGTCCGCCCGCGGCGCCGTCGCGCCGACGTTCGGTCCCGGTTCACCCGCGCGACGCGGTGGGTCCGTGGCGTTGGCTTCTCCCGGCGGTGCGGCCGGGTGAGCGAGGGTCATACTGGCTCCGGGTTGGACGACGGCGGGCTGTTGTCCAATCTGACCGTCCGAGGTTCGGGCGCCGACACACGGATCACGCCGCCGGACGTCGTCGCTGGGGGTCGCGGGCGGTGAGACGCGTCCGACAGCGAATGCGCTGGCACAATGGCCCGGTGCCACCCGCCGAGACAGACGCCCAGCTCGCAGCGCGCCTCGCGACGCAGGCCGGCGAGCGGCTGGTCGAGCTGCGGACGCGGCTGTTCGAACAAGGGGCGTCGACGTGGGACGTGAAGGACGCCGGCGACGCGGCCGCGCAGCACTTCCTCGCCGCGGAGTTGGGCCGCCACCGGCCCGACGACGCGGTGCTGTCGGAGGAGGCGGCCGAGGACCATCGCCGGTTCGGGGCCGATCGCGTGTGGATCATCGACCCGCTCGACGGCACCCGCGAGTACAGCGAGCCAGGCCGCGTCGACTGGGCGGTCCACGTCGCGCTCTGGGCGCACGACGAGTTCGGCGCGGCGGCGGTCAGCCTGCCGGCGATCGAGCGGACCTTCGCCACCGACCCGGCGCCCGACCTGCCGGCCACGACCCGCGATCGGCCACGCCTGGTCACGTCGCGGACGAGGGCGCCGTACGCCGCGGTGTTGGTGGCCGAAGGCCTCGGCTGCGACGCGGTGCGACTCGGCTCGGCCGGGGCCAAGACGATGGCGGTGCTGATGGGCGAGGCCGACATCTACGTGCACGACGGCGGCATGTACCAGTGGGACTCAGCGGCGCCGGCGGCCGTCGCGCTGGCCGCCGGCCTACACGCCAGCCGGCTCGACGGCTCGCGGCTCGTCTACAACGCCCGCGACCCGTGGCTGCCCGACTTCATCGTCTGTCGGCCCGAGCTCGCCGAAGCGGTGCTCAAGGCGATCTGGGGTTGAGTTCGGTGGCGCTCCGGGCCGTTCGCGTCGAGGTCGACGGGCCGATCGCGACGTTGTGGCTGCATCGGCCGCACCGCCACAACGCCTGGACCGGCACGATGCACGCCGAGTTTCGCCGCGTGATGGCCGGTCTCGAGACGCGGCCCGGGTTGCGCGCCGTCGTCGTGACCGGGACACCGCCGGCGTTTTGCGTCGGTGGCGATTCCGAGGCGCTCGCCGGCCACGCCGCCACCGGCGCCTACGACACCGGCCTGCCCGCCGAGCCGGCGCGTCCGGGCGGCGGCGACCGCCTGGACGCCGACTTCGCCTGGCAGCTCGGGTACCGCCTGCCGATCATCGCCGCCGTCAACGGGGCGTGCGCCGGCGTCGGGTTGGCGCAGGCGCTGTTCTGCGATCTGCGCTTCGCCGCCGCCGACGCCAAGGTGACCACCGCCGCCCCGAAGCTCGGCCTGCCCGCCGAGTACGGGATGAGCTGGATCCTGCCGCGCCTGGTCGGCGTGACGCGGGCCGCCGACCTCCTGCTGTCCGGACGGGTCGTCACCGCCGCCGACACGGCCGGATGGGGCCTGTGGAACGGCGTGTTGCCCGACGGCGCCGCCACACTCGCGGCCGCGGTCGACTACGCGACGAACTTGGCCGCGACGACCGGGCCGAACGCCGTCGCGGCGACCAAGCGCCAGCTCGTCGACGACCTGCTACGCCACGACCCGGCGGCGTCGGTCACCGAGTCGATCCGCCTGCTCGACCAGGCGACGGCCACCGCCGAGTACCGAGAGGGCGTCGCCGCGCTCCGCGCCAAACGGCCACCCCGCTTCTGACCGCCTCCGCCGCCCCGGTTTGTGTGACCGAACATCGCGAGTTTCGACATGTTCGGTCACACAAACTTCGGCCGCAGACGGTCACACGAACTTCGGCCGCAGAGCTTTGTGTGACCGAACATCGCGAGTTTCGGCATGTTCGGTCACACAAACTTCGGCCGCCCCGGTTTGTGTGACCGAACATCGCGAGTTTCGACGTGT
>JBFGCT010000121.1:0-12533 GCA_041581055.1 Ilumatobacteraceae bacterium | reverse complement strand
TCGCCGACGCCGTCGCCCTCGGCGTGCTCCCGGCCGAGGCCGACATCGTGACGGGGCCCGACGTCGACGTCGCCGACGGCGCCCGCGTGGTGGCCTTCGTCGCCGGGCCGGGGCTCGACCCCTACGCCCCCGCCCCGCCCGACGTCTACGTCTGGTCCGCCGATCCGGCGGGCGTCGCGCCGCCGACCGTCGAGCTGGCGTCGATGCCGGCGTCATCCGACCCGGCCGAGGCGAAGTCGCCGCCCGAAGCGGGATCGAGCGGCCCGGTGCTGTCGCGCGACGGGGCGATCGTGTTGTTCGAGTCCTCCGACACCGACCTCGCGGCCGTCGCCGCCACGCCCGACGCGGTGACGCCGTTCGTCGTGATGTACGAGCGCGGCGTCGGTACCGGCGTCCTCGACTACGGCGCCAAGCGGCCGGCGATCTCCGCCGACGGCCATCACGCGGTCTACGACCGGGGCGGCGCCATCTGGGCGGTTCGGTGGAGCACCGGCTCGCCGTTCGGGAGCGTGTCGTCCGGGGCGGTCGTCGGCGCGCCCGACGACGCGGCGTCGGCGTCGGTGACCGGCGCCGTCATCTCCGCCCACGGCCGGTCGATCGTGTTCGACATCGTCGACGGCGCCGAACTCACCGACGACACGCGGTTCCACACCGGCACGCACGTCTGGCTATGGCGCCAGTCCGAGGAGCTGCACGGCGCCGATGTCAACCTCGGCTCGATCGACGTCCCCGGTCGGCAGACCGGGCGGGCGACCATCACCAACGGGGGCGCGGCGGGGTTCCCCGTCGGTTCGGTCGTCCTCGACGCCCCGTTCTCGCTCGTCGCCACCGATTGCGCCGGTGTGCTGCAACCCGGCCTGTCGTGCACCGTCGACGTGGCGGCCGACATCACCGCCGCCGGCGAATTCGACGGGCTGATCCGCGTCCTCGGCGGGACGCCGCCGACCGAGTTCTCCGTGGCGGTCACGGCGACCGGCATCGATCCCGCGGCGACCAGCAGCACGACGACCACGACGTCGTCGTCGTCGACATCGTCCACGACGACATCCACGTCGTCGACCACGACGACTCCCCCCCGGACGGTGCCGACCGTCCCGCCGCGAACGGTTCCGCCGCGGACCGTCCCGCCCCGCACGACCCCGCCGACGACTCGGCCGCCGCGCGTGACCACGACCATCACGACGACCACGACCACGACCCTGCCGTTGCCGGCGGTGTTCAACCCGCCGAGCTTCGAGTTCGCGCCGACGATCGTCGACGCCGGGCGACGGACGGCCACGGTCGACCTGTTCAATCCGGCTCAGCAGACGAGGACCGTCGTCGCGCTCGGCATCGAGCCGGTCGCTGGCACCGGGTTCGTCGTCGACGGCTCGGCCTGCCTGGGCCAGTCGATCGCCCAGGGCGGCTTCTGCACGGTCGGCCTCGAGTTCGCCCCGACCGCCGAGGGCCCCCTCTCCGCCACGATCACCGCCGACTTCGCCGACGGCAGCCGCTCGACGCTCGTCGTCAGCGGCGTCGGCGCCCCTCCACCGACGCTGACCGTCGCGCCTGGCGTCGCGTCGAACGGCCAGGTGTTCACCGTGCTCGGCGCCGGGTTCCCGGCCGGCGGGACGGTCGAGCTGTCCTGGTACGGCGGGCGGGTGGCGCGGGCGCCGGTCGTCGACGCGGTCGGCGGGTTCGCCGAGACGCTGGTCGTGCTGCCGAACACGCCGGGCGGCCACTCCGAGATCGTGGTCGCCGGTCAGGTCGACGTGTTCGCGGACGTCACCGCCGACCTCCTCGTGTCCGCCGCCGGGAATCGGTCGAACGTGGCCCTGTTCGGCGGGCTCGGCCCATCGGTCGCCCGCTGACCGCCCACGCGCTCAGCGGGCCTGGTCGACGAACCCGACGATCGTCGCGGACACCGGGCAATCGGCCTCGTTCGGCCCCGGCGTGGTGCAGCTGACGCGCAGCTCGACCGTGCTCGACCCCTCGAAACTGAACGGAGCGACGAAGTGCAGGTCGAGGTCGCGGAAGTTGGCGAGCTCGGACTCGAGCAGGACGACGTCGTCGCGCAACAACGTCACGCGCCCCACCGCCCCCGTCGGGTTCTGGAAGACCACGTCGGTGACGGACAGGACGCGGTCGTTGCTCACCTCGAACGCGTCGGATGCCGAGCTGCCGGGCGCGGCGGTCGCCGCCAGGCGGAGGTCGGCCGGCTCGCCGAGCGGGAGCTCCTCGGCCTCCGCCGCCGCGACCTCGAGTTCGGTGATCCGCTCCCGGAGGGCGGCGCGGTCGTCGAGGATGGCCTGTTCGGCGGCGTCCTCGGCCGTCTGCTCGACCCACGGTTTGAGCAGCGTGAACCACGCCAGCGTCCCGAGCAGCAGCGCGATCGTCGCGCCGACGAGGGCGGGGACGATCCACGGCCGGAGGCGCGGGCCCTGGTCGAAGGTGCCGTGGAAGTCCTGGGTGACGCCGTCACTGCCCAGCGCGTGGATCGTGAAGCCGTAGGTCCGCCTGGGCCCGTTCCAGAATCGTTCCGGCGGGGTGACCCGCAGGTCGACCTTGGCGGTGTCGCCGGGGGTGACGGTGACGACCGGGGTCGCCAGCTCGATCACGACGTTGTCGGCCGTCTCGGGCGTCAGCTCGACGACCACGGGCGTGTTGCCGCTGTTGTGGACGACGATCCGGTGGCGGCCGGCGGTCGCCGAACGTGAGTGCTCCGGCACCAGGCGCACGCCGTACCCCAGCGACTCCAGGACGTCGATCGTCGCCTCGGCGGCGACGGCGATCGCCCCGTCGCCGTTCAGCACCTCGATCAGCGACGAGTGCGGCCCGGCGGCGAGCGCCGGGCCGACGTCGACGATCACCGGCACGTCGAAGGTCTCGTCGGGGTCGAGGTAGACGGTCTCGGACTGCACGATCGTCTGCTTGGCCAGCGCGCCGGCGGCGCGCAGCCTGACCACCTCGTTGGAAGATGCGTCATTGTGAAGTCGCAGCGTGAGCGCCGCGGCCATGCCTGGTTCGGACGCAACGCGTCCCGGCTCGAACGATGCGGTGACGGACATTGCTGCGAACCGTAGTTGGTCCAGCCGACCGGGTTCATGTCGCCGGTATCGTGGCGGCCATGCCGGACCAGCTTTCCCCGCACGCCCTCGAGCCCGGTTTCGACCCGCGCAGCGCGGTGTTCGACCGGCTGCTCAAGAACCGGGTGATCATGCTCGGCTCCGACGTCGACGACGACATCGCCAACCAGGTCTGCGCCCAGCTCCTGTACCTCGAGGGCGAGGATCCCGGCGCCGACATCTGGCTGTACATCAACAGCCCCGGCGGCTCGGTCACCGCCGGGATGGCGATCTACGACACGATGCAGTTCGTCGGCTGCGACGTGGCGACCGTGTGCCTCGGGCTGGCTGCGTCGATGGGCCAGTTCCTGCTGACCGCGGGGGCCGACTCCAAGCGCTACACGCTGCCGAACGCGCGGATCATGATGCACCAGCCGCTCGCCGGCCTGCGCGGCCAGGCCTCCGACATCGCCATCCAGGCCGAGCAGCTGCGCTACACCAAGCAGCGGATGGCCGAGCTGATCGCCCAGCACTCCGGCCAGCCGCTCGAGCAGATCCAGGCCGACTCCGAGCGCGACCGCTGGTTCACCGCCGAAGCCGCGCAGGAGTACGGCCTGGTCGACAAGGTCATCCTCCGCCGCGGCGACGTCTGACCGATCCGGGCCGGCGCGCGCCGTACCCGTGCCTGCGTCACAGGAGGGCGAGCTCGATGGTCGTCTCGGTGGTGCGCATGAGGACGGTGCCCCACACGTCGCTGGCGGCGACGTTCCAGTCGTCGGGGAGCCGGAACCAGCGGCCCGACCCGTCCGGCTCGAGCACGGCGACGACCGGCGTCGCATTCGGGCCGAAGTCCTGGCCCGGTGTCAGGTCCGATCCGATCGACTCGGAGTAGACGACCCGCCCGCCGCTCGATGGCGCCGGCGGGCCGGGGCCGACGTAGTCGTCGGCGCTGTCCGGGGAACTCGTGATCTCGAGGTCCCAGGCCGGACCGTCGCCGACGGTGGAGATGCGCAGGGCGCCGTCGACGCCCGCCATTTCGACCATGACCGGGTCGGGCCCGGACCATGTTGCCGGCGCGCCGTCCCGGTCGACGTACTCGATCACGGTGCTGTTGACCGATCGCCCACGGTCGATCACCCCGTCGGGCCCGTGGCCGAACGAGCCGCGGGGCAGTTCCAGGTACGGGTTCGCCGGGAGCTGGCGCGCGGCCAGCACGTTGCCGGCCCGATCGCCCGACAGCGCGACGGCGACGTAGCGGAAGGTCGGAATCGCGGATCCGTCCTGGAAGATCGGGTCGCCGAAGCCGTAGATCACATCGCCCGGCCCCACCACGATCGAGTGCAGCGCCTCGTCGAGCACGGCGGTGCGCACGCCGGTCGCGGCGGCGGCCCCGGCGCCGTCCACCTCGAAGTCGATCAGCGTGACGTCGGTGCCAGTCGGCTGGCGAACGGCGACGACGTTCTCGCCCACCGCGACGTACACGCCGTTGCCGTTCGGGTCGGGCCCGCGGGGGATCGTGACGAACGGCTGCGGCGTCGAGAGCGGCGGCGGGTCGGCGGCGTCGACGGCGATCGTCTGCGGGGCGGCGGTGGTCGCGACGGGGGTGGCGGCGGAGGTGGTTGGCGGCGCGGACGCGGCGGGCGACGTGGACGCGCTCGGGGCCGGTGCGGCCGTCGACGCCGGCGGCGCGGTCTCCGGCGTCGTCGTCGTGGGTTGCGCGGTTTCGGGCGGCGCGGTCACCGGAGCGTCGACGACGAGTGTCGGCGCCCCGCCGCGGTCGCCGAACACGACGAGGGCCCCGACGCCGACCGCCACCGTCGCGGCGGCGATCAGCAGCAATGTCGCGCCCCGCCGAAAGACCGCGTGCGGTGCGATGTGGTCGGTCCACCGCGACGGCGGCGCAGGCGGCTCGTGGTGGGTGGTCGCGGTCGCCTCGAGCCGCCGCAGCGCCGACTCCCGCGCGGTGACCGAACGATGGTGGTCGATCAGAAGGTTGCTCATCACCCGCCGGAGCCACGCCGCCGGGTTGTCGTATCGTTCCAGCTCAGCCCACCGATCGTGGGCTCGGGCCATCGTCTCCCGGGCCAGCTCGCGGGCGATCTCGCGGCCGGCCGACATCGAGACTCCGAGCGCGACGAGCTTGGGGTACTCCTCGTCGAACAACGCGTCGAAGTCGGCGGTGGTCACTGCCACACCCTCACACACGGGCACATACACGGACACACCCTCCTACACGGACCGCCCCGCCCGCCGGTTGCCACCCCGTGCCCGGTTTCCGCTACGGGCGTTCGACGATCGTGGTGAGCGGGCCGAGGTCGACCGCGCAGTTGGCGCGGAGCCAGTCGGCGACGGCGACGGCGGCCGACTCGGACTGATACGCGGCCGCCAAGGCGGTCTGTTCGGACTCGACGTCGCCCGGCACGACAGTGCTCGCCGTCTCGTACGTCGTGAGGAGCTCGCGCCATTCGGCCTCGATCGCCAGCGGCGCGAGGTCGGCGATCTCCCGGTAGAGCTCGAGGAGCGGCTCGATGTCGTCGCTGTAGACCAGCGTCGGGTCGGTGAGGATCCCCTTGTTCGCCTCGATCTCGCCGCAGAAGCGCTCCGCGCTCCCGCCGCCGTCGTCGCCACACCCGGCGAGCAGCGATCCGGCGACGACGAACGTGACGAGACCGAGCGGTCGTGGGAGGCGGGCTGACACGGGCCGCATTGTCGCATGGGCGTGGCCGAAACGGTCGGCACCGCGCCGGGCCCAGCCGGGCTGGCGCAGCTCCGCCGCTCGGGGCGCGCCGGTCGGGCCGGCCGTTGTGCCGGTCGGGGTTGTGACACCGTCGAGGTACCGTCGTCCGTGCCGGCCGTCGTGCCGGGCGTCGTGGGGCCGCAGCGTCCCTCCTCCGAACCCGTGCGGCTCGCGCCGCGTCGTCAGGAGGTCGCCATGCTCGCGTCTATCCCGTCCGCCGTCCTGTTCGGCGCCGAAGGCCACCGCGTCACCGTCGAGGTCCACGTCGGCGCCGGCCTCCCGGCGTTCAACATCGTCGGCCTGCCCGACGAGTCGATCCGCGAGGCGCGCGACCGCGTGCGCGCCGCGGTGATGTCGAGCGGGCGTCAGTGGCCGTCCCAGAAGATCACCGTCAACCTCGCCCCGTCGCAACACCGCAAGACCGGCTCGGGCCTCGACCTGGCGATCGCCCTCGGCGTGCTGGTCGCGTCCGGCGTCGTCACCGCCGAGTCGGTCGCCGGGCTGGCGTTCATCGGCGAGCTCGGGCTCGACGGCTCGTTGCGCGCGGTGCCGGGGGTCGCCCCGATGGTCGGCGTGCTCGGCGAACTCGACGTCGTCGTCCCGGTCGACAGCGGTGTCGAGGCGCACGTGGCCGCCATGGGGCGGGTCCGCCTGGTTCGCGATCTCGTCGAGCTGGTCGAGGTGCTCGGGTCCGAGCGGCCGTGGACCGACCACGAGCCGCCCGCGGTCCCCCGTGCCAGACCCGTCGTGCCGGATCTCGCCGACGTCCACGGGCAGCAGACCGCGCGCGCCGCGCTGGAGATCGCGGCCGCCGGGAGCCATCACTCGCTGTTCATCGGCCCCCCGGGCTCCGGGAAGACGATGCTCGCGTCACGGCTGCCCGGCCTCCTCCCGCCGCTCGACCGCGAGCGGTCGCTCGCGGTCACGATGGTGCACTCGGCGGCCGGGGTCGGGCTCCCGCCGGAGGGCCTCGTCGTCACGCCGCCGTTCCGCGCGCCCCACCACACCGCGTCGATGGTGGCGCTCGTCGGCGGCGGGTCCGGGTCGCTGCGGCCGGGGGAGATCTCGCTCGCCCACTGCGGCGTCCTGTTCATGGACGAGCTCGCCGAGTTCGCGCCGCAGGTGCTCGACGGCCTGCGCCAACCACTGGAGGAGGGCGTCGTCCGCGTCGCCAGGGCCAACGTGCACGCCGCGCTGCCGGCGGCGTTCCTCCTCGTCGCGGCGATGAACCCGTGCCCGTGCGGAGGCGGGCCGCCGGGGGCCTGCCAGTGCGGCGAGGCCCGGATCAGCCGATACACCGGCCGCGTCTCCGGCCCGCTGTTCGACCGCTTCGACCTCCGCGTGAGCGTGCACCGTCCGGCGGTGGACGAGTTCCTGGACGTCCGGCCCGAGGAGCCGACCGCCGTCGTCGCGGCGCGGGTGGCCGCCGCCCGCGAGCTGGCCATCGGCCGACAGGGGGTGCTCAACGCGGCGATCGCGGCGCCGCAACTCGACGAGGTCGCCCCGATCGACGCGGCGGCCCGCGCGCTGTTGCGCGGCGAGATGGAAAACGACCGGTTGACCGGGCGGGGCTATCACCGCGTGCGGCGGGTGGCGCGGACGATCGCCGACCTGCGGTCGCCCCCCACCGAGGTCGTCGGCGCGGAGGACGTCGCCACCGCGCTCCGCCTGCGGGCCCCGCTGGCGCCCGCCCGCCGTTGGGGACGGGCGGCATGAGCGACGACCTGCCCGCCGAGGCCTACGTGGCGGCGCTCTCCGGCTTCGACCGGATGACGTCGGCCCGACTCCGCGGACTGCTCGCCCGCCACGACCCGGCCGAGGCGTTCGACATCGCGAGCGGGCGCGCCGCGGCGCCACCTCCGCTGGCGGCGATCTTCGAGCGATGGCCGGACCTCGCCGCGGCCTGGCGGCGCGATGGCGAGCGCCGCCGCCCCCGACGGTGTTGGGAGGAGTGCGCGGCGTTGGGCGTCGACATCGTCATGGCGACCGACGATCGGTTCCCACCGCAGCTCGCCGGCGATCCGGCGTGTCCGCCGGCGCTGTTCGCCCGCGGCGACCTGACCGTCCTCGACGCCAGGCGGGTCGGCGTCGTCGGCACCCGCAACTCGACCCAACAGGGCAACGCCACAGCGGCGCGGTTCGGGTACGAGCTGGCCGCCGCCGGCGTCGTCGTCGTGAGCGGTCTGGCCCGGGGGATCGACGGCGCGGCCCATCGCGGCGCGCTCGCCGCCGATGCCGCGGCCCCGGCGGCCGTGGTCGGCAACGGCCTCGACGTGCCGTATCCGCGTCGAAACGCCGAGCTGTGGGAACAGGTCGCCGCCCGGGGCGTCATCGTGTCGGAGTGGCCGCCGGGCACGAGCCCGGACGCCTTCCGCTTCCCCCTGCGCAACCGCATCCTGGCCGCGCTGAGCGAGGTGCTCGTCGTCGTCGAGAGCCGCGAGCGGGGTGGGAGCCTGATCACCGCGCGGGAGGCCGCGGCCAGGGGCATCGGCGTGTTCGCCGTGCCCGGCTCGGTGCGGAGCCGAGCGTCGGCGGGCGCCAACGAACTGCTCCGCGACGGTGCCGCGCCGGCACTCGACTCCGGCGATCTGCTGATCGCGCTCGGCCTCGATCATCGGCGGGCGAACCGGTCCCGCTTCGATCCCCGGCCGCGCCCGCGCGGCGATGACGCCGCGGTCTTGGAGGCGTGCCGCGCCGAGCCGCTCACCGTCGACGGCCTCGCGGCCCGTTTCGACCTGTCGATCGGCCAGGTCGCGATGGTGATCGCCCGTCTCGAGCGGGACGGATGGCTCGTCGACTCCGGCGGCTGGTTCGAAGCGGTCGAGTCCGGGAGCGATCGCGCGTGACGGTCACGGGGCCATCCGCGCCGAGCACCGGGCCGTGGCAATACGATCGGCGCCGTGGAGTCCTGGCGCATCGACGAGTTCTGCCGCGCGCTCACGTCGCTTTCCGCCAACACGGTCGCGTCGTATCGCTCCGACATCGAGGCGTTCGCCGCGTGGTGCGCACGCGGCGAGTTGGCCGATCCGGCGCTCGTCGAGCGCAGCACGATCCGGCGCTATCTCGCCCACCTGACCACCCGCCGCTACGCCCGCCGGTCGATCGCCCGCAAGACCGCGGCGATCCGCCGCTACTTCCGGTGGTCGGTCGCCTCCGGTGGGGCCACCGTCGACCCGACGGCCGCGATCTCGGTTCCGAGCGGGGCCGGACGGTTGCCGCGGGTGCTCGACGGCGGCGCGCTGTCGGCGCTGCTCGACGGGCGGCCCGGCGAGTCCGAGCCCGAATGGCGGCTGCGCCGCGACGACGCCGTCCTCGAGATCCTCTACGGGTCCGGGCTGCGCGTGACCGAGCTGTGCGGCATGACGGTCTCGGCGCTCGCGCTGGCCGACGCGGCGGCGACCGTGTGGGGCAAGGGCGCCAAGCAACGACGGGTTCCGCTGAGCGAGGCGTCGGTCGCGGCCGTCCGCCGATGGCTCGAGATCCGGGCCGACGTGGTTCCCGCCGAGCGGGGCGACCTGCTGTTCGCCAACGAGCGGGGCAACCCGCTCACCCCGCGCGACGTGCGGCGGATCATCGACCGCCGGTCACCGACGCCGACCCATCCGCACGCCCTCCGGCACAGTTTCGCCACCCACCTCCTCGATGGCGGCGCCGATCTGCGCGCCGTGCAGGAGCTGCTCGGACACACCGATGTGGCGACGACCCAGCGTTACACTCACGTCAGCCGAGAACGACTCTCGAGCGCCTATCGCGAGGCACACCCCAGAGCATGAGCATCGTTCCCGAAGACGCCGACCTCCAGATGCAATGGAATCGGTGGCTCAAGCGACACAACAGCGCCGCCCGCGATCACCTGATCGTCCACTACTCGCCGCTCGTCAAGTTCGTCGCCGGCCGTATCGGCGCCGGATTGCCGTCGAGCGTCGACCCGGGCGACCTCGTCAGCTCCGGCGTGTTCGGTCTGATCGACGCTATCGAGCGCTTCGATCCCGAGCGCGGCGTCAAGTTCGAGACGTTCGCCGTGCCCCGCATCCGTGGCGCGGTGTACGACGGTCTCCGGCAGCTCGACTGGGTGCCGCGCTCGGTGCGCAGCCGGGCGCGCGAGGTCGAGCGGGCGTTCTCCGAGTTGGAGCACCGATTGGGTCGCGGCCCGACCGACGAGGAGTTGTCCGAACAGCTGCGGATCTCGGTCGAGGATCTGGCCAAGTGGTTGTCGGCGATCGCCAGCACCACCGTCGGCCCGCTCGACCGGGCGATCGCCGCCGGCGCCGAGCCGGCCGCGCCCGACGATTCCGGCTCGGGGTCGCCCTCGGCGGTGGTGGAGGATCTCGAGTTGAGCCATCTCATGCGCGAGGAGATCAAGAAGCTCCCCGATCGGGAGAAGCTCGTGCTGTCGCTCTACTACGACGAGGGGTTGACGCTGGCCGAGATCGGCGAGGTGCTCGGCGTCACCGAGAGCCGCGTCTCGCAGATCCACACCAAGTCGGTGCTTCATCTGCGCTCCCGGTTGACCGCGCTCGGCGCGGTCTGACCCGCTCGACGCGGCTCCCGCGTCCGTTCGCCGCCGCATCACGGCCCGCGTATCAGGCCGGCGCGCCCGCGCCGCGGCGGAGGAGAGGTCGATGACATCGGCGACCAGCGTCCAGAACGGTTCGTCAGCACGCGGCGCGCGCCGGAGACCGCCCGCGCCGCGCCCCACGCCCCCCGAGCGACGGCGGGGTCGGGCGATCGCCGCGGCCCGCCGGTCGGCGACCCGGTCAGCGGCGGTGGCCCTCGCGTTGTGCATGGTCTGGTCGGTGGTGATGGATGAGCGGGTGTCGGCGGCCTGCTGGCGCGAGCCGGTCATCGGCGTGGTCGTCGACCCGTTCCGGCCTCCGCCGTGCCCGTGGTGCGCCGGAAACCGCGGGCTGGAGTATCGGACCGCGCCCGGCGGGCGGGTGCGCTCGGTGGCGGCCGGCACGGTCGCATTCAGCGGCGCCGTGGCCGGGACGCGTTACGTCGTCGTCACGCTGGCCAGCGGGTGGAAGGTCACCTACGGGCGGTTGGCGGGCACGGCGGTCGCCCGCGGCGACCGCGTCGTGGCCGGGGCGGTCGTCGGCACCGTCGGCCGGGCGTTCTTCTTCGGGCTCCGGGTCGGCGGGAGCTACGTCGATCCGGCCCCACACCTCGGTCGCCTGGTTGGCCGGCCGCGCCTGATCCCGCTCGACGGCGGCCCGCCTCGTCCGGCGCCCCCGCCGATGCTGCGGTGCCGGGAGTGACCGCCCCGACCCGCCGGTAGCATCGCCCGGGCGATCCCTTCGCACGCTGCGCGCAGCGCCAACTCACAGTCCCGCCGGTTCACACGCGGTCGCTTCGGCGCCAACCGACGGGAGAAACCGCACAAGGAGAACACCAACATGGCTGTCATCACCATGCGTCAGATGCTCGAGGCCGGCGCCCACTTCGGACACCAGACCCGGCGCTGGAACCCGAAGATGAAGCGTTTCATCTTCGGCGAGCGCAACGGCATCTACATCATCGACCTCGAGCAGACGCTCAGCCGGGTCGAGAACGCCTACGGCTTCGTCCGCGACCTCGTCGCCGGGGGCGGCAACATCCTCTTCGTCGGCACCAAGAAGCAGGCACAGGACCCGGTGCGGAGCTACGCCGAGAAGTGTGGCATGCCGTACGTCAACGAGCGCTGGCTCGGCGGGATGCTGACCAACTTCGAGACGATCTCCAAGCGCGTCTCCAAGATGCTCGAGTACGAGCGCATGCAGGCCTCGGGCGAGTTCGACGCGATGATCAAGAAAGAGGCCCTGCTGCTCGACCGCGAGCTGACCAAGCTCCAGCGCAACCTCGGCGGGCTGCGCAGCCTCAAGAAGCCGCCGGACGCGATCTTCGTGCTCGACACCAAGAAGGAGCACATCGCCGTCACCGAGGCGAACAAGCTCGGCATTCCGGTGGTCGCGGTCGTCGACACCAACGTCGACCCCGAGGTGATCCAGTACCCGATCCCGGGCAACGACGACGCGATCCGCTCGAACAGCCTGTTCGCCCGCGTCATCGCCGACGCCGTCGACGAGGGCCGGTTCATCGCCAACAAGCGCAACCCCGAGCCGAGCCCGGTGGCCGAGCGCTCGCCGGAGGAGGCCGCGGCGTTCGACGCCGAGCAGGCCGCCGCCCGCGCCGCCGCCGCCCAGGCGCAGGCCGATCGTGACGCCCGCCTCGCCGCCGTCAAGCAGCCCGTCGTCGAAGATGCGGCCGCCGACGCGGCCGATCTGCTCGCCGCCACCGGGGCGCCCGCCGCCGCGGTCGACGCGGTCGCGGCCGAGACCGCCGCCGAGGTCGCCGACCAGGTGGCCGCGTCGACGGCCGATGACGGCGTGCAGCGCGGCGTGGCCGCCGCGGCGCCGGTCGCCGACCAGGTGGCCGCGTCGACGGCCGATGACGGCGTGCAGCGCGGCGTGGCCGCCGCCGCGCCGGTCGCCGACAACGCTCCCGCCGGCGACGCGCCCGTCGCCGCCGCCGCCCCGGCCCCCGAGGCCAGCGACACCACCGAGCCCGGCGATCCCGCCGAGACCGAGGCCGCCGCCGAGACCATCGATCCCGCCGACGCCGGGACCGCCGAGCCTGCCGACACCGGGGCCGGGACCGCCGACGCCGGGACCGCCGAGCCTGCCGACACCGGGGCCGGGACCGCCGACGCCGGGACCGCCGAGCCTGCCGACACCGGGGCCGTCGCCGACGCCGGGGCCGCCGAGCCTGCCGAC
>JBFGCT010000120.1:0-12542 GCA_041581055.1 Ilumatobacteraceae bacterium | reverse complement strand
GGGTCGACGACGTCGCCGAACCCCTCGCCGCGCAGCCAGTACATGACCTGCAGGATCTCGCTGCGCCAGTAGAGCGCCGCCAGCGCGTCGGACTTCGGTGCGGGCGCGTCGGTGCTCACGTCGAGCTGCCCACCTCCTCGGCCTTGGAGACCAAGCCGTCGAGCGCGCCGGCGATCACGGTGAGCTGTTCGTTCACCCGCGCCACCGACGGCCCGATCGACGAGCACTGTGTCTCGATGGCGCGCACGCCGAAGGTCACCTTCGCCAGCTTCATCGAGATGTTCGACAGCGAGCGGGAGATCACGATGAGATAGACGGCGAGGGCGCCGACGAAGATGACGACCTCGACCACGGTCAGGACGATGAGCAGGTTGCGCATCACCGCTCTCCCTTCGTGCCGGCCGACACGTCGTCGAGCAAGGCGTCGTGGCGCAGCGCCTCCTCGGTGAGACCGTCGAGGCGGACGGTGGTCTGGTGCAGCATCCAGCTCGTGGCGGTGTTGCGGGCCACCTGCTTGCCCGCCTCCCAGATCGCGTCGGCGCCGCGCTCGATGCGGCGCACCTGCAGGTAGAAGGTGTGCAGCAGCACGACGGCGATGACCGACACCACGAGGCCGAGCGCCAAGGTCAGCCACCACAGCGCGTGCGTGCTCATGACGACGCTCCCTTCGACGCGAGATGTGCGCGCACCGCGCCGGCGCCGTCGGTCACCCGCTCGATCGCCTCGTTGACGTCGTTGACCGCCCAGAGCGGCGCCGTGTTGTCACGCGCTTCGAGCAACGCTTCGAGCACCGCCTCGGCTTTGAGCGCCGCCCGATGTGCCCCGCGGATCATCAACAGGAGCAGCACGACGACCACCGCGACCAGGACCCCACCGATGACGTATCCGATCACCCAGCCTGTCGACATGCGCTGCTCCTTTCGATCGCGGCACTCACACTAGGCCAAGAAGTGAGGTAGATGCGTTTCGCATTTACGAGCTACTGTTTCGCCCAGGGCGACACCGGAGGAAGGCCAGCGATGACGCAGTACACGAGGGTGATGCCGGGATCGACGCACGGCGAGATCGAGGCCAAGCCCCTCATCACCGATCCGGCCAGCCCGCTCGCGCCACTCGCCCTGCGCAGCGGTCAGCGCCCCCGTCGGCGCGATCTCGTGTCGCAGGGCCCCCTGCAGAAGGCGTACCTGTTCTGGATCGTCGGCGCCAGCTGCGACGGGTGCACGATCGCGATCTCCGGCGCCACGCACCCGCCGGTCGAGGACCTCCTGAACGGGCGCGTGCCCGGTCTGCCGCGCGTCGAGCTCGTCCACACCGTGCTGTCGGTCGAGTCCGGCGCGGAGTGGGTCGAGAATCTGCGGCTGGCGGCCGAGGGCAAGCTCGACGCCCCGTACCTGATCGCCTGGGAGGGGTCGATCATGGACGAGTCGATCTCCGGCGACGGCTACTGGATGGGGCTCGGCGAGGATCGCGAGACCGGCCGCCAGATCACGAGCCTCGAATGGCTCGACCGGATGGCGCCCGGCGCCGCCGCGGTCCTGGCGATCGGGACGTGCGCGACGTGGGGCGGCATCCCGGCGGCGCACGGCAACGTGACCAACGCGATGGGCGTCATGGACCACCTCGGCAAGGACTACCGGTCGACGCTCGGGCTGCCCGTGATCAACGTCCCCGGCTGTTCGCCGATCGGCGACAACATCACCGAGACGGCGGCGGCGGCGCTGCTGTTCCTCAACGGGCTCGCGCCGTTGCCGGAGTTCGACGAGCTCGGCCGGCCGGCGTGGCTGTTCACCGAGACCGTGCACCGCCAATGCCCGCGCGCCGGGTACTACGAGGAGGGCGTGTTCGCCCAGTCCTACGGCGACAAGGAGTGCCTCGTCGAGCTCGGATGCTGGGGGCCGATCGTGCAGTGCAACATCGCCGAGCGCGGCATCGCCGACGGTCATGGCGGCTGCATGAACATGGGCGGCATCTGCATCGGCTGCACGATGCCCGGCTTCCCCGACAAGTTCTCGCCGATCTACGAGCGGCCGCCCGGCGCGATGTTGTCGACGAACGCGTCCCGGGTCACCGGCGGATTCATCCGCCGCCTGCGGATGGTGTCCCAGCGCGACAAGATGCGCTCGGACCGGTGGTCCAGCCGGGATCTGCCGAGCGGCTGGGCGCGCTACGACACCCAACCCGTCGGCGTCGAGCGGCTGATCCACCGCCTGTACTCACGCAAGCAACACACGCACGAGGGCGGTCGCTGACGATGTGCTTCAAGAACCTGCCGATCCAGTTCGACGACAACGGCAAGGCGTCGCTGATCGGCGGCGCCGGCGACCCGTACGCCGTCACCGTCGCCGAGCCGCGCGACTTCGTGCGCGAGGCGGCGAGCCGCAGGAGCGCCGGCTCGATGGCGGCGCCGCCGCGGCTGCGCGAGTGGAGCATCGACCCGGTCACCCGCGTGGCGGGCGCGCTCGCCGTGCACACGGTGCTCGACCTCGAGACCCGCGCGGCGGTCGAGGCGCACTCGATGGCGATGCTGTTCCGCGGCTACGAGATCATCCTCAAGGGCCGCGACCCGCGCGACGCGATCGACATCTCGTCGCGGGCGTGCGGCGTGTGCGGCGGCGTGCACTCCACCGTCGCGTCGCTCGGGATCGAGATGGCGTTCGGCATCACGCCGCCCCCGCTCGGCGTCACGGTCCGCAACCTCGGCGAGGTGGCGGAGATGTTCTACGACCACCCGCTGCACCTCGGGCTGCTCGCCGGCCCCGACTACTCGACGGCGATCGTGTCGGTCACCAACCCCGAACTCGTCGATCTCGCCTCGGCGACCCCGGCGCCGAACGCCAACGTCCACGGCTTCGGCACCGTCAAGGACATCATGGACGGGTTCAACCCGCTCGAGGGGTCGATCTACCTCGAGGCGCTGCAGTACACGCGCATCGCCCGCACGATGTGCACCCTGATGTACGGCAAGTACCCGCACCCGTCCACGCTCGTGCCCGGTGGGGTGTCCACGACGGTCACCACGTCGACGTTCAACGAGTACTACGCCAACCTCGGCAACATGTTCGACTACGCGAAGCGGCTGGCGCTGATCTGGGACGACATCTGCGACTTCTTCCTCGCCGTCGACCCGCGCTACTCCGACGTCGGGCACCGGCCGTCGAACCTGATCCAGACCGGGATCTGGGACGACCCGGACGTCTACGACGCGACCTACCAGAACATCGACACGTGGGGCCGGGCGCGGTACTCGGCGCCGGGCATCATCAAGGACGGCGAGCTGGTCACCACGAAGATCACCGAGATCAACATGGGGATCGAGGAGTTCGTCGAGCACTCGTACTACGACGACTGGACCGGCAACGGCGGCCCCCGCTTCCCGACCGACGAGCTCGGCAACCCCCTCTCGCCGTACCACGCCTGGAACAAGGAGACGATCCCCCGGCCGGAGGGGAAGAACTTCAAGGAGAAGTACTCCTGGTCGACCGCCCCCCGGTGGGACCGCATCTCGATGGAGACCGGCGTGTACGGCCGGATGTGGACCACGGCGATGGCCCGGCAGCTCCCGGAGAACCCGTATCTCGAGGCGACCGGCGACGGCCTGCGGATCCTGATGCCCGCCCACGACCTCCCGGAGATGGAGCTCAACTGGAAGATCCCGGCCAAGCTCAACGCGTTCGAGCGCAACCGGGGCCGCGCCTACGGGGTGGCGTTCACCGCGGCGATCGGGATGATCTGCCTGATGCAGGCGTTCGAGTACTGGCGCAAAGGCGAGACGAAGGTGTCCACGCCGTTCAAGGTGCCGCGCGACGAGCGCGTCTCGGTCGGTGTCTGGGAGGCGGGCCGCGGCTACCTCACCCACCACATGCACATGGACAAGGGCAAGCTGGTCAACTACCAGATCAACACGCCGTCGACGTGGAACGCGTCGCCCCGCGACCCGCTCGGCAGTCCCGGCCCGTACGAGGAGGCGATCGTCGGCACGCCGCTCCTCGAGAGCGTGGGCGACGACGACATCAAGGGCATCGACGTGCTGCGGGCGATCCGCAGCTTCGACCCGTGCATGCCCTGCACCACCCACATGGACACGGGCCGGGGGATCATCACGCGCGAGGTCAACTCGTGTGGGTGCACGTTGGAATGACCGCCGAGCGCGACGAGGCGCTCGACACGATGTTGGGCCCCGGGTCGCAGATCCGCTCGGCCGGGCCGATGCGGCCGGGGTGCGTGCTCGTCGGCGGGATCGGACTGCCGTGGTTGCGCGACCTCGACTTCGGGACCAACTGGCTGGCGCGGGCGGCCGACCTCGACTGGCCGGACGACGTCGTGCTCGAAGACCTGTCGTACGCTGCGCACCGCGTCATGCACCGGCTCCAGGAACTGCTGCCCGTCAAGGTCGTCCTCATCGGCTGCACGCCGCGCGGCGCCGATCCGGCCGGGACCATCCGCCGGTACGACCTCGTGGACACACCGATGCCCGACGACCAGGAGGTGCACGACCGGCTGGCCGAGTCCGTCGGCGGCATCATCGACCTCGACCACACGCTGGCCGTGTGCCGGCACTGGAGCGCGCTGCCGCCCGACACGACCGTGATCGAAGTCGAGCCGGCCGAGACCGAGTTCGGGTGGGGGTTCTCCGAGCCGGTCGAGGAGGCCGTCGGCGCGGTGCTCGACATGGTCCGCGACGAAGTCGGACGATGACCGTGGACGAGCTCGGGTACGACCAGATCCTGGACCGCGTCGGCGAGGTCGTCGAGCGGCTGCTCGAACACGGCGATCCGGCGGTGGCGGGCGACGTCGAGGAGCTGGTCGACTGGCTCGACGTCTTCCACCGGGACGGCCTCGGCCGGTTCGTGGAGATGGTGCGCCAGTGGCGCGGTGAGCTGTTCCTCGAACAGGCCGCGCTCGACCCGGTGGTCGGCGAGCTGCTCGCCACGTACAGCCGCGGCGTCGGCGTCGACGCCTCCGCGGTCGACCGCGTGGTCCAGCTCGCGCTCGACGAGGTGCGCCCGTACGTGCACTCCCACGGTGGCGAGATCGAGGTGCTCGGCGCCGTCGACGGCGTCGTCCGGCTCAGGATGCACGGCAGCTGCAACGGCTGCACGGCGGCCGACCAGACGGTGGCGTCACGGATCGAGGTGGCGCTGCGCGAGCACTGGGTCGACTTCCGCCGGGTCGAGTTGGAAGACGCGACCGAGGCGCCGCACCCGCCGCCCCCCGACGGCGAGGTGGTGACCGGCCTCACGATCTCGAGCCATCCTCGATGAGTGTCGACGCCGACGACGACCCGATCGGGGATCTCTGCTTCGCCGCCCGCGCGCTCGCGCAGACACACCCGCTGAGCGAACCGGCCCGGCGCTATCGGCAGCGCTGCCTCGAAACCGAACGCGCCCAACAGCCGGTGACCGAGCTCGCCGACTGGGCGAGCACGGCGCTGCTCGTCGGCTACTGCCTCCGGCGCGCCGAGGAGCAGTCCGCCGGCGTCGTGGCCGAGATCGTCCCCGTCGACATCGAGACGTTCACCGAGGAGGCGAACTCGATCGGGGTGACCCTCCGGTCGGGAGACGCCGCGACGGTCTCGCTGATCGGCGTCGACCGGACGATCGCCGCGCTCGACCGCATCATCGCCACCGAGGTCCACAAGCGGCACGAGCACCTGCGCGAACAGCTCGACGACGACGCGTGGTCGGAGTTCGAGGACTACATCACCTGGTGGACCGTGCACGGCTACTGCGTGCGCGTGGCCGAGTCGGCCGGGCGATGAGCGAGCGCCGGCGCATCCTCGTGGTGGGGGTGGGCAACGTCCTGCACGGCGACGACGGGTTCGGGGTCGAGGTCGCACGTCGCCTCGTGGACCGCGTCCTGCCCGCGGGCGTCACCGTCGCCGAGACGGGTATCGGTGGGATCCATCTCGTGCACGAGTTGATGGCCGGGTACGACGCGTTGATCGTGGTGGACGCGGTCGACCACGGACGGCCGCCCGGGACGGTGATGGTGATCGAGCCCCACGTGACCGACGTGCAAGGGCTCGCCGTCGAGGCGCGGCACGACCTCCTGGCGGACATGCACCTCGCGACGCCCGAACTGGCGTTGATGGTCGCCAACGCGGTGGGGGTGCTTCCCGCGCGCACGGTGATCGTCGGGTGTCAGCCGGTCGAGATCGAGTCGCTCGGCGAGGGGCTCACCGACACGATCCGCGACGCGGTGGACGTCGCGATCCGCGAGGTGGAACGGTGCATCGGAGAGTTCGCCGCGCCATGACCATCGAGCACCTGGAAGCGGAGTTGGGGAGCGTCGAAATCGCCAGCGAACCCGATCGCTGGGCCTTCGCCGCCTACCGGCTGGCGCTGGCGAAGAGCGAGACGGCGCGGCACGACGACGACGTGCGCGACGCGTTGCGCCTGCTCGACAAGAGCGCCCGCATCCTCACCCCGGCCCGCTCACCGGTCGAACACGCCCGTGTGATCACCGCGGCGGCCAACTGTCACCGCCAGCTCGGCCGGTCGGAGCGGGCGGTGGGGCTCTTCGACGCGGCGGTCCGGCTGCTGGACGGCCGGGTTCCGGGCCCGGAGTTGGCCGCCTCGCTCGTGAACCAGGGCCTGGCAAGCGCCGAGGTCGGACGGCCGGCGGATGCCATCGAGCCGCTCGGCCGGGCGCTCGCGCTGGTCGACTCAGCCGATGACGACGAGGCCCGTCGCGTCCGCGCCGCGGCGCGGATCAACCGTGCTCAGGCGTTGCAGGCGATGGCCGACCGAGCGTCGCTGTGCGGCGCGATCGAGGACTACGCCGAGGCGATGGCCGACCTCGACGACGGCGCGCCACAGCGCGGCATCGCGGCGCACGGGTTGGGCACCGCGATCCTCGAACTCGTCGCACGCGGCGACGCCCGCTGGACGATCGACGACGCGATCGGCGCGTTCCACTCGAGCGCGCTGATCCTCACCGTCAACGCCTTTCCGTTCCAGCACGCGATGGTTCAGCACAGCCTGGCGGTGGCCTACGAGCGGCGCGCGTCGCCGTTCGATCTCCAACGGGCGATGGCCAGGGTCGAGATCGCGCTCTGGATCTTCGATCCCCGTCTGCACGCCGCGCAGTGGCGAACCGCGGCGGACACGCTCGATCGGCTCGAACAGCGGCTGCGCGCCGATGGAGCGGAGGGAACCCGGGCGGACCATCTCGTGGCGCTGCTGGTGGCCGCCGACGAGATCGAGCGCCGGTCGCTGCTGCGGGAGCGACTGCTGCTGGCCTCGCGCGCCGGGGGCGAGCGTCTGCGTCGTGACGTGACGGGGCTCGCCGACGCCGTCACGGCGATCTCGCCCGACGAGTACGAGGCCGTGCTCCGTTCGATGCTGCCGGTGCTGATGGAGCTGCCCGAGGCCGTGCTCGACTCGACGTGCGCGGCGTTGTGCGCGGCGCATCGGGAATCCGGACGGCAGGAGGTGTTCGACGAGCGGCTCGATCGCGTCGTCCACGACCTGCTGTTCGGGCCGCAGCGCGTACGCGTGCGCGACATCCTGGAGGCCAACGGCTGGGTGCGTCCGTGAGCGCTGATCCCGTGGAGGCGGCGAGGGACTTCGTCCGCGCCATCGTGTGGGGCGAGCACACCACGGTGTGGGAGTTGCTCAGCGACGCCGGACGGTCGACGGCGCTGTCGGTCGCGCGCGCGAGGGGATTCGATCGGGTGATCGCGTCGCGGATCGACGACGGCGTGGCCGACCCCACCGAGCTCGACGAGTTCCAGGCCCGGCTCGTCGGTGGGCTGCGGCGCGACCTCCGCAGCGTCGACCTCGAACACCTCGAGCCGCTGTCCGGCCCCGACCCGTTCGAGGAGGGTCGGGTTGTGGTCGAGCTGGGCAGCCCGTCGACATTGCCGGGCGCCGAGCCGTGGTCGGCCGGCCGGCTGGTGCTCAGCGCGGACGACGCCGGCCGCTGGCGGATCGATCGGCTCGAGCCTCGGCTGGCCGGGCCGTGACCGCCGAGGTGCGGCGGGCGGCGGTCGCCGGCTCGATCGACGCGCTCGCACAGCAGTGGGCACGGCAGGAGGACGCGCCCGCCGGCGCCGCGTACGTCGTCGACAGCGAGATCGCCGCCCGTCACCGCGGGGGAGTGCAGTGGCACGAGGACGACGCCATAGCCGTGGCGGTCGTCGCTCGCCCGACCGCGCTCGGGCCGAACGAGGTGGACCTCGTGTGGCTCGCCGCCGGCCTCGGGGTCGCCGATGCCATCGGCCGGCTCGTCGGCCGTCCCCAGGAGTGCGTGTGGCCGGACGCCCTCGACCACGATGCCGGTTGCGCGGTGTCGATCTCGGCCCTCACCCAGCTCGGTCCCGGACGGATCGACCACGCCGTGCTCATCGGGCGCGTGGCGCCGGCCGCCGCGATCGGGGCCCGGGGCGAGCTGTCGGCGGCGCTCGTCGGCGAGCTGCGCCGGGCGGCGGCGATCCTCGACGAGCCGACCGCGCTCGTCGCCGCCTATCGGTCCCGGTGCACGACGCTCGGTCGGCGGGTGTCGGTGGCGCTGCTGCCGCACGGGTCGCTGCGCGGGACCGCGCGCGACATCGGCCCCGACGGAGGGCTGGTCGTCGAGTCGGCGACCGGCCTACGCGAGACGATCGCGGTGCCGATGCTCGGGCGACTACGAGTGCTCGACGACTCGGGAGGATGACGCGCCGCCCGACGACGGCACGGCGCTGTCGATGTGGCTCCGGCGCCAGCGGCCGCGCGGCCGGCCGCCCGAACCGCCGTCGACGATCAGGTTCACGCCGACAACCGCCACGACGATCGCCACACCGGGGAAGAACGCCAACCACCACGCGGTCCGCAGGTACTGCTGCGCGTCCGACGCGAGGCGACCCCAGCTGGAGCGGTCGGCGTCACCGAGACCGAGGAAGCTCAAGCTCGCTTCGATGAGGATCACGTCGGCCATCAGCAGGCCGGTCATCACGATCACCGTCGGCCAGACCGCGGGGAGCACCTCGCGGCGAATGATTCTCGACCGGCGCGCCCCGAGCAGCCTGGCGGCCTCGACGTACGGCAGCTCGCGCAGCGACAGCACCTGTGCCCGAATCGCCCGGCCGATCACCGGCCACGACGAGATCGCGAGGACGATCACCAGGTTGCGGTAGCCGTCGCCGAAGATGGCGAGCACGACGATCGCGAGGAAGAAGCGGGGGATGATCTGCAGGAACTCGGTGATCCGCATCAGCAGGCCGTCGGTCAGGCCCCCGGTGAATCCGGCGACGAGCCCGACCAGCAAGCCGATGACCGCCGCCGGCACCGCCGCCCCGACACTGACGAGGAGCGACGTGCGCGCCCCGTGGACGATGCCGCTGAAGAGGTCGCGACCGAGCGCGTCCGTGCCCATCCAGTGCGCGCTCGACGGGGCGTCGAGCGGTGGGCCGGCGAGGGCGAACGGGTTGTACGGCGCGATCGTGTCGGCGAACAGCGCGAGCGTGGCCACGACGGCGACCAGGCCGATGCCGATCGACGTCGACAGCGAGATCCGGAGACGGGTCATCGCGGTCCGCCGACTCTGATACGGGGGTCGAGCAGCTGATAGCTGAGATCGGTGAGCAGATTGGCGATCAGCACCGCGAACCCGATCAGCAGGAACAGCCCGAGCAGCACCGGCACGTCACGGTCGGTCGTCGACGTGACGAGCAGCCGGCCGATCCCCGGCCACCCGAACACGATCTCGATGACCACCGCGCCCGACACGAGGTGGCCGACCCGGTTGCCGACGACGGTGATCACCGGCAGCAAGGCGCCCGGCAGGGCGTGGCGGAAGAGGATCCGCCGCTCGGTGAGACCGCGGGATCGGGCGGCGTCGATGTGCGGCGCGTCGAGCTCCTCGATCACGTTCGCCCGCGTCAGGCGCGCCACGACGGCGATCTGTTGCGAGGCGAGCACGAGCGCCGGGAGCGCGAGATGGTGGGCGACGTCCAGGTGGTGCGTGAGGCCGGTGGCGTCGCTCCGGGCATCGGTCCGGCCCTGGACGGGGAACCATCCCAGCCGGAGCCCGAGCCAGAGCACGGCGAGCTGTCCGAGCCAGAACACCGGTATGGCGTACAGCAAGAGCACGGCGACCGAGATCAGGCGATCGCGGATGCCGCCGGGCCGGGCCGCGGCCCAGACGCCCGCCAGCAGCCCGAACAGCGTCGAGAGCGCGAGCGCGGTCCCGGCCAGCAGCAGCGTGTTCGGCAGCCGGCTGAAGATGACGTCGGTCACCGGCTTCTTCCTGATCGACGACGACCCGAGGTCGCCCTGGACGAGCTGCGACAGGTACTCCCAGAGTTGAACGACGAGCGGGCGGTCGAGCCCGAACCGCTCGCGCATCTCGGCGTAGTAGGCCTCGTCACCGTTCTCACCGGCGAGCGCCAGGACCGGGTCGCCGGGTGCGAGATGGACGAGCGCGAACCCGATGATCACCACCCCGAACAGCATCGGGATGGTCTGCAAGAGACGCCGAACGACGTACCTACGCGTCACCCGCGATCACAGCTCGCCGCTTCCGCGAAGTGACCGAACGAGCGGAAGCCTGTGCAATCGCTGCTGTAGATCCGCGTCGACGAGGTCTCGACGAGCCAGAAGTACGGGAGCTCCTCGACGAGGATCTCCTGGAGCGTTCGGTACACCTCGGCGCGGGCGGCGGGGTCGACGGTGTTGCGGGCCTCGTCGAACAGCGCGTCGACCTCGGGGTTCACGTAGCCCGAGCTGTTCGAGAACGGGATCGGCGCGATGTTGGACGAGATGTACATCCGCCGGACCCCGACCTCGGGGTCGGTGCCGTTGCAGTAGCTGATGATGTTCGTGTCGAAGTTCCGGACGGTGAAGACCTCGTCGACCATCGTGGCCCGCTCGAGGGCGTTGACCACGACGTCGACGCCGATCTCGAGGAGCAGAGCCTTCATCAGCTCGCCGTACGCCGCGAAGGTCGGGAAGAGATGGACGCCGATCGTGAGCGGTGTGCCGTCGTCGACGCCGTCGACGCCCTGCGCGGTGCGCATGCCGTCGCCGTCGCGCACCCATCCGGCCTCGTCGAGCAGGCGCTCGGCTTCGGCCGGGTCGAAGTCCGGAAGGTCGAGGCCGTCGGCGTAGGCGGTCGGGATGCCGCTGGAGATCGGCGCCGTCGCCACGTTGCCCTGGCCGAACGCGACCCGCTCGAGGAACGCCTCCCGATCCAGCCCGTGCGCGATCGCGCGACGGAGGAGGGCGTTCCGGAGCATGGGGCGGTCGAGATTGAAGCTGACGGTCATGATGCAGTTCGCGCCGCCGGGGTTGACGAGCGTGTTCAGCGTCTCGAACCGGTCGTCGGCTTGCAGCCGTTCGAGATCCGGACCCGGCACGCCCCACAGCCAGTCGACCTCGCCGTTCTCGAGCGCGAGCACCTGGCTTCCCGGGTCGGGGATCACGCGCATCACGACCTCGTCGAGGATCGGCAGCCCGTCCTCGAAGTAGTCCGGGTTCTTGGCGAGCACGAGCTCCTCGTCGGGGGTGTGGGAGTCGAACATGAACGGTCCGGTGCCGATCGGCGCGAGGTTCGCCGGGTTCTCCTGCGGGTCGGCGCCCTCGTAGATGTGGGCGGGGAGGATGGGCGCCTCGGTCACGTCGAGCTGCTGGAGCAGCGGGGCGTACGGCTCGCTGAAGCGGAACTCGACCGTCGTGTCGTCGGGCGTGTCGACCGATTCGAGGAGCGCGCCGACCGACGCGGTCGTGCGCGAGTGGAACTCGGTGAGGACGTTCTCGAACGTGTACTTGACGTCGGCGGACGTGAACGGCGTGCCGTCGTGCCAGACCACGTCGTCGCGCAGTGTGAAGCGGTACAGGGCGCCGTCGTCCTCGATCTCCCAGCTCAGGGCGAGGTCGGGCTCGGGGGCGTACGCCTCGTCGTAGGAGATCAACCCGTTGTACATCAGCTCCGAGGCCGTGTGCACGGACCCGCTGGTCGTCAGGCCCGGGTTGAACTGGCCGGGGTCGTCGCTGATCGCGACGACGAGCGTGCCGCCGGGCGCGTCGGGTGGCTCGTCGGTGGCGGGCGGTGCGCCCGTGCCCTCGTCCGGTGGGGCGTCGGTGGTCGCCGGCTCGGTGTCGACGGGGTCGGCGCCGCCCGGATCGGTGGCGACCGGGTCGGCCGAGGAGCCCGTCGGCGCCTCGGCCGTCGAGTCGGTCCCGTCGGACGAGCACGACGCGGCGAGCAGGCCGATCGCCACCAGGAAGACGGACACACGACGTCGCACCAACATCTCGTTCTCCTTGTCAGTCGAGGGGAATCGGGACCGTAGTGGCCCACCCCCGCGCCGTCGATATGTGCAATCTGTACCTAGCGCCGTCGCTGCGGTGAGAGGTGAGACCCACAGGTCACCGTGGATCTCACCGGAGCGTTCTCGAAGCCCGCTGCGGTGAGAGGTGAGACCCACAGGTCACCGTGGATCTCACCGGAGCGTTTTCTGTTCGAAGCCCGCTGCGGTGAGAGGTGAGACCTACAGGTGGTCTCACCTCTCACCGGAGGCGGTCGGCGGGGGCGCGAGACCGCGGCGTTTCGAATACGCT
>JBFGCT010000119.1:0-12581 GCA_041581055.1 Ilumatobacteraceae bacterium | reverse complement strand
TGCCGGCCTCACCCTTGGAGCGGATCATCGCCGCACCCTCGGAGATCCGCCGAAGCGCCTCGCCGAGGTTGGTCGCCCCGCACACGAACGGGACGTCGAACGCCCACTTGTCGATGTGGTGCGCCTCGTCGGCCGGGGTGAGCACCTCGGACTCGTCGACGAAGTCGACGCCCAACGCCTGCAGGATCTGGGCCTCGACGAAGTGCCCGATTCGGACTTTGGCCATCACCGGGATCGACACGGCTGCCTCGATGGCCTCGATCATCTCGGGGTCGCTCATGCGGGCCACTCCCCCGTCGCGGCGGATGTCGGCGGGGACGCGCTCGAGCGCCATCACGGCGACGGCGCCGGCGTCCTCGGCGACCTTGGCCTGCTCGGGGGTGACGACGTCCATGATGACGCCGCCCTTCATCATCTCGGCCAATCCGCGCTTGACCGGGAACGTTCCTGTCGTGCGAGCGTCGCTCATGCTGACAGCGTACTTTCACCCGGCCGGAACGGGCAGCGTGTGTTCCAGGTGGCAGCGGTAACGGTCAGCTCCACGCGATCGGCGCCGGTCGGTTCGCCAGCTCGATCCACGTGTTGCCGGGCGTCAGGGCGATCCGCCCACCGCTCGGGTCGTAGAACTCGATCGGCGCCTCCGGGGTCAGTCGCGCCCACTCGCCCTGGATGAGCTGGCCGTCGCTGAACACCCAGACGTCGCCGACGCCGACGGTCTGCGCCTCCGGGCTCGTCGCGTCGATCACGCTGCGGCCGTAGGGCACCGACATCACGACCACGTTGGTGAACGCGATCGGGCCGTGGGTGACGTCGACGTGCGGGCTGCCGAGTTGCGACCGCAGCCACTTGCCCGACTCCGCGTCCCAGTCCCACTGCACGCGGATGTTGCCGACGTCGACGTTGACCACGGCGACCTCCTCGTCGCCCTCGAACGTCTCCTCCGGTCGCACGTATTGGAACTGCTGCGGGGGCGGCCCAGGGTGGTCGTCGGGCGTCTGCTGCCACAGCGCCTCGGTGTTGCTGTAGAGGTTGTGCGGCGCGCTTCCCGGCCCGCGGTAGTAGCCCCGTCCGCCGCGCACGGCGTTGAGGTCGACGACTGGCGAGTCGGCGATCAGCCGCGTGACGCCGGGGTTGCCGCCGCTCCAGGCGAAGAGCGGGTAGTCCAACGACGTGATCAGGGCGACGTCCTGTGAGCGCCCGGAGCGGATCGGCCCGAGCGGGTCGGACCCGTTGCTGTGGAACACCGCCAGGAACCGCGTGATGTTGCCCTCGACGATCTCCTCGAAGACGATGTCGGCAACGGCCAGCCCGCTGTGGTTGCGCCGGGCGGCCGGGTGGTTGTCGATCTTGACCACCAAGGCGGGGCGGCGGACGATCTCGATCTCGTCGGCCAGGGGCCGGCCGGTGAGCGGCTGGCGGATGACCGGCGGCAACGTCGTCGTGGTCGTCGACTCGGCGGGCGTCGTGGTCGTCGACTCGGCGAGCGTCGTGGTCGACTCGGCGACCGGCGGCGCGCTCGTCGTGGTGGCGGCGGTCGTCGTCGTCTCCTCGGCGCTGTCGTCACCGCCGCTGCAGGCGGCGACGAGCACCGCGCCCGCGGCGAGTGCGCCGATCCATCGAGCTGTGGTCATCAGAGTTCCCTCAGTAATGCGATTCGCTCTTCGAGCGGCGGGTGGGTGTCGAACATCTTGTGGATTCCGGCGAGGCGCCCTGAGTCGCCCACACCGGCCATCGGCTGTTCGATCCACAAGTGTGCGGTAGCGCTGGAGGCGCTGTGCGTCACCGTGGTGTCGGCCCGCAACTTCTCGAGCGCCGAGATCAGGCCCGGTGGATAGCGGGTCAACTGGCAGGCGCTGACGTCGGCGAGGGTCTCACGCCGGCGGGAGATCGTCGCCTGCATCGCCCGGCCGATGAACGGCGCGAGGATCAACAGCGCGAACCCGACGATCGCCAGCGGGTTGGTGTGGTTCGCCCGATCGCCCGGGCGCGACACCCGGCCGCCGTTCCACCACATCATGCGGATCGCCAGGTCCGACATCAGCGCGACGGCGCCGACCATCGTCACCGCCAGCGTCGACACGAGGATGTCGTAGTTGCGGATGTGGCTGAGCTCGTGGGCGATGACGCCCTCGAGCTCGACGCGGTTCATCATCTCGAGCAGCCCGGTCGTCACCGCGATCGCCGCGTGGTCCGGGTTGCGGCCGGTGGCGAACGCGTTCGGGGCCGGGTCGTCGACGATGTACACCCGCGGCTTGGGCAGGCCGCCGGCGATGCACAAGCCCTCGACGAGATTGTGCAGCCGCGGGTGCTCGTCGCGTGAAGCGGGACGCGCCCGGCTCATCGCCAGCGCGATCGAGTCGGCCTTCCAGTAGGACCCGAAGGCGATCGCCGCGCTGATCACGAGGGCGACGAGGGTGAACACCGGTCCGTTGCCGACGAGAAAGCCGACGGCGGCGCCGACGATGGCCACGATGACGACGAACGAAGCGACGAGCAGGACGCTGCGCCGTTTGTTCGACCTGATGAGTTCGAACATGGGTGGGGGTGGGTGCTGTCTGTGAGTGGCGGGTCAGAACTCGACCGTCGGCGCGGTGCGCGCGGCCTCGTCGGCCTCGAAGTACTCGCGCCGCTCGAAATGGAGCATCCGAGCGAAGATGAGGGTCGGGAACTGCTCGATCTTGTTGTTGTAGTCGAGGACGCTGTCGTTGTAGAACTGCCGCGAGTAGGCGACGCGGCCCTCGGTGGCGGTCAGCTCCTCCTGCAGGGCGAGGAAGTTCTGGTTGGCCTTCAGATCGGGGTACGCCTCGCTCAGCGCGAACAACTGGCGCAGCGCGCCGGTGAGGAGGCCGTCGGCCTGCGCCTGCTCGCGGGGCGTGTCGGGCGCGGCGATCGCCGCGTTGCGGGCGTCGATGACCGCCTGCAGGGTCTCGCGCTCGTGTGCCGCGTACCCCTTCACGGTCTCGACCAGGTTGGGGATCAGGTCGAGACGGCGCTTGAGCTGCACGTCGATCTGCGACCACGCGTTCTCGACCTGGTTGCGCCGGCGGATGAGGCTGTTGTACGCGCCGATGACCAGGGCGACGAGCGCCAGCAGCACGACGATGACGATGATGGCCACGACCATGGGGCCGAGTCTATGGCGTGACGGGCCGTCGACCGCCGATGCCGCTCACCTGTCGACCAGGTCGCGGTAGATCTCGAGGTAGCGGTCGGCCAGGGCGCGCATCGAGAAGTCCTGGGCGCGGCTGTGGCCGGCGCGGCGCAGCCGGGCGGACAGCTCGCCGTCGAGGAGCACCGTCTCCAGCGCCGACGACAGCGCGTCGACGTCCCCCGGCGGCACGAGCCGGGCGTCGACGTCGTCGGTGGCGACGTTGCGATACCCGTCGAGCGCGCTGGCGACGACCGCCGTCCCGGCCGCCATCGCCTCGATCAGCACCACGCCGAAGGATTCCCCGCCGAGCGATGGCGCGCAGAACACGTCGGCGCGCCGCAGCCGGGCGAACTTCTCCTCGTCGCCGATCCGCCCCAGCCATTCGACGCGCTGGTCGTTCCGTGTCCGCGCGACGAGCCGAGCGGTGTCCGGGCCGTCGCTGCCGATCCACAGCCGGGCGTCGACGTCGAGCCTGGTGAACGCCTCGATCAGCACGCCGAGGCCCTTGCGCTCCTCGTGACGGCCGCAGAAGAACACGATCGGGGCGCTCTCGGTGGTGGCGTACGGCTCGACGGCGAGGATCCGGTCGATCTCGACCCCGTTGAACAGCACCTCGTACTCCCCGCCGAGGTGCGAGCGGGCGAACTCGAGGGCGTCCTTCGACACGACGACCTTGTGGTCGATCCGGCTCATCAGGCGGATCAGCGGGCGGGCGAAGATGCGATAGCTGACCGATGTCCCGGCCGCGTGGAACGTCCCGACCGCCGGCGCGGAGCGGACCAGCAGGGCGGTCATCGTCGGACCGGGCACCAGCGGCTCGTGGACGTGGACGACGTCGAACCGCTCGTCGCCGAGCGCTCGGATGGTGCGCAGCGCGGCGGCGGCGTCGGGGGCCAACGGCGCGATCGACCCGTTGGCCGCGGTCGGCAACGAGTTGCCGAGCGGCGTGACGAACGAGGCCGGCGGCGGCCCGTCGCACGGGCCGAGCACCCGCGCCTCGTGGCCCCGGCGGCGCAGCTCGCGGGCCAGCGACAGCACCTGGGCCTGCACGCCGCCGAAGACCGTCAGGCTGTACGGGCAGACGATGCCGACGCGGTACCGCGCGGTCACGACGAGGCGCCGGTCGGCACCCGCGGCGCGGGGGACGATCGGGCGCGGAACCGTCGGCAGATCTCGTCGCCGTCGAGCGGGGGCGACAGCAGGTTGCCCTGGCCGATGTCACAGCCGAGACGCCGGAGCTCCGCGAGTTGCTCGGGCCGCTCGATCCCCTCCGCGACGCTGCTGACCTCCAGGCTCGACGTCATCTGCAGGATCATACGGGCGAGCGTGGAGCTCCTCGGCCCTCCGCCGAGCTCGGACACGAACTGGCGGTCGATCTTGACCACGTCGACGGGGAATCGCTGCAGGTAGGACAGCGAGCAGTACCCGGTCCCGAAGTCGTCGATCGCCAGCCGGACGCCGAGCGCCCGCAACTCGGCGAGGATCGTCGACGCCGACTCGATCTCGTCGACCAGCACCGTCTCGGTGATCTCCAGGATCAACCGATCGGGGTCGAAGGAGTGGTCGGCGAGCGCCGTGCGCACGTGGTCGACGAAGATCGGGTGGCGGAGCTGGACCGCGGACACGTTCACCCCGACCTGCTGCCGGCCGCTCTCCCACCGCCGCGCCTGGCGCAGCGCCTCGTCGAGCACCCACTTGCCGATCGGCAGGATCAGCCCCGTGCGCTCGGCGATCGGGATGAACTCTTCCGGCTCGACGTCGCCGCGCGCCGGGTGGCGCCAGCGCAGCAGCGCCTCGGCGCCGACGACATGACCGGTGCGGAGGTCGATCGTCGGCTGGAAGACCAGCCGCAACTGGTCGTCGTCGACCGCGTTCCCCAGCTCGCTGCGGAATTCGAGGTGCTTGGTCGCGCCCAGGCGCATGGCCGGGTCGAAGATCTTGATCTGGCCCTTGCCGGCCCGCTTGGCCTCGTACATGGCGATGTCGGCGTCGCGCAGCAGGCTGGACGTCGTCATCCCCGGCGCGGCGATCGCGACGCCGACGCTGGCCAGCACCGCCAGGTCGTAGCCGGCCAGCGAGACGGGGACGCGCAGCGAGTCGAGCAGCTCCTCGGCGACGTCGAGGGCGCGGTCCACCCCGCCCCGGTCTTCGAGCAGGACGGCGAACTCGTCGCCGCCCAGGCGGGCGGGCGTGTCGCCGCTGCCCGACGTGCGTCGGATCCGGTCGGCGATCGCCCGCAACAGCTGGTCGCCGACCCCGTGTCCGAGGGCGTCGTTGACCGACTTGAAGTCGTCGAGATCGACGAACAACACGACGACCGGGTCGGACTCGGGGCGGGCGACGCGCAGCGCGTGGTCCATCCGGTCGAGGAACAGCGCCCGGTTGGCGAGGCCGGTCAGCTCGTCGTGGAACGCCCGGTGGCTCAGCTGGCGCTCGAGGTCGCGCTGCTCGGTGACGTCGCGAAAGGTCGCCACGACACCGTCGACGGCCTCGCCGCCGAGCAGGTTCGCCACGGTCGCCTCCATCCGCCGGCGCTGCCCGTCGACGCGCACGAGGCTCGCCTCGAACTTGACCGTGTGCCCCGGGCCGAGTTCGACGACGCGCCGCAGCTCGCGGCGGGCCGCGTCACGGTCTTCGTTGGACACCAGGTCGATCGCCGGGCGGTCGATCCAGTCGTCGCCGCGGTGACCGAGCGTGCTGGCCAGGCCGGGGCTGGCGTACCGGATGTCGCCGATGTCGTCGACGAGCAGGACGACGTCGCTCGAGTGCTCGACCATCGCCGCCAGCCGGTCCTGGCCGCGGCGCTCGGTCAACGCCCGCACGGCGGCGAGCAGCGCCCACATCCGGGTCAGGGCGAGCACGACGACGATGACCGCGCTGATCCCCGCGATCGTCCTGGTCGTCTGCGAGCCGAGGTCGCTCATCGTCAGGGCGAGCAAGACGGTCAGCGGCGTGAGCGCGGCCACGCTCAGCCCGACGATGCGCCCGAAGCCCGGCCCCTGGGCCACCGGGACCTCCTCCGGGTCGGGGGCCATGCTGCGGTCGAGTGCGGCCGAGGCGATGACCAGCGCCGGGACGACCGACAGCGCGGCGACGAGGGTGCCCGGCGCGAACTCGCCCCGCAGCTCGAGCGCGGCGCGCGCCATGTCGGCGACGAGCAGGAGCAACAGCCCGAGCGCGAACAGGATCGGCGCGGCGCGGGTGAAGCCGGTGCGCGAGGCCCAGCGCAGCGCGACCGCCAGCGCGCCGACCTCGACCAACGGGACGGCGGCGGCCCACACCTTGTCGGCGAGTGTCAGCCCGGCGTCGGTCATGTAGGGCTCGATGACGACCAACCAGACGCCGACGCCGAAGGCGATCGCGACGATCACGGTTTCGAACGAGCCGAACGTGTCCTCCTCGGTGAACGAGCCCCTGCTCAGCAGGCTGACCGCCACCGTGATCAACACGGCCGAGGTGAGGTGGAAGCCCTCGGCCAGGGTCGGGAACGTGTCGTCGCCGCGCCAGTACAGCGTCGACCAGAGCACGTAGGCCGCGGCCTGGAACGCCAGCGCGGCGGCGATCAACGCCCACGGCAGCGTGCGGCGGGGCTGGTGGGCGGCGATGCCGGTGAGGATCGCCCCGACCCCGATCGCCGGCGCGACGACGCGGATCGTGTCGGCGGACGTGGACGCGGGCAGCACGAGGTACACCGTGGCGAGCACGGCGGCGAGCACGACGATCGCGATGGAACGCTTCGACACCAGGTCGGAGGAGCTGCTTTCGATACTCACTTCTTCGGCAGATGCTCCACCCGGGTTGAACCGCGTCGGTATCCGGGGTCCGATGGCCAGTTCGGCTGAAACAGGTGCCACTGGGTCGGCGCGCGGCGAATCAAGACCTCCAGCTCATGGGCCACGTCCTGGGTCAGCCGGGCGACGTCGTCGCGCAGCCGCGCCCCGGACCGCTCGACGGTCATCGGCGGCCGGACCAGGCCGAGGTGGCCGTCGAGACGATCGGTGAAATAGACGCCGGTCGGCAGGATCCGCGCGCCGGTGCGGAGGGCGAGCGCCGCCGCGCCGGCGGGCAGCGTGGTGCGCTCGCCGAAGAACTCGACCTCGGGGCCGTCGCCGACCAGATCGCGGTCGGACAGCAGGCACACGACGTGGTTGGCGCGCAGCGCCCGGACCACGGCGGTGGCGACGCCGGGGCCGAGCGGGATCACGTGCATGCCCAGCCGCCGCCGGAGGTCGACGAACCACTCGAACAGCTCCGGCGGGTCGATCCGCTCGACGACCACCGAGATCGGATGCCCGCGGTCGGCGATCCAGCGGCCGGCCCACTCCCAGCCGCCGAGGTGGGCGAGGGCGATGATCGCGCCGTTCCCCTCGTCGAGCGCGTCGAGGATGTGCTGGTACCCGTCCTCGACGAACGCGGCGGCGACGGCCCGCTTCGACAGCGACGGCAGGCGGAAGCTCTCCAGCCAGTAGCGGGCGTAGGAGTCGAACGCGTCCTGCACGGCGCGTCGGAGGCGCAGCCCGCGCAGCGTGGGGTCGACACGGCGGAGGTGGCGCTCGATCATCGCCCGCCGCTCGGGCCTGGCGAAGTTGGCGCCGGCCCCGAACGGCGCGACGAGGCCGGCGGCGACCACGCCGGGCAGCGCCCGGGCGGCGAGCGCTCCGAGCCGGTATCCGCCGGTGGTGACGAGGTCGGTGAACCGTCCGATGTCACCGATCTCGCCGAGCAGCGGTGGGCGATCCCGGGGCTCGCTCACGCACTAGTTCCGGCGGCGGGGAACGCGCGTTCGTCGTCGCTCGGTCCGCGCCACGCGCCTGCTCTGGCGGCGCGACCGCCGCATCTCGATCCGGGCGGCGGTGACCGGGGCGACCGCCGCCTGCGTCCAGACCTTGACGAACCGTTGGACCGCGGTGACCGACGTCAGCGCCAGCATGACCCAGAGGAT
The DNA here is from genome assembly GCA_041581055.1 of Ilumatobacteraceae bacterium. Lineage (GTDB taxonomy): Bacteria > Actinomycetota > Acidimicrobiia > Acidimicrobiales > Ilumatobacteraceae > JBFGCT01. The sequence continues at coordinate 4,488 of JBFGCT010000119.1, read as the reverse complement.
CGGGATCAGCAACGGCTCCCACAACAGCCCGACACAGATCGCGATGATCCGCTCGGCCCGCTCCATCAGCCCGCCCCTGGCGTCGATGCCCAGCGACTCGGCCTTCGCCCGCTGGTAGCTGATCAGGGCCGAGACGGCGGCGACGGCGAACGGCAGCAGCGTCAGGTGGGGGTTCTCGGTGCTGGCGAAGTACCACGCGATGCCGCCGAGCAGCAGCGAGTCGGTGATGCGGTCGACGGTCGAGTCGAAGAACGCCCCGCGCGGGCTGGCCGCGTCGGACGCCTTGGCGAGGGCGCCGTCGAACAGGTCGGGCAACGCCGCCAGGATGACGAGCACCAGGCCGAGCCGGAGCTCGCCGGCGCCGATCGCGACCGCCGCCCCGACCCCGACCAGCAGCCCGACGATCGTGAGGTGGTCGGGGGTCAGGCCGGTGCGCCGCAACCCGTTCCCGATCGGTTTGACGGCCCGGTCGACCGGCGCCCGGAATTTGCCGTCGAACATCGTCGCAGAGGTTACCGGAGAGCGATCGCGCTCAGTGGTCCGGCCCCTCGGGATTGTCCTCGGCCAGGTGCTCGACGATGCGGCCGTCGACCGCGTCGACCAGGACGAGGCCGCGCATCGCCGGCGGTTCCTCCGCCGAGTAGCACAGCACGCGCCACGTCGGCCGACTGCGAATCCCGTGCCAGACCTGCTGCGCGGAGGCATGTCCGACCGCGAATCCGACCGCCTGCTGGGCGGCGATCAGCGCCTGCTTCTCGTCGACGTGCATCCGCCAGCCCGAGGAGAGCGAGACGACGCCGGCGATGACGAGCACCAGCGCCCCCGTCACCAGGCCCCGGTTGACCCACGCCAGGCCGTCGGCGGTCGAGTACACGGTCAGACAGATTCCGGCGAGCGCCAGGTAGAGCACCCCCGGCCAGCGGCGGCGGCTGTTGTCGGGGAACTGATACGGCCCGACGAAGCCGGCCGGGTCGAGGTCCTCCGGTAGCTCGTCGCGGATCTCGTCGGTCATCCGCGACCAGGCTACGGGCCGGCGCCCCAGACGGCGCGCAGCCGGCGCGCGGTCTCCCCGATGGCCTCGGGCAGGGTCTGCGTGTTGGCGATCGCGGACATGAAGTTCGTGTCCCCCGTCCAGCGCGGCACGACGTGCACATGCAGGTGGTTCGGCACCGAACCGCCCGCCGGCCGGCCGAGGTTGAAGCCGACGTTGAAACCCTCCGGCGCGTAGGCCGTTCGGATCGCGCGGATCGCCTGGTCGACCGTCGCCCACAACTCGGTGCGCTCCTGTTCGCTCAGGTCGGTCAGGTCGGCCACCTCGCGGTAGGGCACGACCAGGACATGCCCCGACGTGTAGGGGAACACGTTGGCGACGACGAAGCAGGTCGCGCCACGGTGCACGACGTGCGTCTCCTCGTCGGGCAGGCCGGACTGGAGCAGGCGGGTGAACACGCTGCGACCGCCGTCGTCGGCCGTGCGGTTCGGCGCGGAGGTGACATACGACGCCCGCCACCCGCTCCAGAGCCGTTCGAGCACCTCAGCCCTCGAGCGCCGCCAGCTCGGCGTCGTCGACCTCGGCGCGGAAGCGCTTGATGAACGCGTCGACCGGGACACCGCGCTCGACCTCCCCGCCCCGCGGGTTGACCCCGACGGTCTCGTCGGCGATGTCGTCGTCGCCGACGACCAGGACGTACGGCAGCTTCTCCAGCTTCGCGTTGCGGATCCGCTTGCCGAGCCCGTCGTCGGCGTCGACGACATCGACCCTGGCGCCGGCGCCGGCCAAGCGCTCCGCCACCTCGGCGGCGTAGCCCTGATGCGGTTCGGCGACGGGCAGCACACGCGCCTGCACCGGCGCCAGCCAGGTCGGGAACGCCCCTGCGTAGTGCTCGATGAGCACGCCGAAGAACCGCTCGACCGACCCGAAGAGGGCGCGGTGCAGCATGATCGGCTGGTGCCGCTCGTTGTCGGCGCCGACGTATTCGAGCCCGAACCGCTCGGGCAGCTGGAAGTCGGCCTGGATCGTCGAGAGCTGCCACGCCCGCCCGATCGCGTCGCGGACGTCGATGTCGATCTTCGGTCCGTAGAACGCGGCGTCACCGTCCTTGACCTGGTAGTCCATCCCGTGGTGGTCGAGCGCGTCGCGCAGCGCCTCGGTCGCCTCGTCCCAGATGTCGTCGGAGCCGACGTACTTCGCCGGGTCCTTGGTCGAGAGGTAGAACGTGAACTCGTCGAAACCGAACGCCCGCAACACCGACAGCACGAAGTCGAGGAGGTCGGCGACCTCGCCGGCCATCTGCTCTTTCGTACAGAAGATGTGGCTGTCGTCCTGGGTGAACCCGCGGATGCGCAAGAGGCCGTGCAACGTGCCGGCCCGCTCGTAGCGGTAGACGTTGCCGAGCTCGAACAGCCGGAGCGGGAGCTCGCGGTAGCTGCGCTGCCGCTCGCGGTAGATCAGGCAGTGGATCGGGCAGTTCATCGGCTTCATGTAGTACGTGCCGTTGTCCATCTCCATCGGCGGGTACATGCCGTCCGCGTAGAAGTCGAGGTGGCCCGAGGTCTCGAACACACCGGACTTGGCGATGTGCGGCGTGTAGACGAAGTCGTAGCCGCCGCGCTCGTGGCGCAAGCGGCTGTAGTCCTCCATCAGCTTGCGGACGATCGCACCCTTCGGATGCCACACCGCAAGCCCTCCCCCGAGCTCCTTGGGGAAGCTGAGCAGGTCGAGTTCGGTGGCCAGCTTGCGATGGTCGCGCTTGGCCGCCTCCTCGAGCTGCCGGAGGTGGTCGGCGAGCGCCTGCTTCGACTCCCAGGCGGTGCCGTACACGCGCTGGAGCATCGGCCGCCGCTCGTCGCCGCGCCAGTACGCGCCGGCGACATGCTGGAGCTTGAAGTAGCCGAGCCTGCCCGTGGACGGCACGTGGGGCCCGACGCACATGTCGACGAACTCGTCGGTGTTGCGGTACGCGCTGATCGTGCTCCCGGTGCCGACCTCGCCGGCGTCCTCGGCGTCCGCGTCCGCCGACTCGACCCGCTCGATGATCTCGATCTTGTACGGCTGGTCGGCGAACAGCTCCTTGGCCTCGGCCATCGACATCTCCGAGCGGGTGAACGGCTGATCGGCCTTGACGATGGCGCGCATCTCGGCCTCGATCCGTTCGAGGTCGTCGTCGCTGAACGTCGCCCCGCCGGGCAGCTCGAAGTCGTAGTAGAACCCGTTCTCGATCGCCGGCCCGATCGAGAACTTGGCGCCCGGGAAGAGACGGGTGACCGCCTGCGCCATCACGTGGGCGGTCGAGTGCCGCAGGACGTGACGGCCGGCGTCGGTGTCACCGGTGACGATCGAGACGGCGGCGCCGTCGCGCAGCGGCGCCGTCAGGTCGGCCTCGGCCCCGTCGACGGTCGCCGCGACCGCGGCCTTGCGCAACCCGGCGCCGATCGACGCCGCGAGGTCGAGCGCCGTCGAGCCCTCGGGGAGTTCTCGATTCGAGCCGTCGGGGAGCGAGATGGTGATGTTCGACATGGGACCACCAGGATAGGAGCGGGCCCGTCGTGGCGGGGCGACCGGTTTCTCTCAGCTGCCGGCGACGGCGACCAGCTCCTGCTCGCTCGCCGCCGACCCGTCGCCGCCGTCGTTCACGCCGGCGACCCGCGCCGCGACCGTCGGCTCGGTGTCGGCCTTCGCACCGGCGTAGGAGTTCACGTATCGCTGGTCGGTCAGCTCCCGGATCTCGAACATGACCTCGTCGATCATCGACCGCCAGGCCAGATGCTCGGGACCGCGCGATTCGTAGCGCTCGGGCCGCACCGGGCGCCCGATCGTGATGTCGCACGACATGCGCAGCTTGGGCGCCCGCGCGTCGGGCGGCTGGATCTTGTCGGTCCCGACGATGCCGACCGGGTAGATCGGGCAGCCGACCTTCATCGCCAGCCGCGCCGCCCCCGTCCGGCCCTTGTGCAGGTTTCCGTTGCGGCTGCGGGTGCCCTCCGGGAAGATGCCGAACAGCTCGCCGCGCTCGAGCACCGCCTGCGCGGCGTCGAGCGCGGACGCGCTCTTGTCGCCGCCGGAGCGATCGATCGGGATCATTCCCAGCGCGGGGAACAAGTACTTCGTCTTCCACGAGTCCATGTACTCGGCCTTGCCGACGAAGGAGATGTTGCGCGGGAGGGTGAACATCAGGAACATCGAGTCGAGGAAGCTGATGTGGTTCGGGCAGAGGATGGCCGGCCCCTCGGCCGGCAGCCGCTCGAACCCGTGCCGCTCGATCGTCCAGAGCCGCGTGGCCACGGGGCGCGCGATCGTGCGCGTCCGGGCCTGGAGCTGGTTGGCGCCCGATTCGCGACCCATGCGCGCATGGTACGGCATCGCGGCGATTCGCTGCTGGAGGAGCGTGTTGACATCACGTGAACGGCGTGTGTCGGGCGGTTCAGACCACGACGCCGAGCAACCCCGCGGCGGCGCGTGTCGATTCGCCACGCTGCGCCGCAGCGTCG
>JBFGCT010000118.1:0-12593 GCA_041581055.1 Ilumatobacteraceae bacterium | reverse complement strand
TGCGGTGTTCCGCCGGCCGAGTTCGCCGCTCGCTGCGTTGCCGCTCCTCACCGCAGGGCAAGGCTGCGCAGTCGTCGCCGCGCCTTGCGACCGACGAACTCGACTCGACGTCGACACCCCGAACGTTCACGGTCACGGCACGAGCGCCCTGAGGCCATGACGACCTATCCGGCACATCACCGGGCCGACATGCGATGGAATCCGATGTCGCACTGGCATCCGACATCGGAATTGGTTACGATCCCGCTGAGTTCACGTACCAGGAGCGGCCCATGCCATCGATCGACATCGTCACCGAGATCCCCGGGCCCCGCAGCAGGGCGCTCGTCGAACGCCGCTCGGCGGCGATGTCGCGTGGCGCGGCCCACCTCACCGACCTCGGCATCGCCTCCGGCGACGGCGCGGTGGTCACCGACCTCGACGGCAATCGGCTCCTCGACTTCGCCGGCGGCATCGGCGTCCTCGCCGCAGGTCATTGCCCGCCCGAGGTCGTCGAGGCACTCCACCGGCAGGCGGGCGAGCTGCTGCACATCTGCGGCATCGTCGCCACCCACGAGCCGATGGTCGCCCTCGCCGAGGCGCTCAACGGGCTGACGCCGGGTGACTTCGCGAAGAAGACGCTGCTGATGAACAGCGGCGCCGAGGCGGTCGAGTCGGCGGTGAAGATCGCCAGGGTGTCGACGGGCCGGGCGGGCATCCTCGTCTTCGAGGGCGGATACCACGGCCGCACGAACATGACGATGTCGATGACCAGCAAGTACTCGCTGTTCAAGAAGGGCTTCGGCCCGTTCGCCTCGGAGGTCTACCGCATCCCGTTCCCGAACGTCCTCCGCCGGCCGCCGGGCGCCGACCCCGAACAGTTCGTCGGCTGGTCGATCGGACGGCTCGAAGACGCGTTCGTCTCCCAGGTCGATCCGTCCGCGCTGGCGGCGATCGTGATCGAGCCGGTGCAGGGCGAGGGTGGCTTCATCCCGGCGCCGGCGCCGTACCTCCAGGCGGTCCGCCGGCTGTGCGACGAACACGGCATCGTCATGGTCGCCGACGAGGTCCAGGCGGGTTTCGGCCGCACGGGCCGGCTGTTCTCGATCGAGCACAGCGGCGTCGTGCCCGATCTCGTCGTCACCGCCAAGTCGATCGCCTCGGGGATGCCGATCGGCGCGGTCACCGGTCGGGCCGAGCTGCTCGACGCGCCACACCCCGGCGGGATGGGCGGCACGTACAGCGGCAACCCGCTCGCCTGTGTCGCCGCGCTCGCCACGATCGGCATCATCACCGCCCCCGGATTCCTCGACCGCGCCACCGAGGTCGGCGAGCGATTGCGGCGCGGCCTCGTCGAGCTGCAGTCGCTCCACGGGTTCATCGCCGACGTGCGCGGCCTCGGGCCGATGCTGGCGATCGAGCTGGTCAAGGACGCGGCGCTCACCCCCGACCCCGACCTCACGCTCGAGATCACCAAGGCGACCCTGCTGCGTGGACTGATCACGATCCGCGCCGGGCTCTACAGCAACTGCGTCCGGTTCCTTCCCCCGCTGACCGTCACCGACGAACAGATCGACGAGGCGCTCGCCGTCCTCGGCGACAGTCTCGACGCCGTCGCCGCGGCGCGGAGCGCGGCATGAGGCGCCCGCCGATCCGAGTGCTCGACGCCTCCGGCTCGCCGAACGACATCGGGCGCGCCCACGGGAGCGCCTACGCCGCCGAGATCAAGGGGTACGCCCGCGACCGCGTCGCACTGGTCGCCTCCGGGCTCTGGAGCGGCGGCCCGCTCGGCGAGCGCGACGTGCTCGGCATCGCCGACTCGATGCTGCCGGCCCACGAGTCGTTCGACGCCGCGCTGCACGCCGAGATGCTGGCGATGGCCGACGCGGCGGGGATCACGCCGGCCGAGGCGGTCGTCGTCGGCGGGTTCACCGATTTCGTCGACACCGTGCGGTCCGTCGTCGGGGGTGACGTGCCGGTCGAGGTGATCGAGGACGACTGCACCGCGGTGATCGTCCCCGACGACCGGGCCGCCGGCGCGGGATTCCTCGGGCAGACATGGGACATGCACGACACGGCGACCGAGCACGTCCTCCTCCTCCGGCTCAGACCAGACGACGCGCCCCCCGCGCTCGTGTTCACCACGACCGGTTGCGTCGGCCAGCTTGGGATGAACGCCGAGGGTGTCTGTGTCGGCATCAACAACCTGACCGGGCTCGACGGGACGCGCGGCGTGGCGTGGACGTCGGTCGTCCGCGGCATGCTCCGCGCGGGCACGGCGGACGAGGCGCTCGACACGCTGCTGCACGCCGAGCTCGCCGGCGCCCACAACTACCTGATCTTCGACCGCCACGGCGTGGGGTACAACGTCGAGGCGATGCCGAGCGTCCGGCCGATCAGCAAGCTCGACGGTGCGCCGCTCGTCCACACCAACCACGTGCTCGACCCCGACGCGCAGGCCGTCGAGGCTCCGAAAGACCCGGTGCTGATGGCCAGTTCGGCCGGCCGGTTGGCCAAGGCGACCGAGTTGCTCGCCGACGGCGACGTCGACGAGGAGCGGCTCTTCGAGTTGACCCGGGAGCCCGACGTCATCTGCCAGGTGGCCGTCGAGCCGCTGCACATCGAGTCGAGCGGTGCGGCGGTCATGCGCCCGAAGACGGGCGACTTCTGGGCCTGCTGGGGGCGCCCGGCGGAGAACGACTACCAGCGAATCGAGATGATGTCATGACCGACGACGACAACCCGCCGATCGACACGTCGGGGCTCGACGTCGTCGCCGTCGGGCCGCGTTCCGGCCTGCGCTACGTCCACCTCGACACCCGCTTCGCCGAGGAGATCGAGGCGATCGAGCTCGCCTCCTTCCCGACCGCCCTCCCCGCGGATCTCTACAACGCCGACGAGGTGCGGGCGCTCGCCGCCGTGTTCCCCGAAGGCTGCTTCGTCGCCCTCGACGGCGATCACGTCGCGGCGACCGGGCTCGGGGTTCGGGTCGAGTTCGATCTCGACGATCCGCAACACACGGTGCACGACGTGCTCGGACCGCACGGCAACATCGCCGGGCACGACCCGATCGGGCCGTGGTACTACGGGACGAACATCGCGGTGAAGCCCGACCACCGGCGCAAGGGGATCGGCGGCGAGCTGTACGACCTCCGCAAGGGAGTGTGCCGCGACCACAACCTGCTCGGGATCATCGCCGGCGGCGTGATCCCCGGCTACGCCGACCACAAGCACCACATGACCGCCGACGAGTACGTCGCCGCGGTCAGCGCGGGCGAGCTGTACGACCGCACGCTCACGTTCCAGCTCGAGAACGGGTTCGAGGCGCCGTGCGCGCTCTCCGACTACATCCGCGACCCGGCGGTCGACAACTACGCCGCGCTGATCGTCTGGCACAACCCGGACCATCGGCCGGGAGAGCCGGCGTCGTGATCGACGACATCGACCGGCAGATCATCCACCACCTGCAGACCGACGGGCGGATGCCGTACTCCCAACTCGGCCAGCTCGTCGGCCTGTCCGACGCCGCCGCCCGGCAGCGGGTCAACCGGCTGACCGGCCGGGGCGTCATCGACATCGTCGCAGTCACCGATCCGTCGATGCTCGGTCTCGAGCACCAGGCGCTCCTCGGGATCACGATCACCGGCGACAGCCGCAAGGTGGCCGTCGAGATCGGGGCGCTCGACGACGCGGTCTACGTCGTGATGACCGCGGGGCGCTACGACCTGGTCGTCGAGCTGGTGTGCGCCGACGCCGAGACGCTGATCGACGTGGTCAACCGCATCCGCACCAGCGACGGGGTCGCCACCGTCGAGACGATCCCGTACCTCGGGATCACCAAGCAGACGTACAACTGGGGCGCCGGCACGGGCGCCGGCTCGTGACCGGGCCTGGGACGATCCCGCAGACGATGCGGGCCGCGCTGCTGCTCGGGCGGGGCGGTCCGGAGATGCTCGAGGTGCGCGACGACGTCCCGGTGCCCCCGCCCGGGCCCGACGAGGCGCTGATCGCGGTCGCCGCGTGCGGGGTCAACAACACCGACATCAACACGCGCGTCGGGTGGTACAGCCGCTCGGTCACAGCGGCGACCACCGGCGAGGGCTTCAGCGAGGCTCGATCCGACGACGCCACCTGGGGCAGCGGCGGTCTTCGGTTCCCGCGGATCCAGGGCGCGGACATCTGCGGCCGGGTCGTCTCGGTCGGATCGACGGGCGACAGAGCGCTCGTCGGGCGGCGAGTGCTCGTCGACCCGTGGATCCGCGACCCGGTCGATCCGGCCGATCGTGAGTCGGCCGGCTACCTCGGGTCAGAGCGCGACGGCGGGTTCGCCGAGTTCTGCGCGGTGCCGGCGCGCAACGTCTACCCCGTCGACTGCGACCTGAGCGACGCCGAGCTGGCGACGTTCGCCTGCTCGTGGTCGACCGCCGAGCACATGCTCCACCGCGTCGGCCTGTCATCCGGGCAGCGCGTCGCCGTCACCGGCGCGTCGGGCGGTGTCGGCGGCGCGCTCGTCCAGCTCGCCCGGCGGCGCGGGGCGCACGTCACCGCGGTCGCCGGCGCGGAGAAGCTCGACGCGGTCCGCGGGTTCGGCGCCGGCGTGGTCGTCGACCGGCACGCCGACGACCATGCCGGCGGTGTCCCGGGCGCGGCGGCCGAGGCGGCGGGCGGGCGGTTCGACGTCGTGGCCGACGTGGTCGGCGGCGACGCGTTCGCCGGCTGGCTCGAGACGCTTCGGCGCGGCGGCCGTTATGTGACGTCGGGGGCGATCGCCGGGCCGGTCGTCGAACTCGATCTCCGCACGCTCTACCTGAACGACCTCGAGCTGTTCGGGGCCACGGTCTTCGGGCCCGAGATCTTCGCCGCGCTGGTCGGCTACATCGAGCGCGGGGAGGTGCGCCCGGCCCTCGCTGGCACGTACCCGCTCGAGCAGATCGCCGACGCCCAAGCCGCGTTCGGCGAAAAGCGCCATGTCGGCAGCCTCGTCGTCACGCTGTCGGCCTGACGAGCTTCGAAGTCTTCCTGCTCCGGTGAGATTCAGGGCGACCCGTCGGTCTCACCTCTCACCGGAAGGACACCCGTATCCTCGGAGCGATGGGGAGCGTCACGGTGCTCGACGGCGGGATGGGCAAGGAGTTGCGCCGGATCGGGGCGCCGTTCCGCCAACCGGAGTGGTCGGCGCTGGCGCTGATCGAGGCGCCCGAGCGGGTCGTCGAGGCGCACCGCAACTTCATCGAGGCCGGCGCCGAGGTGATCATCACCAACAACTACGCCGTCGTCCCGCACCACCTCGGCGACGACGTCATCGCCGAACGGGGCGTCGAGTTGACCGCGCTCGCCGGGCGTCTCGCCCGCCAGGCCGCCGATGCTGCCGACCGGCCGGTCATGGTCGCGGGGTCGCTGCCGCCGCTGTTCGGTTCCTACGAGCCCGAGCAGGTCGACCCGGTGCGCGCCGCCCCGTATTACCGGGCGATGGTCGCCGCGCTCGACCCGTTCGTCGACCTGTGGATCGGTGAGACGTTGTCACGCATCGACGAGATGCAAGCGATCGTCGACGCGATCGTCGCCGCCGGAGCTGGGCAGCCGATCTGGATCGGGTTCAGCCTGCCCGATGCCTGGGCGCCGGAACATGGCATCGCGCTGCGCTCGGGGGAGACCGTGACCGACCTCGCCGCCGCGGTCGCGGCGAGCACGCGCGCGATCGACGCCGTGCTGTTCAACTGCTCGCTGCCCGAGCAGACCGGGCCGGGGATCCGGGCCCTGGCCGCCGCGCTACGCGAGCGCCGCCTCGACGTCCGCGTCGGCGGCTACGCCAACGCGTTCCCGACAAGGCGCGGCGACGGGTATGCGTCGAACGCCATCGTCCTCGAACGGCGCGAGGAGTTGACCGCCGAGCGCTACGCGGACTTCGTCGCCGGCTGGATCGACGACGGCGCGACGATCGTCGGCGGCTGCTGCGACATGTATCCCGAGCACATCGCCGCGCTGGCCGCCCGCTTCGGTTGACCGGCCGGGCCGCCGCCGAGTTCGACCGGGCCGCCGGGTCAGATCAGAACGTCCTGGAAATACAGCCGGGCCATCAGGAAGGCGATCGGCACGCAGACCACGACGAGCGGGACGAGGACCTTGTGGCCCCCGCGGGCGAGCAGGATGACCACCGGGACGAGCAGCGACTCCGCCCGGTGGACCGACAGATCCCCGCCGAGCGCCAGCGGCCCGATCCAGTACGGCAGCAGCAACACGGCGATCGCCCGCTCGGCGAGGGACAGGGACGACCGGTTGACCCACGCCATCGCCCACCCGGCGAGCACGATGACGGCGACGACGATCGTCTGCACGCCGATCACGTTCGGGGCCGCGCCGCCGATGTACTCGACGCGGCGGACGAACGTCGTCGTCGGCAACGTCGGTCCGACGTCGTACGACTGCTGCATCAGGAAGTGGGCGTCCCAGCGGCCGACGGCGCGCTTGATGTTCGCCATCACCAGCACGTAGCCGAGGACCGGTGGCGCGGCGATCCAGGCCGCGGCCCGGATCCGTGTCCGGATGTCGCCGAGGGCCGAGGCGGTGAGCGGCACGATCGCCGCGGCGCCGAGCAGCCAGCCCGAGTTGTAGTAGACCGCGGCGAACGCCGCGCACATCCCGGCGAGCGCCCAGTGCCGCCGATCGATGAAGACGAGCATCAGCAGCGCCGCGGCGACCACCCCCGAGATCGGGAACAGGGCGGCGTAGTAGATGCTGCCGGGGAACACGACCGCCAGCGCCATCCCCGCCACGCCGGTCTTCGTCGGCATCGGCCGGAGGAAACCGAACCAGAGGATGAACACGGCGGCGAGAAACGCCGCCCACGCGACGATCCGCCCAGCCGGGTAGACCTCCAGTCCGAACCAGCCGACGACGCGCGTGGCGTACGAGTAGCCCGGGAACCAGGCGACGGTCCCGCACCAGTCGTCCGGGGACCGGTTGGGGACGTCGACGCACGGGCGGAACGAGTAGCCGTGGTCGGCGATCGTGACGTAGTTGCCGCTGTCCCACCGGGCCCACGTCGGCGCCGGGAACGGTGAGAGGCGGACCGAGAGCGCTGCGGCCCAGGTGACCAGCGCCCACAGCCCGACCGTTCCGGAGAGCACCGCGACGTCCCTCCGCCCGACCGGCGGGAAGGCGCGGACGGCGCGGCCGGCGCGGACGGCGCGCGGCGCGGTGGTGACGCCGGCGCTCGGGCCGTTCGCCGCGGCGGTGACGCCGTCGCCCACGCCGTTCGTCGCGCCAGTCTCCATCTCGCGCTCCTTCCTAGCCTCCCGGACTCGCTCGATGTGCACGCGTGACCGGTGACGGGTCGGCGCGTGGGCCAGACTGGACCGATGCGCCCGGCCCGACGACTCCTCGCCGGGACCGGTGCGATGCTCGCCGGGGCCCTGCTGATCGGCGCGTGTGGCAGCGATCAGACGTCGTCCGGCCCGCGCGCCCCGTCGGCGACGCTCGAGACCAACGACACGACGGCCCAGCTCGATCTCGGAACCCCGGCCGAGCCCCCGGCGGACGGCGAGCCGGCGCCACCGGACGCGGCCGGCGACGCCACGCCGACGAACGACCCGCCGCCCACCGACGCGGCCGGCGACGCCACGCCGGCGAACGACCCGCCGCCCACCGACGCGGCCGGCGACGCAACTCCCGATCCCCCGGCCGAGGTCCAGCCGGCCGTGCTCGGCGGCCGCGCGTTCGAGGCCGCGGTCGCGCCGGCGTCGGAGGTCGCCACCAACCTGCTGCCCGACCTCGTCATTGACGACGTGCGGCGCGAGTCGAAGGCCAACTTCCGCAACATCTTCCCGGCCGACCGACCGGTGCTGCTGTGGCTCTGGGCGCCGCATTGACCGACCTGCCGTCGGGAGGCCCCCGGCGTCGAGCAGTTCGCTCGAGACCACCTCGACGACGTCGAGATCATCGGGGTCGGCACGCAGGACAGCCTCGGCGAGGCGAAGGACTTCGTCGCCGACTACGGCACGCAGTCGTTCACCATGTTGTGGGACGAGTCGTTCGTGTCGTGGAACGCCCTCGGCATCAGCTCGCAACCGTCAGCGGTCTTGTTCGCCGCCGACGGCGCGCCGATCACCGGCTGGATCGGGCCGTTCCCCGAGGGCGACGTCCTCCGCCTTGCCGCCGAGAGCACCGCCAACGCGTGAACGGTTGGCGCACGTTGTGACGCAAGCCGTTGACGAACAGGGGCCCGGGCGTTGCGGTCAGCGGAGGAGCTCGCCGGCGATGATCAGCTTGCGCACCTCGGTGGTGCCGGCGCCGATCTCGAGCATCTTGGTCGCCCGGAACAGCCGGTTGACCTCGGTCTCCCACATGTAGCCGGTGCCGCCGTGCAACTGGACCGCGTTGTCGAGCACCTTGTTGCACATGTTGGCGCAGTACATCATCGACGCCGCGGTTCGGGCGTGGATGTCGCCGTGGCCCGCCTGGGTTTCGTCGACCCCTTCGAGCTGGGCGAGCACCTGCCAGCAGAACGTCTTCATCGTCTCGACCCACACGTACATGTCGGCCAGCCGCGACTGCACCATCTGGAACGAGGCGATCGGCGCGCCGAACTGCTCGCGTGTCTTGGTGTAGTCGACCGACAGCTCGAGGGCGCGTTCTGAGATCCCCACGTTGATCGGCGCGATCATCGCCCGCTCGAAGTCGAGCCCGCTCATCACGACCTGGTGGCCCTGATCGACCGTGCCGACCACGTTCTCGGCCGGGACGACCATGTCCTCGAACACGAGCTCGGCGGTCTGGCTCCCGCGGAACCCCATCTTGATCAGCTTCTGCGCGACCTGGAAGCCGGGCGTGTCGGTCTCGACGACGAACGCGGTGATGCCCTTGGAGCCCTCGCCCAGCTGCGTCTTGGCGTAGAACAGGCAGACGTCGGCGACCGGGCCGTTGGTGATGTACAGCTTCGACCCGTTGACCACGTAGCTGTCGCCGTCGCGCACCGCCGTCGTCCGCATCGACCCGAGCGCGTCCGACCCGGCGCCGGGCTCGGTGAGGCCGAGGCAGCCGATCCAGTCGCCCGAGCACAGCTTGGGGAGGAACCGCTCGCGGATCGAGTCGTCGCCGTTGGCGAAGAGGTTGTTCGCGCACAGGTTGTCGTGGGCCACCCAACTGAGCGCGAACGCGTGGTTCCAGCGTCCGAAGGCCTGTGCCACCAGCCCGGACTCGAGCATGCTCATCCCGGCGCCGCCGTACTTCTCCGGGATCGTCGCCCCGAGCAGGCCGATCTCGCCGAGCCTGGCGAAGAGGTCTTCCGGCCACCACTCCTCGTTGTCCATCCTCTCCGCGAGCGGGAGCAGCTCGTTGCGTCCGAAGCGGTCGGCGTGTTCGAGCAGCGCCTCCTGCTCGTCGGTCAACGCGAATTGGGACGTCATCGCCGCTCAGTGTATGACGCTGCGCCGCACCCGAACCGTTCGAGCGATCGGCGTCGGGCCCGGTCGTCAGCGACGGCCGGGAAGCCCGACCCGGCGAGGTGGACCGGCCTGGGCGACGAGGTCGTCGTACCATTCCGCGAAGTCGTCGACCATGCGCTCGATCGCGAAGCGCTCCTCGATCCGCTGTCGCCCGGCCCGGCCCATCGCGCACGCCCGTCCGGGCTCGCCGAGCAACTCGTTCATCGCGGCCGCGAGTCGCCCGGGCTGAGACGGCGGAACGAGCACACCGGTCTCGCCGTCGACGATCGCTTCCGCGTTGCCGCCGACATCGCAGGCGATGACGGGCCGACCGGCGCTCATCGCCTCCAGGATCGCGTTCGCGAATCCTTCCTCGTGCGACGGGTGGACGACCAGCTCGGCGATCGCGAGGAACTCCTCCACCGCGGAGACCTGCCCGGTGAATCGGATGCGCCGCTCCACGCCCAGCTCCCGGGCGAGCACACGGGCCGGCGCCTCTTCGCCCTCGTCTCGCCCGACCAGTACCAGGGTGAGGTCGCCGTGCGCGGGATCGAGCAGTGCGAACGCGCGGATGAGGTCCGCGTGCCCCTTGTACGGGTGCAGGTTGGCCACGCACAGCAGCACGCGTTCGCTCTCACCGAAGCCGGCCGCCCGCCGGATCGCGCGTTGTTGTTCTCGGGAGCGGGGCGCGAAGCGGTCGACGTCGACGCCGTTGTAGATCAGGCGTATCCGCGCCGGGTCGACGCCCTGATGCCGGACGAGGTCGCGGACGACCGCGTTCGAGTTGGCGAAGACCCCGCTCGCGGCCCGGTGCGCCCGGTTCTCGATCCGCTGAAGGCGCGTCCGAGCCATCGGGTCGCGGCAGAGGTTCAGCTGGCTCGTGGCGATCGCGCGGACACCCGCGACACGACCCGCCACCAGGACGAGGATGTTCGCCGTGCGCATCTGCCCGTGGACGATGTGGGGTCGTGCGCGGATCAGGTGCCGAACGATCCTGGCGATCGCGATCCACAGCTTGTACGCGGTGCGCAGCTTTCCCCGGCGGGTCGGTCGCCGCCCTCTGAGCGCGACCACGTCGCAGTTCGCGTGACGGACCTGTTCGAGGAACGCTCCCTCCGCCTTGAGGAGCACAAGGCTCTGCTCGAAGCGGTCCGGGGGGAGACGGCAGATCAGTTCCGCGAGTTGACGCTCGGCGCCTCCTACGGCGAGCGAGCCGATGCAGTGAACGATCCTGACGCGCGGGGTGGGCGCCGCGTCTCCGCTCATCGATCGGCCGCACGGAGCTCGTCACACAGCCGCAGCACCCGTTCTTCAGGTGTCGGCATCTTCGACAACATCCGGGCGCCCTCGCTGCGTAGTCGTCGTCGGGTCTCGGGGTCCATGGCCGCTTGAACGCCGTCGGCGATCGACGACGCCGACCGAGGATCGACGAAGATCGCGGCGTCGTCGAGCGCAGATCGTGACCAGTCCATGTCGCTGACGACGAGCGGAAGACCCGCGGCCCACGCCTCGCAGTAGTTGTTGCTGAAGCTCTCGACTTGCGAGATGAGCAGGATCGCGTCGGCATTGAGGAGCAGTGGTGTTCGTGATGCCGGCCGAACGGGACCGATCTGTCGAATGCGGCACACGCCGTCGCCGGCGCGGGCGACGAGGTCGTCGGCGTCGCGCGTCGTCAGGAGGAACTCGACGGCCACGCCGCGTCGGGCCAGCTCGCGTGTGACGTCCGGCAAGATCGACCAACCCTTGTTCGGTCGATGCACCGAGAACAGCAGCACTCTGAACGTCGGCGGATCGGCCGGTGTCGGAGCGCTGGCGAGCTCGATCTCGAGGCGCGGATCGCGGGCGGGTGCCAGCACGCGCAACGAGTCGTGGCGGCCGAGCCGGTGCTGGGCGCGCGATCGCAACAACGGCGTCTCGAAGAAGATCAGATCGCTCCGACCGACCGTCTTCAGGAGGAGCACGTTCCGACTCCGCATGACGAACCGCCTGACTCGACCGAGTTCGGTGCTGATGTCGACCTCGGGGTAGAAGAGATGCGAGTACGCGCAGACGGTGGATGTCCGCTTGCCGGTGACCAGCAACGGCGCCGGACCGAAGATGTTGACGACCCAGGTCGCCGCCGAGGCCGTGGCGAGCCTGCGCAGTTGGAGTTCCGCGACGATGCGGTGGTCGCTCACCGCCACGACCGACTCTCGGGCCGCTTCGTCGAGTTGGGCGATCATCGACCGGCGGGCGACCAGCATGACTCGGCTGCTGAGCGTCGGGCTCTGCGTGACCGCTCTCATCGTCGCCAAGGCAACGGTTCGGCCGCCGCCCCCCTTCACCGGAATGCACGAGAGCACGATCTGAGTCATGGGCGGCCCGCAAGACTGGCACGTCCGACACTGGACTGCGAGGTCACGTGACCGATCAGCCGGCGACGCCCTTCGGCGCCCGCCGGCTCATGAAGCCGAACATGTAGCCGGCGACCCGGCGCATCTGGATCTCCTCGGCGCCCTCGGTGATGCGGTAGCGGCGGTGGTGGCGGTAGATGTGCTCGAACGGCTTGTGCCGCGAGTAGCCGAGCCCGCCGTGGACCTGCATCGCCCGGTCGGCCGCCTCGCAGCACAACCGGTTCGACCAGTAGTTGCACATCGACACCTTGTCCGACACCGAGAACGCGCCGTAGTGGTCCATCTGCCACGCCGTCTTGTGCACGAGCGCCCGCAGCATCTCGCACTGCGTCTGCAGTTCGACCAGCGGGAACTGGATCGCCTGGTTCGTCGCCAGTGCCTTGCCGAACGGCTTGCGCTCCTTGGCGTACGCCACCGACTCGTCGATGCAGTACTGGGCGGCGCCCAGGCTCGACGCCGCCTGGCGGATCCGGTTCTCGTTGAAGAAGTGCTGCACGACCTGCAACCCCCGCCCCTCGCCGCCGAAGATCGCGCTGGCTGGGACGCGCACGTCGGTCAGCGACACCCGCCCGTGGTCGGTCGGCATGTTGAACGTCCAGAGGTACTCCTCGATGCGCAGCCCCGGTGAGTCCATCGGCACGAGGAAGGCGGTGATGCCGTGGGCGTCGCCGGGTACGCCCGACGTCCGGGTCATGATCATGTCGCTGTGGGCGACGTGGATCCCGGTGTTCCACGTCTTCTCCCCGTTGATCACCCATTCGTCGCCGTCGCGGACGGCGGTCGTCTCCATGTGCGTCGC
>JBFGCT010000117.1:0-12710 GCA_041581055.1 Ilumatobacteraceae bacterium | reverse complement strand
GAGGTGACGTCAGGTGGCCGTGACGTCAGGTGGCGGTAGGGCGGGTGGCGGTGAGGTGACGTCAGGTGGCCGTGACGTCAGGTGGCGGTAGGGCGGGTGGCGGTGAGGTGACGTCAGGTGGCGGTGGGACGGGTGGCGGTGAGGTGCGGCGGCGGGTCAGTCGGCCGGCGGCAGCAACGTGAACGGCACGACGTGCCACGGGCCGCGGTCGATTCGGCAGTGCGCGAAGACCTGCCCGTAGTCCGGGAACTCGAGCTCGCCGCGGACCAGTCGGTAGGTGAACTTGCCGGGCTCGACCGTGAACGGGCTGACGTTGCGCGCGATCTGCTCGCTGTCCTCGTCGAGCCCACGGCGGAAGATGACCTCGAACACGCCGCTCCCGGCCTCGTCCTCCGGGCAGAAGATCAGCCCGACCAGGTGCGGCGTGATCGTCACCGGCGCCGGCGACGGCGACGCCTGGGAGAACATCACCCCGGTCATGTCGATCCGGGTCGAGGGCCCCGGCGCCTGACGCATCTCGAAGTTCTCGACGAAGACGGCGGCCACGATCTGCATGCCCAGCGAGGGTACCCGCCCCGCCTCCCCGCCCAGTTTGTGTGACCGAAGATCGCGGATGTCGACGTTTTCGGTCACACAAATGGTGGGGGCGGCGGGGAACGGGGTCAGTCGGCGAAGGCGAAGCGGATCCGGCGGTTGCGCTTGCCCTTGTTCTCGATCTTGGTGATCCGCAGCGCCCGTGACTGGCCGGTGTTGGCGAGGTGGGTGCCGCCGCACGCCTGGCGGTCGAGGCCATCGATGTCGATCAGGCGGAGCAGGCCGTCGTCGGTCGGCGGGGGAGCGACCGACAGGGAGCGCACCAGACCGGGCGTGTTCGCCGCCTCGTCGGCGTCGACGTAGACCGACCGCACCGCCAGGCCCCGCGCGATCACGTCGTTGACCGGCGCCTCCAGCGCCCGCAGGCGATCGTTGTCGATCGCCGTCAGGTCGAAGTCCATCCGGCCGGTGCCGTCGCCGTTGATCTGCGCGCCGGTCACCAGCGACCCCGCGAACTCCTCGAACACGAAGGCGTTGAGGACATGGCTCATCGTGTGCAGCGAGGCGACGCGCAGGCGGTGGTCGGCGTCGACCCGCACGACGACGTCCCCGCCCGGTTCGGCCGCCGGATCGTCGAGGACGTGCCACCACCGATCGCCGTCGAGCTCGACATGCGTGACCGCCGCCGAGCCGCCGTCGAATTCGATCGAGCCGACGTCGCCGACCTGGCCACCGCCGCCGGGATGGAACGCCGACCGCGAGAGCACGACCGCGCCGGGCCGGACGTCGACGACCGCCGCGTCGTGCTCGTACAGGTCGGGCCGCTCGTGACACAGATAGATCGCCATCCCCCGATCGTACGGACGGGACGCGGCTCACATCCAACGGCGCGGGATTCGCACGACCACGCGATACGAGCCGGCGACCGGCACCGGACCGAACGATCGGGAGTCGGCGGTGGGCGCCGAGCGGTTGTCGGACTCGACGGTCATCGTGCCGTCGCGACGGACGTCGGCCACCCGCTTGACCAGCCAGAAGCCCGGCCGCTCGGGGTGCTCGACGCAGCGGACCTGACCGGCGCGCGCCCGGTCGGACGGCATGGTGAGCAGCCCCTGCCCGTCGACCAGCGTCGGCTCCATCGAGCGGTCGGACACGACGAACCGGCGCGGCGTGAGACGTCGTCGCAGCGACGTAGGCCGAACCATCGATCTCAGTGTATGGTCGGGCCAGCAACCCCTCGAAGCGTCAACAAGGAGATCATCACATGCTCGGCAAGCTGTTCGCGTCGGCCACGGCCGCCCACGCCCACTGCGACCTCTACTGCGGCGTCTACGACCCGGCCCAAGCCAAGATCGAGGCGCTCTCGGTGCTGAAGACGGCCAAGAAGTACCAGGACTCCGACGACGAGGTCTTCCGCTCCCGGTGCATCGCGATCAAAGAAGAGCGCGCCGAGCTGGCCAAGCACCACCTGATGGTGCTGTGGGCCGACTTCTTCGCCCCGCCGCACTTCGCGGAGTTCCCGCAGCTCCACGAGCTGTTCTGGAAGGCGATCCACCAGGCCGGCGAGGCCAAGAAGTCGATGGACCCCGCGGTCGGCCAGCAACTGATCGACTACATCGACGAGATCGCCGAGATCTTCTGGAAGACCGACAAGGCCAAGGACATGGGCGTCTACCCGCCGAGCTGAGCCGAACGCACGGCGGCAGGGCGCCCGGGACCGGATAGGTTCGCAGGGCCGATGTCCGTCACCGACTCTCCGTCCGCCCACGCTGCGGATCGTTCGACGCGCGACCAGATCCTCGACGCCGCGATGGGCTGCTTCGCCCACGCGGGGTACAACGGGACGTCGCTCAACGACATCGCCGCCGAGGTCGGGATCCGCCGGCCGAGCCTGCTGCACCACTTTGCGTCCAAGGAGGCGCTCTACGGCGAGGTCTTCGAGCAGCTGCTCTCCGACTGGTTCTCGCGCCTGGCCGAGGCGATCGAGTCGGCCGAGACCGGCTGGGCCAAGGTCCAGCAGGTGCTGCGCGCCGGGTTCGGCTTCTTCGCCGACAACCCGTCGTACGTCACGTTGATGCGCCGCGAGGCGATCGACGGCGGCTCCCACCTCGGCATCGACCTCGCCGGCGTGCTCCGGCCGATGTTCGACCAGGCGGTCGACTACCTCGATCGCGAGATGGCGGCCGGGACGTTTCGCCAGCAGGATCCCGCGCAGCTGCTCATCACCGGCTACGGCGCGTTGTTGAGCTACTTCTCCGACGCCCCGTTCCTCGAGGGCCTGCTCGACGCCGACCCGCTCGCCCCCGAGGCGCTCGATCGTCGCAGCGAGCACATCATCGAGTTCTTCCGGGCGGCCCTCATTCCGGCCTGACCGCCCCGCCGCGCCCGCCCCGGCAGCGGGCCTGATCACGGGACGGCGCTCGAAGACACCGATCACGGGCGGCGCGACAGTACGGTTCCAGCCGTGGCAGTCCAGACCTCCGTCGGCCCCGCGACCGACACGCGCACGCTGTCGGAGCGGGAGTCGAAGCGGCTGCTCGCGTCCTACGGCGTCCCGGTCGCGCCGGAGCGCTTCGTCGACTCCGCGGCGGCGGCGGGCGCCGCCGCGGCCGAGCTGGGTTATCCGGTGGTCGCCAAGCTCAACGGCGAGGCGATCGCCCACAAGACCGAACGCGGGCTCGTCCGCCTGCGGCTCGGCGATCGGGCGGCGGTGGAGTCGGCCGCCACCGAGTTGTTCGCCGCCGCGACGCCCGAGGACGGCGACGTCTCGGTGCTCGTCGCGCCGATGGTGTCGGGCATGCGGGAGCTGATCGCCGGCGTCGTCCGCGACCCCCAGTTCGGCCCGTCGGTGATGCTCGGCGTCGGTGGGGTCCTGGCCGAGGCGATCGCCGACGTGGTGTTCCGCCCGGCCCCCCTCGACGCGGCGACGGCGGCCGACATGATCGACGACCTCGCCACCCAGCGCGTGCTCGGCGCGTTCCGCGGCGAGGCCGCCGTCGACCGGGCACAACTCGCCGAGGTCCTCGTCGGACTCGGCCGGCTCGCCGCCGAGCGCCCCGACGTCTGGAGCGTCGACGTCAACCCCTTGATCGTCGAGCCGAACGGCGCCGTCGTCGCCGTCGACGGCCTGGTCGAGCTCGGGACTGGGGGCGACGAGGCGCGGCCGCCGACCCGGCCCCGCCCGACCGACACCCAGTTCCGGGCGTTGTTCGAGCCGCGGGCCGTCGTCGTCGTCGGGGCCTCCTCCCACCCGGGCAAGTTCGGGTTCGTGTCGCTGCACAACCTTCTGGCGAGCGGGTACCAGGGCGGGGTCTACGGCACGAACCTGGGCGGCGAGGAGGTGCTCGGCGTGCAGACCGTCGCCAGCGTCGACGACCTGCCGGCCGGCGAGATCGACCTCGCGTTCGTCTGCACGCCGGCGGTCGCCAACGAGGACGTGCTCCGGGCCTGCGCCCGGCAGGGAATCGGCGCCGCCTTCCTCACGTCGGCCGGGTACGGCGAGGCGGGGGAGCGGGGCCGCGCCGCGCAGGCCGCGCTGGTCGCGCTCGCCGACGACCTCGGCATCCTGCTCGCCGGCCCAAACGGGCAGGGCGTCGTCAGCACACCGGTCGGGCTGTGCGCCCAGATCGTCGCCCCGTACCCGCCGGCGGGCCGGATCGGCGTCGCCAGCCAGAGCGGCAACTTCGTGTCGAGCTTCCTGAACATGGCCCGGGCGACCGGCGTCGGGATCAGCCGGGCCGTGTCGGCCGGCAACGCCGCGGCGGTCACCGTCGCCGACTACCTCGACTGGTACGCCGACGACGAGGCGACCGCCGTCGGCCTGGCGTACATCGAGGGCGTCACCGACGGGCGGGCCCTGCTCGACCGGCTCGCCGCGGCCGCCCGGCGCAAGCCGCTGGTGCTGGTCAAGGGCGGCGCGACCGAGGGCGGAGCGCAGGCCGCGGCGAGTCACACCGGCGCGCTGGCCGCCGACGACAAGGTGTTCGACGGCGCCTGCCGCGCGGCGGGGATCACCCGCGCCGCCACGGTCACCGAGGCGTTCGAGGCCGCGGCGACCTTCGCCACACAGCCGCTGCCGGCCGGGCCGAACACCGTCGTGATGACGACCGCCGGCGGATGGGGCGTCGTCACCGCCGACGCGATCACCCGCCATCCCGAGCTCGCGCTGCTGGCGTTGCCCGCCGACCTGCGCGCGGCGATCGACGGCAAGCTGCCGCCGCGCTGGAGCCGGAACAACCCGGTCGACTGCGCCGGCGGCGAGACCCGTGACACGATCCCCGAGGTGCTCGAGCTGATCGCCCGCCACCCCGCGGTCCACGCGGTGATCTACCTCGGCCTCGGGATCCAGTCGAACCAGGCGCGGATGATGCGCTCCGGGCCGTTCTACCCCGACCACGGGTTGGAGCGGATCGTGCGCTACCACGAGCGCCAGGACGCGCGGTTCGCCGAGGCCGCCCACGAGCTGGGCCGGCAGACCGGGAAGCCGATCCTGACCGCCACCGAACTGGCCGTCGCCGATCCCGACAACGCCGGCCCGGCGACCGTGCGGGCGACCGGCCGGCTCTGCTACCCGAGCGGCGAGCGGGCGGTCGCCGCCCTCGGCCATCTGGCGCGCGCCGCCCGGCGCCGCGCCCCGGCGCCGTGAGCCGCCCGGCGACGCCGGCGCGTCCCGCGCCGGGCCGCACCGGTCGGCGGGGCCGGCGGCGCGGCCCCGGCCCCGGACCGCTGGTCGTGCTCGGCCTGATCGCAATCGTTCCCGCACTCGGCCTGCTGGCGCTGTACCGCTGGTCCGACGCCAGGGTCGACGAGAACGAGGCGGCGCCGCCGCCGCCGACGACCATCCTCGCGCCGCCGCCGCCGGCCCCGCCGCTGACCACCGACCTCTTCACGCTCCGCCGGATCCCGGCGCTGATCTCCCGCGATCTCAACATCGGCGACTTCCGGCGCGAGGTGCTGGCGTTTCTCGGCGCGATCAACGACCGGTCCTGCGTGGCCGTGTCGGTCGACGGGGTGCCGATCGGCGCGCAGCACGCCGATCTCGCGGTGATCCCCGCGAGCAACATGAAACTCCTGGTCGCCGCCGTCGCGCTCGACGTCCTCGGGCCGACGTTCCGCTACACGACCGAGGTGGTTGCGGGCCCCGTGTCGGCGGGCGGGGTGGTCGACGGCGACCTCTACCTGGTCGGCGGCGGCGACCCGCTGCTGTCGTCGAACTGGTACCCGACCTCGAACCTCGAGCGCTACCCGGTCACGTCGCCGACGTCGCTCGACACGCTCGCCGACCGGGTCAAGGCGGCGGGGATCACGCAGGTCACGGGCGCAGTGGTCGGCGACGGCACGCGCTACGACGACGAGTTCTTCGCGCCGGGCTGGGGGAACGGGGTGGCGGGGCTCGAGGCCGGTCCATACGACGCGCTCCTCGCCAACGACGCCCGCGTGCTCGGCGAGGATCAGCGCGCCGGCGATCCGAACGCCGGCGCGGCGCGCGAGTTCCGGCGCATGCTCGCCGACCGCGGCATCGCCGTCGCCGGCCCGGCCGTGGCAGGCGTCGCTCCCGAGGCGACGACGACGATCGCCTCGATCGACTCGGCGCCGATCGGCGACGTGATCGGTGAGATGTTGGCGAACAGCGACAACAACACCGCGGAGTTGATGGTGAAGGAGATCGGGCTGGCCGGGGCCGGGGCCGGCACCCGCGAGGCGGGTCTCGGCGTGATGCTCGCCAAGGTCGCCGAGTGGGGCATCGACACCTCCCAGATCGTGCTCGCGGACGGGTCCGGGCTGAGCCTCGACAACCGGATGACGTGCGCCGCGTTGCTGGCGCTGCTCCAACGCTCGCCGGTCGACGGGCCGATCGGGACGGGGCTCGCCGTCGCCGGCGTGTCCGGCACGCTCGCCGACGTGTTCGCCGACCATCCGGTCGCCGGCCGGCTCGCGGGCAAGACCGGCACGCTGAACAACCCGCCGTTCAACGCCGACCCGCCGGCGGTCAAGGCGCTCTCCGGCTACGTCAGGGTCGACGGCGGCGGGGCGGTCGAGTACGCGCTCGTCCTCAACGGGCCGACGATCTCCGACCAGAGCGAGTACCGGCCGATCTGGAACGACCTCGCCGACGTGCTGGGGACCTACCCCGCCGGCGCCAGCCCGGCCGTCCTCGGGCCGCAGACCTGACCGTCGGATGTGACACCGATCGTCCGGCGCGAGCGGGTAGACAAGCACGGGTGGGCATGAAGGTCGACCTGGTTGCGGCGCCGATCCGCTATCCGCGAACGCCCCTGCTCGCCCTGCTGCTCATCGCCGCCGCCCCGGCGATCGGGCTGTTCGCCCTGTTCCAGTGGTCCGACGCCGAGGCCGACCGGTACGAGACCAGCCGCGACGCGGTCGGCGAGCTGCAGCCGGCCGCCATCGACGTCCCCGACGACGCGCCGATCGCGCCGGTGCTGCCGACGGCGCTGTTCGACTACCGGCGGACGCCCGAATCGGTGTCGGACATCGCCAACGCCAACCGCTTGGCGGCGGAGTTGGCCCCGCTGTTCACGTTCGTCGGCGACCGGGCGTGCGTCGCCGTCTCCGTCGACGGTGTGCCGGCGGCGAGCAAGAACGCCGACGTCGCGCTGATCCCGGCGAGCAGCCAGAAGCTGCTGGTCGCAGCCGTCGCCCTCGACCTGCTCGGCGAGGATCACCGGTTCACGACCTCGGTCGCCGCGCCGGCCCCGGTCGACGGCGTCGTCGACGGTGACGTCTACCTGATCGGGGGCGGCGACCCGCTGCTCACCAGCGACGACTATCCGATCGACGACGACCGCTTCCCGGCGTTCAACACGACGTCGCTCGATCGCCTCGCCGACGCCTTCGTCGCCGCCGGGATCACGAGGATCACCGGCACGGTCGTCGGCGACGGCACCCGCTACGACGACGAGTTCTTCGTCGACTCGTGGGCCGACGGCGTGGCCGGCGACGACGCCGGCCCCTATGACGCGCTGCTCGCCAACGACGGTCGCGTGCTCGGACGGTCGGGCCGGCAGTCCGACCCCAACGAGGGCGCCGCCCGCGAGTTCGCCCGACTGCTCGGCAACCGCAACGTGCGGGTGAACAACGGCTGGGCGAGCGGCGTCGTCGACCAGGACGCGCCGGTGATCGGGACGGTCGATTCGGCCCCGCTCGGCGCGGTCGTCGACGAGATGCTCGCGACGAGCGACAACAACACCGCCGAGATGCTGCTCAAGGAGATCGGGTTCGCGTCACGCGGCGAGGGGACGCGGGCCGCCGGCATCGAGATCGTCAGCGCGACGCTGGCCGGATGGGGCGTGCCGATCGACGGCGTCCGGCTCGTCGACGGCTCGGGGCTCAGCCCGGACAACCGCCTGACCTGCGACGCGCTGCTCGCCGTGCTGCAACGCGAGTCGGGCGGCCCCGTCGCCGGCGCGCTCCCCGTCGCCGCCGAGAGCGGAACGCTCGCCGAGGAGTTCACCGAGTCGCCGATGGCCGGACGACTGCGGGCCAAGACCGGGACGCTCGGCAACCCGCCGTTCGACCAGGATCCGCCGGCGGCGAAGGCGCTGGCCGGGTACGTCAGCACGGCCGACGACGCGACGATCGAGTTCGCGATGATCCTGAACGGGCCGGACATCACCGAGGACCGCAAGTTCGCGCCGCTGTGGAACGCGCTCGGCGAGGTCCTCGACACCTACCCGAGCGGTCCGTCGGCGGCCGAACTCGGGCCCCGCTGAGCGAGCGGCCGACCGCTGCTCTACCGTCTGGGCATGGCGACGATGCCCATGTTCCCGCTCGGCATGGTGCTCCTTCCCGGCGGCGTGCTCCCGCTACACGTGTTCGAGAACCGGTACCGGCAACTCGTGATCGACTGTCTCCAGGAGGACGGGACGCCGGAGTTCGGGCAGGCGTTGATCACGCACGGCTCGGAGGCGGGCGGCGGCGACGAGCGGGCGACGGTCGGCACGGTGGCCCAGATGTTGCAGGTGGAGGCATTGGACGAGGGGCGGCGCTACGCCCTCGTCACCGTCGGCACGCGGCGGATCAGGGTGAACGCGTGGTTGCCCGACGACCCGTACCCGATCGCCGACGTCGACGACTGGCCCGACGAGGATCCGGCCCCTGCCGGCCTGGCCGGGCGCGCCGCCGCGTCCCACGCGCGGGTGCGTGCCGCCCTGGCCATGGCCAGCGAGTTGGGCGACGTGTCGGCCGACATGGCCGACACCGAGATCTCCGACGACCCTCTCGTCGCGTCCTATCACCTGGCGGCGCTCGCCCCGATCGGGCCCGCCGACCGATACCGGCTCCTCGCCGCGCGCGGGCCGACCGAGCGGCTCGACATCCTCGACGGAGTGCTCGACGATGTCGAGGCCATGCTGAAGTTCCGCCTTTCGTGATAGAAGACGATGTCGAGGCCATGCTGAAGTTCCGCCTTTCGTGATAGAAACGGTGTCTGTGTCAAGCAGTGACGACCACACGCCGAGGCCCGCGGCGGCCGACGATGACGCCTCGCTGGGCGAGGTCATCGACTACTTCAAGGCCTACGCGCAGCAGGAGACGATCGGTCCGCTGAAGGGCGCCGGGCGGTGGCTCGGCTTCGGCTTCGCCGGTTCGTTCGCGCTCGGGCTCGGGCTGCTGTTCGTGCTTCTCGGCGCGTTGCGGCTGCTGCAGACGGAGTTCGACAGCTGGGCGACCACCGGCGCGTGGTCGTGGGCCGCGTACCTCGCCGTGTTCGCGCTCGCGGCCATCCTGCTGTTCTTCACGATCAAGCGCATCCAACAGGACAACCTGACCAAGGATCCCCAGTAAGGAGTCGTCATGGCGACGAAGAAGGCGGCCGAAAAGGCGCCTCCGGAGAAGATCACGCCGGAGGATCTCCAGCACAAGCTGCAGGCGTTTCAGGGTGACATCCAGGGCGTGGTCGACAGGAAGAAGCCGACGATCGCCGCCGTCGCCGCCGGCGGCGGCCTCGTGCTGATGATCCTCTTCTTCCTGCTCGGCAAGCGGGCGGGGAAGAAGAAGAGCGCGATCGTCGAGATCCGCAGGGTCTGATGGCGCTCGTCCCCCGGGCCCTCAAGCCGAAGACCATCGTCCGCCGGACCGCGATCAGGCGGGGTGGCAAGGGCGGCCCCGCGGTCTGGCGGGCGCTGGCCGCGTACTACGTCGGCGGGCTGAAGATGGTCCGCACGCAGTCGTTGCTGCGCGGGGTGCTCGGGTCGAACCGCACGTGGAAGGCGATCTTCGCCGGCGTCGTGCTCCGCGGCCAGCTCTCCAGGGCGCCCGAGCCGATCGCCAAGGAGCGTCTCCGAACGGGCCAATTCCTCACCGTGCGCGTCGACAAGCCGCTGAGCCGCAAGCAGCAGAAGCGCAGCGGGATCACCCGCAAGGTCCTCGAGCGGCAAGCGCTGGCCGACGTGGCCGCGGCCAAGGTCGCCGACACCAGGTCGTGAGGGTCCAGCTCAGGAATCCCCGGCGGGAGATCGAGCTCAACGGCCCACGGACGGTGAATCGGCTGCTCGAGGATCTCGAGCTGAACCGCGAGTCGCACCTGGTGATCTGCAACGGCACGCTGGTGCCCGGCGACGCCCGCCTCGACGACGGCGACGTCATCGAGGTCCGTCCGGTGATCTCGGGCGGGTCGAGCTAGGAAGGCGCCATGACCGCAGTCGGCAGCAAGTGCCGCGTGTGCAAGGGCCCGGCGGTGATCGACCTCCCGCGCCACAACGCCAACTTCTGCGCGGAACATCTCCAGCAGCTCTGCCGGCGGCAGGTCGTCAAGGCGATCGAGGACCACGAGATGCTGTCGCCCGACGACCGGGTGCTCGTCGCCGTCAGCGGCGGGAAGGACTCGCTCGCCCTGTGGGACATGCTGATCGAGGCCGGCTACGCCGCCGACGGGCTGTACATCGGGCTCGGCATCGGCGAGTACTCCGACGACAGCCACGGCTACGTCCGCCGGTTTGCCGACGCGCGGGGCCTGACCCTGCGGGTCATCGACCTGCGCGACGACTACGGCTACGACGTTCCGACCGCGGCGACGGCCACCGGCCGGGTCCCGTGTTCGGCGTGCGGCCTGTCGAAGCGCCGGCTGTTCGACCGGGCCGCGCTCGACGGCGGCTACGACGCGGTCGCCACGGGGCACAACCTCGACGACGAGGCGGCGGTGCTGTTCGGCAACAGCCTGCGCTGGGACATCGACTACCTGGCCCGTCAGGCCCCGGTGCTGCCGGCGACCGACGGGTTCCCGCGCAAGGTCAAACCGCTGATGCGGCTGACCGAGCGGGAGACCGCGGCGTGGTGTCTCGTGCGCGGCATCGACTACCTGGTCGAGGAGTGCCCGATCGCCGCCGGCAACCGGCATCTGGGCTACAAGGCCGCGCTCAACGAGATCGAGCGGCAGTCACCGGGCTCGAAGGCGGCGTTCTATCTCGGCTTTCTCGAGCGGATGACCCCGTTGCTGGCGGGGCGGTCGGCGGCCGCGGTCGGCGCGCTCAACGACTGCCCACGGTGCGGCGCGCCGACGACCGGCGACGTCTGCGCGTTCTGCCGGCTGATCGAGAAGTCCGCGGGGCACGAGCCGGTGCCGGTCGACGTCGTGCTCGGCAAGCGGGGTCGGCGGTGAACGACGCCTTCGCCGTCGGCGAGAAGGTCATCCTGCTCGACTCCAAGAAGCGGCGCTATCTCGTCGATCTCGCCGAGGGCGGCGAGTTCCACAGCCACGCCGGCTTCGTCGCCCACGCCGACATCATCGGGAGGCCCGAGGGCCTCGTCGCGCGGTCGACGAAGCAGGCCGAGTACACCGTGCTCCGCCCGACGCTCGAGGACTTCGTCGTCGGGATGCCCCGCGGCGCGCAGGTCATCTATCCGAAGGATCTCGCCCCGATCTGCATGTTCGCCGACATCGGTCCGGGGGACAGGGTCTTCGAGTCGGGTGTCGGATCCGGCGCGCTCTCGATGACGATGCTGCGCTACGGCGCGGACATCGTCGGCTACGAGCTGCGCGAGGAGTTCGCCAATCGGGCCCGCGCCAACGTCCGCGGGTTCCTCGGCGAGGCCGCGCTCGACCGCTATCGCGTCGAGATCCGCGACTGCTACGAGGGCATCGACGCGGCCGGCGGCCCGTTCGACCGCGTCGTGCTCGATCTCCCCGAACCGTGGCACGTCGTGCCCGGCGCCGAAGCCGTGCTGCGCCCTGGCGGCATCCTCGTCGCCTACACGCCCTCGATCACCCAGGCCGCGCAGGTGCGCGAGACGCTGAAGGGCAGGTGGATCGACGGGCGAACCGTCGAGGTGCTGCACCGCGGCTGGCACATCGACGGCCAGGCCGTGCGCCCCGACCATCGGATGGTCGCCCACACCGGCTTCCTGAGCGTCGCCCGCTTCCTCGGCCGCGGGCAGCGCGCGCCCCGGTCCTGAACGTCGCCCAGCCCGATCAGGCTGAGCCCGGCGGCGCGAGCCGGAGCGCGTCGCGCAGGCCGTCGAGCAGATCCTCGATCGGCGGCCACGGAATCTCGGGGTGGCATCCGCAGAGGTCGACGATGCCGTGGATCCAGGTGTGCACCTGCACGGCGACGAAGAACGGGTCGCGATCGTCGCCGCGCGCGGCGAGCATCGCCGCGACCAGGTCGACGAGCACCTGGAACGCCGACGCCCCGGTCGACCGCGCGGCGTCGGTCGCCGACACCTCGAGCTCGACCGGGTTGGAGAACAGCACGCGGTACTGCCCCTGGTGCTCGGTCGCGAACCGCACGTAGGCGCGGCCGGCGTTGCGGAACGCGGTGAAGGGGTCGTCGGAGCTCTGCCGCGCGCTGCGCATCGCGTCGAGGAAGTTGGCCCAGCACAGCTCGACCGACGCGCGCAGCAGCGAGACGTGGTCGTCGAAGTGGCGGTACACCGCCGTGGGGGACACGCCGGCCTGACGGGCGACCGCCCGCAGCGAGATGCCGTCGAGCGTGCCGTGGGCCGCCATCAGCTCGGCCGCGGCGTTGAGCAGGTCGACGCGCAGCCGGTCGCCCTCGCCCCGTGCGTATCGCTGGCGAACCGCCGGTGCGGCCGATGCGACCATGCCCGCAACCTAGCAGTTGACGGGCGTACGTTGACGACCGTTCACCCCGGTGCGGCCGATGCGACCATGCCCGCAACCTAGCAGTTGACGGGCGTACGTTGACGACCGTTCACCCCGG
>JBFGCT010000116.1:0-12763 GCA_041581055.1 Ilumatobacteraceae bacterium | reverse complement strand
TGCACGTCGTCGAACCAATAGATCGAGTCGACCTCCTCGATCGACTCGACGTCGATCTCCTCGACGGGAAGATGCTCTGCGAGCTCGATCAGTCGGTCGACGTCCCACGCGTCGAACCCGTGGCCGTTCTCGCTGGGCCAGAGGTGGTATTGCTTCCTCATGTCCGAGAGATCGGGCACATCGCCATCCTGACATGCCGGGTCGCCGATTTCGCACGCTCCGCAACCGGCACGCCCGAGCGCCGCGCAGGGCGGTTGCCCGGCGCGCGTTCTCGAGCGGAAACCTCGCGCGAACGTTGCCTGGTATCGCGTCGGTCGCAGGACGTTCGGACGACCCTCGACGGCCCACCCTCTTCGAGCCGCGCGTCCGTACGGGATGTCGAAGCGGCTCGCTGAACAGATGCGCGAGATCTGGGATGTGCGTGCTCTCGAGCATCGTGTTTCCCGCGCAGCGGTCGCGTTGGCGACCCGCGTGGCGTCCGGAGTCGCCTCATCCCGGCTCGTCGGGCTTCACCCCTTGAACAGCTCCACGGTCCAGTTGTCGACGCCGTGCGTGGTGGTGATGCCGCTGGAGCTTCGGCTCGTGTTCGATCTGAGGACGCCGAACGTCATCGGTGCGCCGTTCTCGGAGAAGTCCGGCCCGGGAGCCGGGGTGAAGTCGGCCGCGGTGAGGCCGGTCGCCTGTACCGTCTGCCAGTCGGTGTTGCGGTACGCGTTGTCCTCGATGATGGAGGCGAGGTAGGTGGTCCCGCCTTGCACGAGGGCGAACCGGGACCCGATGGCCGCGCCGTCGAACGGAGGATCGAATTGGATCTGGTCCTCTGCGTAGTTGATGTGCGACAGCGCCCCCTGCAGCGCGGGGTTCCACTCGCCGCCGCCGAAGAGGTGGAGGATTTGGATTTGGCTGGGGTTGTTGTCGCCATCGCTGGTGCCGGGCAGGACGTGGGTCATCTGGCGGAACGTGCCGGGGTTTCCACCACCGACGAGTTCGACGGTGTCGCTGGACCCATTGGTTGCGGTGACGACGGTGGCCGTCCACTGGTCGGCTCCCTCGAAGTCGTCGAAGAACACCGCAGACGGCGCACCCGGCGGATTTGTCACCGGCGGCTGTGTCGTCGGTTGCGCCGCGTTGGCCGTGGTGGTGGTGGTGATCGGTTCGAGGATGATGACCGTGTGGCTCGCCTGACGTTGTGTTCCGTCAGGCCCGGTAGCGATAGCTGTGGCGACGTAGCTGCCGGGAGTGTCGTCGCGGATGTCGAGATCGAGGCTGGCGAGGCTTCCCGTCGACAACCGGTCGTTGACGCGCGCCCGTATCTGGGACGGAGCGCTGGTGGACATGTCGAGCGTGACCGGATCGTCGGCGGGCCCGAACAGCAGAAGGTCGGGATCGTCGGCGATGGCGGTGTCGCCCGTCTCGTACGTCGTGGACTCCGGCTCCACCACGACCTCGAAGGCAAGACCTTCCGTGTCGTGGTAGACCCAAGCACTGGCCGTCGTCGTCCCTCCCTCTCCAGAGGCCGTGACGACGATGTGGTGGGGGCCGGGCGTGATCGAGACCAGTTCGGCGGGAAAGCGCCAGTCGCCGGATTCCTGTCCCCGTCGCGCCGGACCAAGGTCGACCCCATCGATGGCGACATCGATGTCCTGCACGGATCCACCGAGCCCACCATTGATCTCGAAGCTGGCCGGGACGAACGTCCGGTCCTCCGGCTGCCGGATGAACACGCTCGGCGGAATAGGACCCTGGGGGCCCTCGGGGGCCGAGTCATCGCAGGCGACCGTACCCGCACCGATCACAAGCACGGCGAGCAGCGGCGCCCTCAATCCCACGCGTCGCCGTTGCGCCATCGGGTCCTCCCACCGCGACCCTATAGACCGGACCCGCCGCCGACGGACCACGAGCGGAGAATGCGGCAGTCTCCGGTGAGCGGATCCTCGTCCAGGTCTCGCCCATCTCATGATCACCGCCCGCCGTGCCCCGCCGACCTACCCGACAAGTGACACCACGCAGACCACTCGGCCACCAATGGCTGCGTCGCCGCGCACATATCCACACCACCGGGCAGAGCCGAGACCCACGCGTGATCCGGAGCCATTCATTCTGATCACGTCGAGGCGTCCCGTGATGCTCGACGCCGAACCGCCCCGCAGCGTCACTGATGTGCCTGCTTGAGGAGGAGGCAATCCGCCGACATCGGGCCCGCTCGGGCGGCCTCGACCACATAGCTTTGGGAGAATGTCCTCACTGCGCGAACGGCGTCTGGTTGGTCTCGAATACCTGGAGGCTGTGACGACGCTCTTGCAGCGGATTCGCAACGCTCACCCAACCGCAGGATTGTGGGAGGCCGCCGATCGGCAGTGGTCGTGGCGCAACCCGCGCGCGACTGACGGTCTCCCTCAGCTGTTCTGGTTCGATGACCTCGGCCCCGGAGCTGACGATCCAGGACCGGCGCAGACGTCGGCCCCCGACGTGCTGGCGATCCGCGTCGGCCGCCCGTCGTTCGCCGGTGACCGCACCGTGATGACGCTCGGCACGGCAGGGCCCCAGTTCTGCGACCTGCCGTGCACCGGCTGAGCCCACATCGGTCGCCAGCACGTTCCACGGCGGCGGCCGCGCCGCCAAGCGGGGCGTGTTGGCAACGCGGGAGGCTTCTCAGATCGGTTGCATCGGACACCGAGCGCGGGGCGCGGGAAGTTCGCATAGCGTCGGTGGTGTGAGAGAACTCTTCTTGGACAACGCGCGCGTCGTCCTGACCGCGGTGTCCGACCGGCGCGTCGCCGATGCCTGGGACGACGACTCCGTCCTCGAGAATCAGACCGTCGGCTCACTGAGCGGACACCTCGCGCGCGGTTCGGTCTGGGTCGTCGGCGACTACCTCGACGCCGATCCACCGGATCGTCCTGTCGACTTCGAGACCGCGGCGGAGTACTTCACCGCGTTGACCTCAGCACTGACGGCCGACGATCACGCCGCCATCCGCCAACGGGGGGCGGCGGTGGCGGCGGAGGGCCACCGACCGGTCGTCGAGGAACTCGCGGGCAAGCTCGACCGGCTCGGACGCACCCTGGTTGAGCAGCCGTCGGATCGACTCGTCGCCGTGTTCGCGGGGCGCGTGATGCGTCTCGAGGACTATCTCTTGACGCGGCTCGTCGAGCAGGTCGTTCACCTCGACGATCTGGCTCGGTCCCTCCGCGTCGAGCCCTGGAGTTGTGTGCCCGAGGCCGAAGCGCTCGTGGTCAGCTGCGGCGCCGAGATCGGCCGACTGCGATATGGCGGGACGTCGATGATCCGGACGCTCTTCCGCGACTTCGATGTCACACTGCCGGTGCTCTGACGCGCCTCGACTCACCGGTGAGAGTTCGGGCGGAGGGGTCTACCCAACTCTCACCGGTGGCCTGTGGCCGAGCGCGGCGGTGAGAGTTTGGGCGGAGGGGTCTACCGAACTCTCACCGGTGGCCTGTGACGAAATGTCGGCGGGCGGTTGCCGAACCGGGGGTGGAGGCACTTACATGGCGGGGCGGGTCGCACCGGGGCCCGCCCGTCTGGCTGGGGAAGGTTCACATTGACGCTGCGTCTCGACGATCACTGGATCTGGGACTTCTGGATCATCACCCATGGCGGCGAGCATCACGCCTTCTTCCTCAAGGCGCCGAAGTCGATCGGCGACCCCGACGCCCGGCACTGGAACGTGTCGATCGGCCACGCCGTGTCGACCGATCTTCACCACTGGACCGTCGTCGCCGACGCGCTGGCGCCGCCGCCGACCGAGGCGTGGGACGACAAGTCGACCTGGACGGGAAGCGTCATCGAACACGACGGCCGCTGGGTGATGCTGTACACCGGCACGTCGCACGCCGACGACGGCTTGGTGCAACGGGTCGGCATGGCGACCTCCGACGACCTTCACCACTGGGAGCGCGCCCCCGAGCCGGTGCTGACCGCGGACCCCGAGCACCACGAGATGCTCGACCTCGACATGTGGCACGACCAGGCATGGCGCGACCCGTGGATGTACGACGACCCGGCCGACGGGCACGTCCACGTCTTCCTCACCGCCCGCGCCAACCACGGCGAGCGCTACGACCGCGGCGTGATCGGGCACGCCCGCTCGCGCGACCTCGTGACGTGGGAGATGCTGCCGCCGATCACCGCGCCGCCCGGGTTCGGTCAACTCGAGGTGCCGCAGCTCGTGGCGCTGGACGAACGCTGGTACATGCTCTTCGCCAGCGATCTGGAAACCCAGGGAGAGGGGCGGCGAACGGCCGGCGCCGGCACCGGCACCTATTACCTGGTCGCCGACTCGCCCTACGGTCCGTACACGATGATCGGCGACGGAGTGCTCGAAGCCGACCGGCCTGGCACGACGTACGCCGGCAAGATCCACCACACCTCCGACGGCGTGCCGTGGTTCATCGCCTGGCACCGCTTCGGGGCCGACGGCACATTCGCCGGCCACCTGTCGACGCCTCGCCGGGTGGAGGTGGGCACCGACGGCTCGCTGAGGATCGTCGAACCGGCACTTCCATGACCGCCTGGACGCGCGGCCACCTTGCGACGCTCCAGGAGCGAGCGGTCGGCCAGTTGCCGCCGATCGTGGAGTCCGACGTCGTGCCCGTGGCCGACGGGGTCGACATCTGGGACTCGTGGCCGATCCGCACCACCGACGGGTCGATCGCCGACGTGTGCGGGCGGGTCGCGTGGGTGGCGCTGTCCGCGCCGGCTGTCGGCGATCCCGGCCTCCGCCACGACATCGCGCAACAGCGTGTCTTCTCGGCCGACGACGACGGCTCGTTCGCCGACCTCGGGCCGTTGTTCCCGGCCGGCGATCCGCTCGGTACCCGCCAGTGGGCGGGCTCGACCGTGCTCGACGGCGACCGTCTGCACGCGTACTACACCGCCGTCGGCGTCCCCGGCGCCGACCCGCCCGGATTCCGCCAGCGACTGGCGATCGCCACGGCGACCGTTTCCTGCGACGACGGTCGGCCGCGATTCGGCGACTGGTCGGAGCACGTCGAGATCCACCCCGATCCGGACTGGTACGACACCGTCGACCAGATCCACGGCGAGCCCGGGTTCATCAAGGCGTTTCGCGATCCGTTCCCGTTCGTCGATCCAGCGTCGGGCGAGGAGTACCTGTTCTTCACCTCGTCGCTGTCACCGTTGCGATCGTCGACCGACTTCAACGGCGCGATCGGTGTCGCCCGCTGCAGTGGGGACGGGCTCGCCGACTGGGTCGTGCTCGAGCCGCTGATCACCGCCGACGCCGTCAACAACGAACTCGAGCGCCCGCACGTCGTGGTCGCCGGCGGCCGGTACTACCTCTTCTTCTCCACCCAGCGCCGCACGTTCCACCCCGACATCTCGGCGCCGACGGGCCTCTACGGGTTCGTCGCCGACGACGTGCTCGGCCCGTACGCGCCGCTCAACGGGCACGGCCTCGTGTTCACCAACCCGCCGGACCGACCCGTCCAGGTCTACTCGTGGCTGGTGCTCGGCGACCTCAGCGTCGTCGGGTTCATCGACGGCTACGGCATCGACGCCGAGGGCCAACTGCTGCCGACCGCGGATCGCGACGAGCGCCGGTGCCAATTCGGCGGCACGTTCTCGCCCACGGCGCACATCACCGTCGACGGCGACCGCGCCCGGCTCACCACCGCACCGTGAGCGCCCATTCCGGCACGGCGTCTCGTCCGACCGGCGAGCGACCGGCGGCGACCGGCTAGAACGGCGTCATGACACCGCTCGAATTGGTCCACCACACGTCCTCGCCGATCCACGCCGCCGGGCAGGCCTTCTACTTCCAGCCCGACACGCTGGCGAAGGGCAAGGAGATCGGGCTCGATGGATTCCGGTTCTACGTCCTCGGGCGGGGTGGGGTGCTGGGCGATGTCGAGCCGGCGGTCGTGACCTCGGCGTTCGGCTACTTCGCGCCGGGCCTCGTCGCCAAGATGTGGAACTCGGGCAAGCAGACCGCGGCCCCGCGCGATGTCGCCCGCGCCTATCTCGCATGTGCCGAGGAGTTCGGCCGCAAGAAGCTCGCTGACGCCGAGGGCCTCGATGCGTTCAACGCCGCCGCCGAGACCGTGATCGAGGGCGTCGACGTCTCGTCGTTGGCGCTGTTCGCCGGTCTCGCCGCCGAGCCGCTTCCCGACGACGCGCCCGCCCGCGCCTACCGCAACGTCTGCGCCCTGCGCGAGCTGCGCGGTTGCCTGCACCTCGTCGCGATCGTCGCCGGCGGCCTCGCGCCGGCGGTCGCCCACGCGATCCGCCGACCCGACGACGTCGCCAACTTCGGCTGGCCCGAGGCGCCGGCGATCACCGAGGAGGAGCGCACCGCCCTGGCCGCCGCCGACGAGCTGACCGACCGGCTCCTCGCGTCGGCGTTCGCGCCACTGAGCGACGCGCAGGCCGACGCGTTCGGCGCCGGGGTCGCGGCGATCGCCGAACGAATCGGCTGATCCAGCCCGTCGGCGGGATCAGCCGGCGCCGGAGCGCTCCGCCTCGTACTTCTCGGTCGCCTGCTCGATCGCCTCGAGCTGTTGATCGGCGAGGGCGGGTCGAGCCGCCTCGGCCCGATCGGCGGCGCCGAGCAGGCTGTCGACCCCGCCTTGGAAGCGGGGCATCACGTGGCGGGCGAACAGCTCGTAGCTGCGTTTCGTCGCTTCCGGCGGGGCCCAGTTGTGGGCCAGTGTCATGTAGGCGCCGAACCCGCCGTTCGACTGCTCGAGCAGCTCTTCGATCTGGGCCACCGCTTGGTCGGGCGTGCCGATCACGCCGAGGCCGCCGTTGACGAAATCGATCATCTCCCCGATGTCGCCACCGTCGACCGCCATCTGCGGGAACGCCGCGACGTGTTGGAAGTAGCGGAACCACTGCTCGATCCCGTACTCGACCTCGGCCCGCGCCTGGGCCTCGGTCTCGGCGAGGTGCATCAACCCGACGAGCCGCCACTTCGACCGGTCGGCCGCGTGCCCGTGTTTGGCGGCGACCTCCTCCTGGATCGTCCAGTGGTGGGCCAGCACGTCCATGCCGATCGCCAGCGTCGCCCCGAGCGAGAGCACGCCGGCGCCGTACCGACCGGCCAGCTTGGCCCCCGACGGCGAGGCGACGGCGGCGACGGCGATGTCGAACAACGGATCGGAGTACGGCCGCAGGTGGAGGCGGGCGTCGTTCAGTGTCAGCCGGTCCGAGGTGTAGTTGACCGGCTCGTCGGTCGTGAGCAGCTGCATCAGGATCGCCATGTACTCCTCGAGCAGCGGGCGCATCTGCGGAGGGCTGAGCCCGAGCATCGACGCGTCGGTCGGCAGCGCCCCGGGCCCGACGCCGAGCATGATCCGCCCGCGGGTCAGGTGGTCGAGGAGCACGATCCGCTCGGCAACCCAGAGCGGGTTGTGGTACGGCAGGGACACCACCCCGGTGCCCAGCTTGATGTGCCGGGTGCGGTCGGCGGCGGCCATCATGAAGATCTCCGGCGAGGCGATGATCTCGCTGCCCGCCGAGTGGTGCTCGCCGATCCAGGCCTCGTCGAACCCGAGGTCGTCGAGGTGGCGGATCAACTCGAGGTCGGACTCCAGTGACAGGGTCGGGTTGTGGTCGGGCGGGTGGAACGGGGCCATGAACGTGCCGAATCGCAGGCGCATCGTCGATCTCCTTGTCGTGCGGATGGGTGTCCACCCCGTGCCCCTCCGACACTACGCGCGCCCCCCGGCCGACGGTCAGTCGTGCTCGGTCGCCTCGCGGGTGAGCATCGTGCGGGCGCTGCGCAGCGGCAGTGTCGATATCTCGTACACCGCTCCGGCGACGTGCACCGGCGCCAACGCGGCCTCGGCGAGCCCGCGCCCGATCGTGGCCCCGGCGCGGCGGCCGGAGGGACGGCGGACCCAGCCCTCGACCACGAACACCCCGAGCGAGATCGCGCCGACGAGGAACATCACGCCGGTGACTGCCAACCACCCCCAATCGGTGTCGATCGTCGGGAGGTTCCGGTGGTTCATACCGAAGAAGCCGACGACCAACGTCAGCGGCAGCATGATCGCGGCGTAGATCGTGAGCACCTTGGTGACCTCGGTCGCCTCCCGGGCCTCGGCGCCGCGATACGCCTCGAGCGTCTCGGCCAGTGCCGCCCGGGCGGCGTCGAGGCCGGACGTGGCGCGCGAGGCGACGTCGAACACGTCGGAGAACCGGCGGCGCGCCCGGTCGTCGAGCAGGGCCGAGTCGGACGTGCGGGCGAGGTCGAGTGCCTCCCGCTGGGGGTTGACCACCCGGCGGACGGCGGCCAGGTCGGCGCGCACGGCGGTGACGTCGCCCAGCAGGTTGCGGTCGGCGACGAGCGCTTGCGCGACCAGGTCGTCGACGCGCTCGTCGAAGGCGTCGACGACCGACGCCAGCCGTCTCGTCAGCCCGTCGGCGAGCCGTGCCGCGAGCCCGCCGCATCCGTCGGTGGCGAGCAACGGGTGGGCCTGCACGTCGGCCCACATCGCCTCGATCGCCGGCGCGTCCGCCTCGTGCACGGTGACCAGGATCCGTTCGCCGATGAAGCAGTCGACCTCGTAGGTCGCGATGCGCTCGCTGTGCAGGCCGTGCAGCACGAGCAGGACGTGGTCGCCGAAATCGTCCAGCTTCGGTAGGTCGCGGTCGAAGAGGGCGTCGTGGACGGCCAGCGGATCGAGGGCGAGTCGATGCAGGATGCCGGTCGTGTCGTCCGGTTGCGGGTCGTCGACCTCGACGTCGACCCAGAGCGTCTCGGCGCCGTCGAGCACGACGTCGGGATCGCTCACCGGGTGGGCACCGCCGTCACGGAAGCTGAGGGTTCGGATGCGCAGCACGACCCAAGTCTTGCCGGGGGAGACCGTCGGCGACCGGCAATGCTCGAACGCCGAACCGGGCCCGCCGACGCTCGGCGACTACTCTCACGTGATCCGCGACCCATCCCGCTCCGCCGCACCACCGCTCCCCGCCGCCGAACAGGCGGCGCCGATGTCTCATGTTTCGACCCGAGATGCCGATGCAGAGCCATGTGGAGCGGCGGAGCTCGGCAGTGGTATCCCGGCATGGCATGGATCGGCGCGACCCGCGTCGTCGAGCGATGGGACGGACCGCCGCCGATGACGAACGTCGTCACGAGTCCAGCGTTCGACCGGCCGAGCTGGCGGGGCCGGATGCACACGTGGGCCTTCGCGGCCGCCGTCCCGTCCGGCGCCTTGCTGATCGCCGCCGCTGACCGGCCGGCGGCGAAGATCGCCGCCGCGATCTACGCCACCACGCTCGTGTTGGTCTTCGGCACCTCGGCCGCGTATCACCGTCTGACGCGCACCGAACGCGCTCGATCGTTCATGCAGCGCCTCGATCACTCGATGATCTACCTCTTGATCGCCGGCACCTATGTGCCGCTGTGCGTCGTGGTCCTGCCGCCGATCTGGGGCATCCCGGTGCTGGTCGTCGTGACCGCGATGGCCGCGCTCGGCATGTCGCTGAAGCTGGTCGCGTTCAACCGGTTGCAGCGCGTCTCCTACGGCCTGTACCCGGTGATGGGGTGGGTCGTGATCGCCGTCGTACCGGCCCTCGCCCGCCATCTCTCGGCGGTCGAGTTGGCGCTCCTCCTCGCCGGCGGCGTCGCCTACCTGATCGGCACGCCGGTCCTGCTCAGGCGCCGCCCCGACCCGTGGCCGTCACGGTTCGGCTACCACGAGATCTGGCACCTGATGACCGTCATCGCCGCCGGCTTGCACTTCGCCGCGGTCAGCGCCGTCGTCGCCTGACCGGACCGGTCGCGGGCGACGCGCCCGGGTCGTTTCCGACGCGCGGCAGGCCCGCCGCCACCTAAAGTGGGCAAAATGACCACATCTGGCGAGATTCTTGAGCCTACGGTCACGCAAGTCCCGTATCGTCGAGAAGGTGTTGAGTGGCGGACTTGACGCTCGGGGAGCGACCACATCCCCGTGGCCCGACGTGATCGCCGCGCCGGAACGAGCCGCCGGCGGGCCCGGACCGGCGCCCTCGGCGCCATCGGCGCCAGCGACGTCGGTGGCCAGCACGGAACAGCCGGCGCCCGCCGATTGGTCGGCGGTCGTCGGCCTCGGCGTCCTGCTCGCCGCCGGCGGCCTCTGGCTCCGGAGCATGTCCTCGGTCGAGCCGCGGTCGATGACCGAGCTCGGCCTGATCTCGGTGCTCCCCGCCACGTTCTTCGTCGCCGTCGCGCTGCTGACCGGCGGCTTCGTTGTCCTCTCGTCGCGGCCGGCGCGCCACCGATCGCTGCTCGCCGCGTACGTGACGACGTTCGCCGCCGTCGCCCACGCCACCTCCGCCGCCGTGTCCGGCACGCTCGGCAACGCCTGGGCGTGGGCGAACGTCGGCGTCGTCGACGACGTGCGGCGCACGGGCGCGCTCCCCGCCGCGGTCGGCCCGCGGGCCGCCCCCACCGAGTGGCCCGGCGTCCAGACCTTCACCGCCCTGCTCTCCGATGTGTCGGGCGTCGCCCCGGCGACGTTGGCGCGCTGGATGCCGCTCGGGTTCACGCTCGTCGCGCTCCTCGCGCTCCGCGTGCTGTTCGGCGCCTTCACCTCCGACGAGCGGGTCGTGTGGTCGGCGATGTGGCTGTTCGTGCTCGGCACCTGGGTCGGTCAGGAGTACCTGTCGCCCCAGGCCCTGAGCGTCCCACTCGGCCTCGCCCTGCTCGCCGTGGCCCTCCCGCTCGACCGGTGGAGCGGCGGCGACCCGGTGCTGGTGCGCAATCGCGGACCCGCCGGCGCCGACGTCGGCCCGCTCGGCGCCGCGGTCGCGTTCATCGGACTGGTCGGCGCCGCCATCGTCGTCAGCAACGCGGTGACGCCGGTTGTCCTCGCCGCCACCTTCGCGGTCGCGGCCGCCGCGCGGGCCAGCCGGACATGGTGGCTGGCGATCGCGCTCGGCGTTGCCACCGTGCTGTGGCTCGTCGGACCGGCTTGGTCGTACGTCGGCGACGACGCGCTGGCGGTCCTCCGGCCGGCGGGGTCGCCCGCCCAGTTCGCGACGTTGACGACGGGCGCCCTGTCCGACCTGGGTTCGAACGCCCAGACGGTGCTGATCGCCGGCCGGTTCGTCGCCCA
Organism: Ilumatobacteraceae bacterium; assembly: GCA_041581055.1. Lineage (GTDB taxonomy): Bacteria > Actinomycetota > Acidimicrobiia > Acidimicrobiales > Ilumatobacteraceae > JBFGCT01. Next base: position 1,679 of record JBFGCT010000116.1, on the reverse strand, counting down.
GGGCCTCGTCGCGCTGGCCGTCGTCGGCCTGCTCATCCGCTGGCGCCGGCGCCAACGCGTCGGGTTCCTCGTCGGCGCGGCCCTCGCCCCGCTCGTCGTGCTCGTCGCCGGCGGCGGCAGCGAGACGCTGCTGTTGGCGTTCCTCCACGCGCTGGCGTGGTTGGCACTGGCCGGCGCGTTCGGACTCGCCCTGCTGTCGCCCGGCTGGCGACCAGGGGTGGACCTCGCCCTCCGCCTGAGCGTCATCGGCGCGTTGACCGCCGGCTTCGTCGTGGCCCAGTCCGGCGAGCGCGGCGCCGGGTACTTCACGGCCGCCGAGGTCGAGCTCGCGACCTGGCTCTCCACGTCGGCGCCCGCCGGGACGCTGATGATCGAGGGGTCGTTCGACGGGCCGTTCGGCGGCCAGAACGTCGGGCGCGTCGAGCGCGTCTCGCTGGCCGACGAGGCGGCGGCATCGCTCGCCGACCTCGCCGTCGATCCCGAGGGCGTGCTGCACGAACGGATGACCGCCGCCACCGCCGACGGGTTCACCGCGGCGTTCGTCGTCTTGACACGATCCCAGCGGCACGGCGAGCTGATCGCCCCGCGGCTTCCCGCGGGCCCGCTCGACTCGATCGAGGTCGCGCTGCGCGGATCCCCCCGCTTCACGGTGGTCGGTGAGAACGCCGACGGCGTCGTGTTCGCGCTTGCCGGCGGTGGATCGTGACGGTCGACCGCCGGACCGTGACCGTCGACCGCCGGATCGTGACGGTCGACCGCCGGATCGCGGTTGGCCTCATCGCCCTCACGATCGCGACAGCGCTGCTCGTCGTGCTCGACGTCGGCGGGCCGGCGCGCGTCGCCGTGACGCTCGGTTTCACGCTCGTCGCCCCGGGCCTCGCGTTGTCGCTGCTGATGGGCCCGATGTCGATCGAGGCCCGCCTGCTCGTCGCCCTCGCCGGCAGCGCGGCGCTCGCCACCGTCGTCTCGGTCGCGCTCGCCGCCGCCGGCGGCCTGTCGGGCGGGCTCGGGCTGACCGCGTTGGCGGCGATCGTCTCGATGATCGCGCTCCCCGTCGCCCGCCGCCGCGGGCCCCCCGCCGACCCGACCGACATGACCGCCGGTGAACCACCCGATCACAGGACCGATCTCCCCCAGGAGACCGCGAGGAGGCTCAGATGACACTGACCGCATTCCCCCCACCCGACCCGAACTCGGTCGCGCCGCAACCGATGGAACCATTCGCCGCGCCGACGCTGCCCGCCCCGAGCGCCCCGAACGCTGCCGCGCCGGACCGCGCCGAGCCCGGCCCGTCGCTGCCACGGCGCCCGGGACACGCGGCGCCTCCCCCGAACGGGCAGGGCGACAAGCCTCGGCGCATCGCGCCGCTGGCGTTGGTGCTCGCCGCGCTCGCCGTGCTCATGGTGCTGATCGTCGTCGCCGCCCTCCCGGTGCTGCAGGACGACGAGAAGACCGATCCGCAGGGCGGGGCGGCGCCGCCGTCGTCGCTCGAACTCCGGCCGCAGCCGTCGTCCGCGCCGCAGTCGGAGGCGCCAGCGCCGGAGTCGGAGGCGCCAGCGGCGGAGGCGCCAGCGGCGGAATCGGAGGCGCCAGCGGTTGAGTCGGAGGCGCCGGCGCCCGAGACGGTGGCCGAGCAGCCCGAGATCGCGACGGCGCCAGAGTCGTCCGCCGTCGACACG
>JBFGCT010000115.1:0-13188 GCA_041581055.1 Ilumatobacteraceae bacterium | reverse complement strand
CGCCCACGACCACACGTTCCACCGGGCCGACGTCGACGAGGCGGCCGAGCGGCTGGCGGCGATCCTGCGCGAGGAGGCCGCCGACGTCCTCACGATCTACGACTGGCACGGCACGTACGGCCATCCCGACCACGTCAAGGTCCACACGGTCGGCAAGCGGGCGGGAGAGCTGGCCGGGTCGGTCCGGGTGCTCGAGGCGACGGCCAACCGCGACGCGATGGCGGCGATGATCTCGGCCGCCCGCGACGCCGGCGTCGAGGTCGGCTCGCCCGACGAGGCCGACGACGCCGAGGACTTCGACCCCCACGGCCCGGCCGACGACGGCAACCCGTTCGGCATGGCCGAGCACGAGCTCACCCTGTCCGTCGACGTCAGCGACTTCGTCCAGTTCAAACGGGCCTCGATGCGCTGCCACCGCAGCCAGATCGCCGACTCGTCGTTCTTCCTCGAGATGCCCGACGAGGTCTTCGCGATGGCCTTCGGCACCGAGTGGTTCATCGAGCACGACGCCTCGCCGCCGTACCGCCAGGGTTGGATCTTCGAGTCGTAGGAGGCCAGGCGGGCGACCAGCGGCGTCGCGCGGCTGGGATGACCTACAGGTCCGCCGATTTCGGCCGATGGTGGTGCATGATGTTGCGCATGTCTCGGCGTCTAGTCGTCGGCGTGGCGGTCGTCGGTCTCGTTCTCTCATCGTGCGGAAGCTCGGGGGACCCAAGCACCGAGAGCGGCGCGCCCCAGACCGAGCCCAGCCTCATCCTGCCGACGACCACGACCTCGACCGTTCCGCCGGCGACGACGACGACGAGCACCACCTCGACCACGACGTCGACGACAACGACGACGACGCCGTCGACCACGACCACCACCACGACCGCGGCGCCGGGCGCGCCGGAGCTCACGACCACCACGGCCGGGCCACCCCCGGTCGAGGATCTCGTGCTGACGACCGTGGGGATCGGGTCGGCGCAGTTCGGGGCCGACCCCGAGGGGGTCATCGGCTACGTCAGCTCGTTTCTCGGAAACCCTGCTCTCGACACCGGATGGGTCGACCCGTTCTCGATCTGCACGATCTCGGGCACCGAGCTCCGCCAGGTGTCCTGGGGTTCGATGACGCTGACCTTCGGCGACGTCTCGACCGTCATCCAGGGCCGTCGACACTTCTTCGCCTACGCCTACGGCGTCGACGGCCAGATCGGGGTTCCGCCGGTCGGCCTGAAGACCGACCAGGGGATCACCGTGGGGTCGCGGGTGGTCGACCTCCTCGCCGCGTACCCCGGCGTCGTGCTCAACCCCGAGGACGACTTCGTCGCTCCGAACTTCTACGTCAACGACAACCTGCGCGGCTTCCTGACCGGCCTCGCCGACGACGACACCGTGACCGTGATCCTCGGCGGAATCGGCTGCGGGGAGTGACCGGCCTCCCCGGCCTCCCCGGTCGCCACCGGTCGCCGTGCAGACCCTGATCGACGTCCATCGCGCCACCGGCTGGTTCCTGATCCTCTCCAACGGGGCGGTCGGCGCGTGGGCGCTGATCGCCCAGCGGTGGCCGGCGTGGCGCCATCGCGCGCTGTGGTGGGCGGTCGCGGTCGCCCAGCTCTCGACATTCGCGATCGCGATCGTCGGCGTGCTGCTCGTCAACCGCTACGACCGCGAGCTCGACCAGTTCCACGCCCTCTACGGCTTCAGCACGATCGTCGCCGTCGGCGTCCTGTACAGCTACCGGTCGAGCCCGTTCGTGACGGACAAGGTCCATCTGCTCTACGGCGCCGGGAGCCTGTTCATCATGGGCCTCGGCATCCGGGCGCTGACCCTCGGCACGTGACGGGGCGTGGCGGGGCGGATCCGCGTCACAGCCCGATGCCCTGGGGTAGCTCGTCGCGGTCCCAGCCCAGCTCCGCGATGCCCTGCTGGCAGGCGAAGCGGTCGGTCATCCCGGCGACGTAGGCGACCGCCCCGCGCAACGCCTCGGTCGTGCCCGCGTCGACCAGCCCGACGTCGGCGTCGGCGCCGAGCGCGGCGAGCATCGTCGGCGCCGGGATGACGTGGGGCCGGTCGGCGTAGTGCTCGACGAGGGCCTGCAGCAGCGCGATGACGGCGTCTCCCTGACGACGGCTGGCGGGGCGCAGGTAGACGTGCTCGTAGTTGAAGCGGCGGAACTGGGCGAGGGCGTCGGCGATGTCCGGCGCCATCCCGACCCGGCCGGTCCGGATCGTCGCCGAGATCGTCGCCCTGATGAACGTCCCGAGCTGCGTCGACCGATCCCGCCCGCAGCGTTCGGCGACATCGGCGGGCAACATGTCCGCCGTGACGATGCCGGCGGCCACGGCGTCCTCGAAGTCGTGGCAGACGTAGGCGATGCGGTCGGCCCACGACACGACCTCGCCCTCCGGGGTGGCCGGCGCGGGCAGGCTCCACGAGTGGTGGCGGATCCCGTCGAGCGTCTCGGCGCACAGGTTGAGGGGGGACAGCGTCACGTCGGCGCCCCACGGGGCGTGGTCGAAGCCGAACTCGAGGAACGGCGACAGCGCGTCCTCGCTGGCGTGCCCGCCAGGGCCGTGGCCGCAGTCGTGCCCGATCGCCATCGCCTCGGCGAGCGGGACGTTGAGGCTCAGCGCCTGGGCGATCGACCGGGCGACCTGGGCGACCTCGAGCGCGTGGGTCATGCGCGTCCGCTGATGGTCGGCGGGGAACACGAAGACCTGCGTCTTGCCGGCCAGGCGGCGGAACGCCGAGTCGTGGAGGATCCGGTCGCGGTCGCGCTCGAAGCACGTCCGGTATGGGTCCGGCGCCTCCTCGATCGCCCGGTTGCCGGCGCCGACGGCGGGCGTGGCGGTCGAGGCCAGCATCGCCGCCTCGTCACCCTCCCGACGCTCGCGGGTCATCTCGCGCGCCGTGCCGACGGCGGCGTGCGAGTCGGCGTGGGCGAACACGATCGAGTCGGCGGCGTGGCCGGACATCGTGGCGGCCCACCGGTCGGCTCGCTCGCGCCGGTCGCTGAGCGGCACGGCGTCGTGCAGCACGGCATCGTCCATGACCACGACGATACGACGAAGGGCGACGTCACCGGTGGACGGCGGGCGCCCGCGCCGGGCCGGCCGAGCGCACGCCGCCGCACGATCGCAGCGTTAGCCTCCGAGCCTGATGTCCCAGTTCGTCGACGAGTGCCAGCTGAATGTGCGCGGTGGTGACGGCGGCGCGGGCTGCGTCAGCTTCCGGCGGGAGGGCCCCGAGGTGATGGGCGGCCCGAACGGCGGCGACGGCGGGGACGGCGGCGACGTCTGGCTCGTCGCCGACCACAACGTCGCCTCGCTGCTGGCGTTCCGCGACCATCCCCACCGGCGGGCGGCGAACGGCGTGCACGGCAAGGGCAAGGACATGCACGGCCGGCGCGGCGACACGCTGGAGATCGCGGTCCCGATGGGCACGACGGTGTACGACCTCTACACGGGCCAGTTGCTCGCCGAGCTCCTGAACCACGGCGACCGGTGGCTCGCCGCCGCCGGCGGTCGGGGCGGGCGCGGCAACCACAAGTTCCTGTCGAACCGCCGCCGGGCGCCGAGCTTCGCCGAACAGGGCGAGCACGGCGAGGATCGGTGGCTGCGGCTCGAGCTCAAGCTGATGGCCGACGTCGCGCTGGTCGGCTTCCCGAACGTCGGCAAGTCGACCCTGATCAGCGTGATCTCCGCCGCCAAGCCGAAGATCGCCGACTACCCCTTCACGACGCTCGAACCGAACCTTGGCGTGGTGCGCGTCGACGACCGGACCGAGTTCGTGGTCGCCGACATCCCGGGCCTGATCGAGGGGGCGAGCGAGGGCAAGGGCCTCGGCCACCGGTTCCTGCGCCACATCGAGCGCGCCAGGGTGCTGTGCCTGCTGCTCGACCTCGCGCCGATGGACGGCGTCACGCCCGCCGAGCAGGAGCGGGTGCTGCTCGGCGAGCTCGGCCGGTACCAGCCCGACCTGCTCGATCGGCCGCGGCTCGTCGTCGGGTCGAAGGCCGACGCCGTCCAGCCCGAGGAGCTCGAACGCCTCGGCTGGACCGGTGACGTCATCTCGGCCGTCACCGGGCAGGGGGTCGGCGACCTGGTCGGCCGGATGGCGTCGCTCGTCCACGAGGCGCGCGAGGCGATCGAGCACGAGGACGGCGTCGTGGTCATCCGGCCCGAGGCCGAGGGCGCGTTGGTCGAGCGCCTCGGCGACGGCGAGTTCCGGCTGGTCGGCCGGGACGTCGAGCGCGTCGTCGCGCTGAACGACGTCACCACACCCGAGGCGCTGGCCTACATCGACTTCCGGCTCGACCGGCTCGGCGTACCGCGGATGCTGACGCGCGCCGGCGCGGCGGAGGGCGACATCATCTGGATCGGCGACTTCAGCTTCGAGTACCAACCGGACCTGTGACCGCCATGCGCATCGTCGCCAAGATCGGGACCGCGTCGATCACCGACGACCACGGCGTCATCAACCGGGACGCCATCGCCAAGCTGTGCGACGAGGTCGCCGCCGTGCGCGCGGACGGGCACGACGTGGTCGTCGTGTCGTCGGGCGCGGTCGCCGCCGGCGTCGCGGCCGTCGGGCTCGGCCGGCGCCCGACCGACATGCCCACGCTGCAGGCGATCTCGGCCGCCGGCCAGAGCCGGCTCGTCGAGACCTACAACACCGAGCTCGCGCGCCACGGCCTGGTCGGCGCCCAACTCCTGCTCGACTCGCTGGACTTCGTCGGCCGCCGGCAGTACCTCCACGCCCGCCAGACGTTGTCACGCCTGCTCGAACTGGGGTGCGTGCCCGTCGTCAACGAGAACGACGCGGTCGCCAACGAGGAGCTGCGGTTCGGCGACAACGACCGGATCGCGGCGCTCGTCGCCAACAGCGTCCGAGCGGACGTGCTCGTGCTGCTGACCGACATGGACGGCCTGTACACCGCCGACCCGCGGCGCGACGGCAGCGCGTCGCTGATCAGCCACGTCGCGGCCGACGACCCGGTCCTCGCGATCGCCGCCGACCGGGGCGGGAGCGGCCGGGGCAGCGGGGGGATGGCGAGCAAGCTGGTCGCCGCCCGGATGGCGTCGTGGTCCGGGGTGCGTTCGGTGATCGCCCGGGCGTCGACGCCCGGCGTGCTTTCGCTGGCGATCGCCGGCGACGGCGTCGGGACGACGTTCGCCCCGCACGAGCGGGTGCTGTCGGCGCGCAAGCTGTGGATCGCGTTCGCCGCCGACGTCGGCGGGGCCGTCGTCGTCGACGCCGGCGCCGAGGAGGCGCTGACCCGCCGGCCGACCAGCCTGCTGCCCGCCGGCGTCGTCGACGTCACGGGGTCGTTCTTCGCCGGGGACGTCGTCGACGTCGTCGGCCCGTCAGGGGCGCCGTTCGCCAGGGGGATCGTGAGCTGGGACGCCAACGGCGTGCGCGAGGCGAAGGGCCGCCGGACCAGCGACTTGCCGGCCGGCGTCGACGAGGTCATCCACCGCGACGACCTGATCGTGCTCCCCTGAGCCCACCACGTTTGCGTCGCGATTCCGGTGCGACGTCCGCTCACAATCGCGACGCAAACGGATCGAGCCGATTCCGGTGCGACGTCCGCTCACAATCGCGACGCAAACGGATTGTGAGGGGATCGGATCAGGCGTCGGTGGCGGCCTGGGTCTCGCCCTGCTCGACGGCCGCGGGGGCCTCGCCGGAGTCGAGGCCGAGCTCCGCCCGCAGCTCGGACAGGCGGCTCTGCGCCTCGACGTTGGCGGTGGCCTGCTCGATCTCGAGCACCCGACTCTCGACCGAACCCTCGTTCAGCTCGGATGTCGCCTTCGCCTTGGCGTAGCGGGCCTCGATCTTCTCCTGCACCTCGGTGAGCGTCGGGACGTCGTCGCCGACGGCCTCGTTGAGCTGGGCCATCGCCGAGTTCATCTCCTCCTGCATCTTGGCCTGCTCGAGCTGGCTCAACAGCTTGGACTTCTCGGCGAGCTTCTCCTGCAGCAGGCGGCTGTTCTGTTTGACGGCGGCCTTGGCCTGGTCGGAGGCGTCGGTCGACTCGAGCACCATCGCCTTGAGGCTCTCGACGTCGCCCTCGACCGTGATCAGCTTGTCGGCGATCGTCTCCGCGGCACGGGTGTACTCGGTGGCCTTCTCCGGGTTCCCCGCCTTCTGGGCGTCGGACGCCATGACCAGCGCCTGGCGGGCGTTGGCGTTGAGCTTCTCCAGCTCGGTCATCTTCTTGTTCAGCCGGATCTCGGATTGCTTCTGGTTGGCGATCACGTTTGCCGCCTGGTCTTTCAGCCGACGGTGTTGGTTCTGCGCCTCAGCGATCGCCTGTTCGAGCTGTACCTTCGGATCGGCCCGCTCGTTGAAGTTGCCGGTCAGCTTCGCTACGAGGTATTTCCACTGCTTCTTGAGGTACTTGAACATGGCGGCGAGCCTACAACGCCGCCCGATCCCGGCGACTCTCGACGGCGATCTTTGGCCCGGTCCGACGCGGTCGAACCCGTCGACCGCCGGACCACTCAGTCCGACGGCGTCGGCGCCCGGCGGGCGGTGAGCCGATCCGGGAGTCGGGCGGTCGCCGCCGCGAGCTCGGGGGCGCGCATCGCCGCCAGCAGCGCGACGTAGACGACCGCGCCGGCCACCGTGCCCACCGCGATCCGCAGCACGGCGTCGGCGCCGGCGTTCCCCCCGATGTCGCGGATGAGCAGCCAGACCACCTCGCCCATCACCGCCGACGCGACGGCGATCCGCCAGATGCTGGCCAACACCGACCGCAACGGGAATCCGGGGACCTTGTAGCTCAGGACGCGCAGCGACCAGAGCGAGGCGATGGCGTACGCGCCGGCGAAGGCGGCGCCGAGCCCGAGCACGCCGTAGCGGCCGACGAGCACGAACGCCAGCACGACGTTGAACGCGTTCTCGACGACGTTCACGATGAACGCGGTGCGCGTGTCCTTGTGGGCGTAGAAGCCCCGCAGCGTGAACATGTAGATCGAGAACGCGCCCAGCCCGAGGGCGAACCCGCCGAGCGCCCGCGAGGTGGCGAGCACGTCCTCGGCGTCGAACTCGCCGCGCTGCAGGATGCCGATGATCGGCTGGCGCAGGACGAAGATGCCGACGCCCGCCGGCACGGTGACCAGCGCGGTCATCCGCAGCCCGAGCGAGGCGCTGGCGAGGAATGCCGGCTTGTCGCGCCGGGCGACGGCCCGTGCCATCTCGGGCTGGAACGTGGTCGCGATCGAGACGGCGAGCAGCCCGTGCGGGAGCACGAAGAACGTGAACGCGAGGAAGTACGCGGTCGCGTCGGAGGATCCGGGGTCGGCGAGGTTGCGGACGACGATCAGCGCCACCTGGTTGGCGGCGACGAACCCGAGCGTCCAACCCGACAGCGTGAGGAGCTTGCGGACGGCGGGGTGGCCGAACCGAACCTTCGGCCGGAACCGGAACCCGGTGTTCAGCGCGGCCGGGACGAGCACGAGGGCCATCGCCGCGATGCCCAGCGTGGCGCCAAGCCCGAGGGTGTAGCGCAGCCGGGCGTCGGTGATCACCTCGGCGAGCTGCCATCCGTCTGGCCCGGGATCGGGGAGCGAGAGCAGCGAGACGACGATGATCAGGTTGGGCAGGATCGGGCTCCACGCAGCGGCGAAGAACCGCTTGCGGCTGTTGAGGAACGCGTTCGCCAGCCCGCTGAGCCCGTAGAACAGGATCTGGATCAGGAAGATGCGGGCGAGCGTCGTGCCCACGTTGCGAAAGAGCTCCGGGTCGACGTCTTCCACGTTGAGCGAGTAGAGCCGGAAGATGAACGGGGCGAGCAGCACCGCGACCGCGGTCAGACCGGCCATCAGCACCGCAGCGGTGCTGAGCACGACGTTGGTCGCCTCGTCGTCGTCATGCTCGAGGAACGTCGAGAACATCGGGACGAGGGTCGCCGACAGCAGACCGCCGAGCAGCAGGTCGTAGACGATGTTCGGCGTCTCGTTGGCCAGCAGGTACGCGTCGGCGAGCGCGGTCCTCCCGATCACGCCGGCGAAGACGACGAACCGCAGCAGCCCGGTGACGCGCGACAGCGCGGTGCCGGTGGCGACGATGACGTTGCTTCGGAGCAGTCCGCTCACGGACTACCGGGTCTCGTCGAGGGCCAGACGCAAGCCCTCCAGCTCGTCGACGAGGTCCTCGACGTCGTGCTCGTACGCGTCGGTGTCGCCGGCGCCGATGCTGACCTCGGTCGCCCGCGCCGTCAGCTCGTCGAGCCGCGTCTGGGTGAGCCGCAGCTTGCTGGCTGTGTTCGCCGACCGCTCCTTGAGCCGCTCGGTCGACTCGAGTTGGCTGCGCACCGATTCGATCGCCGCGGCGAGCTCGTCGCTCGGGTCGTCGTCGCCGGCCTCGAGTTCGAGGGTGGCCAGCTTGGAGCGCAGACGGACCGGGTCGAGCCGGGTCACCGCGCTGTCGATCTCGTCGCCGCGCCTGGCGATCCGCCAGGTCTCGTCGAGACCCTGGTCGAGTTTGGCCGCGACCGTGTCGAGACGGTCGCGGATTGGGCCGGGCGCAGTGTCGTGGACGATGCGGTGCAGCTTCGCCGCGGCGCGCTGGGCGCCTTGGACGTATTGCCTCCATGGCTCGCCGACCACGAACGCGTCGATGCGCGGCCGCCGGGACCCCTTTGGCATCGCGGCCAACACCAGCCCGCCGTAGATCACCGCACCGGCGCCGATCGCGCCGGGGATCGGCACCTCGGCGAGGGTCATCCCCGCCGCGACGCCCGCCCCCACGGCGATCCGCCACGACAGGATGGCCCGAGCCGTCGCCGGCGTGTAGAAGCGATCGCGGAGGCCCATCCGGGGGAAACGCTAGACGGCGCCGATGTCGTCGGCGGTCAGGGTGCTCAGTTGCGCCTTGGTCGGCGTCGGCACATCGGCGAGACGGACGGCGTGGCGGCCGACCGCCGCCTCGAACACGTTGCGCACGAAGCGGGCGTTCCCGAAGCCGCGGCCGCGAGGTTCGGCGTCGATCGCGTCGGCGAGCGCGGCGCGGCCCGACTCGTCGAGCTCGTACTGCTGCTTGCCGCTGATCAGCTCGAAGATCGCGATCAGCTCCTCGGTCGTGTAGTCCGGGAACGGGATCGTGCGGGTGAACCGGCTCTTCAGGCCGGGGTTCGAGCCGATCAGCTCGTCCATCTCGGCCGGATAGCCGGCGGCGACGATCGAGAGGTCGTCGCGGTGGTCCTCCATGAACTTGACGATCGTGTCGACGGCCTCCAGCCCGAAGTCGTTCTCGCCGCCGCGGGCGAGGGCGTAGGCCTCGTCGATCAGCAGCGTGCCGCCGAGCGCCGACTCGAGCACCTTGCGCGTCGCCGTCGCCGTCTGGCCGACGTAGCCGGCGACGAGCCCGGACCGGTCGGTCTCGACGAGGTGGCCCTTGGTGACGACCCCGAGCGTGCGGAAGATCTGCGAGAGCAGGCGGGCGACGGTGGTCTTGCCGGTCCCGGGGTTGCCGCTGAAGACGAGGTGCTTGCTCGTCTCCATCGTCGCCAGCCCGTGCTCGGCGCGGAGCTCCTGGATGCGCAGCAGGCTGGTCAGCCGGCGCACCTCGTCCTTGACGACCGCCAGGCCGACGAGAGCGTCGAGTTCGGCGAGCAGGTCATCGATCGGCCGGGCCGCGGGCAGCTCGGCCGCGGACTCGACCGCGACCGCCGCGGCGCCGGTCGTCGCCGTCGCGGCCGTCGACTGCCGGGCGGCGGGCTGTCCGGGCCGGGGCACGGCGTGGTCGTCCATCGCCCTGAGCAGGATGGTCCGGTACCGTCCGATCGCGTCGATCTCGTCCGCCGACGGAACGCGGTCGAGGGCGGCGGTGGCGTGCGCCAACGTCATCGCCTGCCGGTAGTACGCGTTGGCCCGCCGCTCGCCGTCCCTGGCGTCGGCCTTGACGAGCAGGTCGAACATCGTGCTCGGGCGCTCGAGCCACGCCCTGGTCCCGCCGAGCGTGTCGTCGTGTCGCAGCTTCTTGGTGGTCAGGATCATCGGCGGGGTGAGCTTCGAGCCGAGCGCCGACGTCCAGCGCTCGAGCTCCTCGGTGGTGTGCCGGCCGTCGGCGTCGACCACCGCCGACACGAGGTTGGCGGCCTCGATCACGCATTCGGCCCGGTGGTCGCGACCACCCGAGAGCTCGGTCAGGACGTGGTTCATCGTGAGGATGAAGTCATCGGCCTTGTCCTCGAACACCTCGGGCATCGGTCGGAGCGTAGATCGCCGGGCCGGCGCCGACGGTCCTCATCGGCCGCCCCTGCGCCACACGATCAGCGGATGGCGATTCGTGCGGCGGCGCGGGGCGGCGACGTCGGGGAGCCCGCGGAGTCGCCGCAGGACCGGTTCGACGACCGCGTCCCACGTCGCGTCGTCGACGTCGAACAGCGATGAGTACATCCGCCGCTCGATCAGGTCGATCTGCTCCGCCGCCGATCCGTCGAAGCGGTCCCAGGGTGTGAATCCCCGATGCTCGAGTTCGAGCGCCTTGGGCGCGGAGGCGGCGATCGAGTCACCCGAACGACCCGGCCGCATCAAGGGTCGGAGCCCGCGGAGGATCTCGCCGAGCTCGTCGTCGGGGTGATGGTCCGCGTCGGCGGCGATGACGACCATCCGGCCACCGCGCCGCACGACGCGGGCCGCCTCGCGCATGGTGGCGGTCGGATCGTCGACGAGCTGCAGCACCCAGACGAGGACGACGGTGTCCAGGGCGCCGGTCGCGAACGGGAGGACGTCGGCGTCGGCGCGGGCCACCACCGGGCCGAGGCGCTCGAGGGCCGCCCGCATCATCGCGTCGCTGAGGTCGACGCCCGTCACCGTGTGGCCGTGGCGACGCAGGCCGGCGGCGATCACGCCGGTCCCGATGCCGAGCTCGACGACGCGCGGGCCGATCAGCCAAGGCGCGATCGCGTCCGCGAGGTGGTCGCCGCGGGCGGTGCCCCCGCGCGACTGGTCGTAGATCTCCGCCACGTGATCGAACGATTGGCCGGGCACCGCGCTGAATCTAGACCGCCGACATTCCGATTGACCGAGCGGTCAAGGCCGCCAGTATCGTGCCAGCATGACAACGAGCGATGCCCCGCCGATCCCGGGAAGCGGGGCGGCAACCCCCCGGTTCGCGACCGTGCAGGGCGTGCGCGACGCCCTGGCCGCCGTCCACTACCTGGCCGACGACGGCATCGCCGGCGTCGCCTACCTGGCCGATCGGCTCGGCAAGCCGGTGCTCATCGAGGGCCCCGCGGGCACCGGCAAGACGCAGCTCGCCAAGTCGGTCGCCGAGATCCTCGGCTCCCGCCTCATCCGGCTCCAGTGCTACGAGGGGCTCGACGAGTCCAAGGCGTTGTACGAGTGGAACTACAAGAAGCAGCTGCTGCGCATCCAGACCGAACGCGGGTCGGAGGGCGGCGAGGAGTGGACCGAGATCCGCGACGACATCTTCTCCGACGAGTTCTTGCTCACGCGGCCGCTGCTCGAGGCGATCACCGCCGACGACCCGGTGGTCCTGCTCATCGACGAGGTCGACCGCGTCGAGGTCGAGACCGAGGCGCTGCTGCTGGAGATCTTGTCCGACTACCAGGTCTCGATCCCGGAGCTGGGCACGATCGTCGCGAAGCAGATCCCGCTCGTGTTCCTCACGTCGAACAACACCCGCGAGCTGTCCGAGGCGCTCAAGCGGCGCTGCCTGTACCTGCACGTCGACTACCCGCCGCTGGAGCGCGAGCGGGAGATCGTGCTGGCCAAGGTGCCCGGGATCACCGAGAGCCTCGCCGACCAGGTCGCCCGCATCGTCCGCTCGATCCGCCAACTCGACCTGAAGAAGTCGCCGAGCGTGTCGGAGACCCTCGACTGGGCGCGGACGCTGATGCTGCTCAACATCGAGACGATCGACGAGCAGGTCGCCAAGGACACGCTCAACATCCTCCTCAAGTACCAGACCGACATCGCCAAGGCGGCCAAGGAACTGTCGGTGGACGAGTAGATGCTCGAGCTGCTGAACGGCTTCGTCGTCGAGCTGCGCAACGCCGGGCTGCCCGTCAGCCTGACGGAGAACCTCGACGCGATGGAGGCGGTCCAGCACATCCCGATCGAGGACCGCGAGGCGTTCAAGTACGCGCTCGGCGCGACGCTGATCAAGAACCACGCCCACTGGCGCAGCTTCGAAACGGTGTTCGAGGTCTACTTCAGCCTGCGCGGGCCCGAGTACCGGCTGGTCGACGGCGACGAGACCGACATCGACGAGCTCTGGCGCGAGATGCAAGAGCAGCAACAGCAGGGCGAGGGCGGGGCCGGCGGGCTCGACAACCTGACCCCGGAAGAGATCGCCCAGATGCTGATGCAGGCGTTGATGAACGGCGACCAGGGGCTCATGCGGGCGATGGCCAAGCAGGCCGTCCAGCGCTTCGCCGGGATGGAGCCCGGCCGGCCGGTCGGCGGCACGTACTACCTGTACCGCACGCTGCGCAACCTCGACCTCGACGCGATGCTCGAGAAGATGATGGACGCCACCCGCGAGCAGGTCCACGGCGACCTGACGTCGCTCGAGGAGCGGCTGGAGCGCGAGGAGTACGAGGACCGGATCGACAAGTTCAAGGGCGAGATCGAGGCCGAGATCCGCCGCCGGCTGGTCGCCGACCGCGGCGCCGAGGCGATGGCCAAGACGCTGCGCAAGCCACTGCCCGAGGACGTCGAGTTCATGCACGCCTCGCGCGACGAGATGCAGTCGCTGAAGAAGGCGTTGTACCCGCTGACCCGCAAGCTCGCCGCCCGGCTCGCCCGCAAACGCCGCCATGGCCGCAAGGGCCCGCTCGACTTCCGCAACACGGTGCGCCACTCGTTGAGCTACGGCGGCGTCCCGGCCGAGCCGAAGTTCAAGTACCCGCGGCCGTCCAAGCCCGAGCTGATCGTCGTCGCCGACATCTCGGGCTCGGTCGCCGCGTTCGCCCGCTTCACGCTGATGCTGGTGTACGCGATCCAGAACCAGTTCTCCAAGGTCCGCTCGTTCGTGTTCATCGACGGCATCGACGAGGTGACCGACTACTTCAAGGCGACCGAGGACATCACCGAGGCGATCCACCGGGTCAACACCGAGGCCGACGTCGTGTGGGTCGACGGGCACTCCGACTACGGCCACGCCTTCGAGGTGTTCAACGACCGCTACGGCAAGGACGTCGGCCCCAAGACCACGGTGCTGATCCTCGGT
>JBFGCT010000114.1:0-13200 GCA_041581055.1 Ilumatobacteraceae bacterium | reverse complement strand
TTTGCGGTGTTCCGCCGGCCGAGTTCGCCGCTCGCTGCGTTGCCGCTCCTCACCGCAGGGCAAGGCTGCGCAGTCGTCGCCGCGCCTTGCGACCGACGAACTCGACTCGACGTCGACACCCCGAACGTTCACGGTCACGGCGACTAGCGCCCTGACGTCCTCGCTGTCGCCCCATGCTCCACGACCTGGTGATCAATCCCTTCGGCGCGGCGGCGCCGGCGATGGTCGAGGTGGCGGTCGCCGCCGACGAACTCGGCTTCTCCGGGGTGTGGGTGACCGATCACTTCAGCGGCGCGGTGGTCGGGGCGCCGTGGAGCCGTGACCCGCTCGTCTGCCTCGGGGCGTTCGCCGCCGCGACCCGGCGCGTCGGGCTCGGCGTCTTGGTCGCCAACATCGTCAACCGCCATCCGGCCCAACTCGCGTCGGCGATCAACTCGCTGCAGTCGCTGGCCCCGGGACGGGTGAGGCTGGGCGTCGGTTCCGGCGCGGCGCCGGATTCGCGGTTCGCGGTGGAACACGAGGCCATCGGACAGCGGTTGGGCGACCCGGCGACACGGCGCCGACACCTGGTGGACTACGTCGCCGCGCTGCGGGCGATCTGGTCGGGCGAGCCCGACCACGCCGCGCCGTTCGCCGGCTTCTCCGGCCTCCGGGGGGTCACCGACGGGCGAACGCCGCCGCCGATCATCGTCGGCGCGTCGGCGTGGCCGACGATCGAGGTGGCGGCGAAGATCGCCGACGGTGTCAACATCCGGCGGACCAGCGAGCTCGGCGCGCTGTTGGCGCGGCTCGCCGGGTCGGCCGGCGGGCCCGAGTTCGAGGTGAGCGTGCTCGACGACGCAGATCCCGGCCATCCGCTCGGCGGCGAGTTCGCCGACCTGGTCGCGGCCGGCGTGCACCGGCGGATCCGCACCGTCTCCGCCCCGTTCGACCTCGCCCGTCTCGAGCGCGTCGCCCGCCACCTCGACCTGTCCTGATCCCCGGCCCGCGGGCGAGCCCCGGCGATGGTTACGTGACGACGACCTTGGTGCCGATCGTGGCGAAGCCCCACATGAACTCGGCGTCGAGGTTGTGCTGGCGCTGGCATCCGCCGGAGAGTCGGGTTCCGAGCTCGTCGGTCGTCATGTACGGCGAGTCGTCCTCGACGTGCAGCGGGATGGCGTGGAAGCCGATCGCGCCGATGTCGGTCTTGAGCCAGCGGATCATCTGCGGCAGCCAGGCCTTGCCGTTCCAGGCGGTCGACATGTCCGAGCGGCTGTACACCTCGTGTGTGCCCGGCACCTCGTTGTTGTACTTGCTGCCGGCGACCAGCCACGACCTGATGATCTCGCCGTTCTCGCCGACCGCCCAGACGCGCTGGCCGCCCCGGTCGTAGACGACGCGGCGGCCCGTGCCGGAGTTGGCGGGCAGCGGCGGCGCGTCGTCGCCCGCCGACGCGACCGGCGACAGCTTGACGCCCCACAGGTCGACCGCCCCGGGCTCCGGCGGCGGCGTGCGGACGACCAGCGACTCCTCGTCGGGCCAGATGGCGAGATCGATCGCGCTCTCCCGACCGACGACGCCGTCGACGAACAGGTCGTTGGCGGTCTGGTAGTCCATGACCGCCCGCAGCGTCGCGTCGTCGAACTCGCCGTGGGCCACGCCCTTGTAGAAGCCCTCGGCGGCGAGCGCGTTCTGGAGGCAGACGACACCGTCGCCGGCCGAGCCGAGCCGGACCGACCGGGCGCCGATCGTGCAACCACCGTCGGCCCGCTCCGCCTCGATCTCGTCGGCGCCCTCGGCGGCGTTCTGGCCGAGCTCGTCGCCCTCGAGATCGGGGAGACCGGTGAGCTGGAAGTCGATCTGCTCGCTGAGCGGCACAACTGTCTCGGGCGGCGCAGACGCGATGGCGTCGGTCTCGCCTCCACCCGACGTGACGGCGACGCCGATCACCGCGGCGCCGAGCACGGCGACCGTCGCGAGGGCGAGGCCGAACTCGTGCCGCCGCTGGTCGGGCGTCTTGTGGCCGCCGGCTGGCGAGGGGGTCATCGTCGGAACCGGGGCCATACGCGCATCGATGCTACCGACCCGCCATCACGCGAGCGGGACTCGTCGAGAAGTTTCACATTGTTCCGCGATGCGGAACGGTTCCGCGATGCAGCACGGCTTGGCGGGCGTGGCACACTAGATTCTGCAGCGAGACGGAGCGGCGAGCAGGAGCATGATGGTGTTGCGCAAGGGACAGCAGCGGATGACGGGCGCCGGCGGGCTGCCGCGGCTCACCGTGCCGCTCGTGCGCGACGGTGGCGAGCTGCGCGCGGCGACGTGGGACGAGGCGCTCGATCGGGCCGCCGCCGGGTTCGTCCGCGCCCGCGACTCGATCCGTTCGGGTGAGCAGCCGAACGCGTTCGGCATGTTCTCGTGTTCGAAGGCGACCAACGAGGTCAACTACTTCGCCCAGAAGTTCGCACGGGCGGTGATGGGGTCGAACAACATCGACTCCTGCAACCGAACTTGACACGCTCCCTCCGTCGTCGGTCTGGCGACAGTGTTCGGAGCGGGAGGCGGCACCGTCTCCTACGCGGAGATCCACGAGGCGGACGTGATCGTGCTGTGGGGCTCCAACGCCCGCGAGGCGCACCCGATCTTCTTCCATCACCTGATGAAGGGGCTCGACAACGGCGCCCGGATGTACTGCGTCGACCCGCGCCGCACGTCGTCGGCGAAGTTCGCCGACGTGTGGCTCGGCATCGACGTCGGCACCGACATCGCGCTGGCGAACGGCCTCGCCCGCGAGATCATCCACGCCGGGCTCACCGACGACGCGTTCATCGCCCACTCGACGCAGGGCTACGACGAGTTCGCGGCGTCGGTCGAGCCCTACACGTTGGAGGTCTCCGCCGAGATCACCGGGGTTCCGGCCGACGCGATCCGCGAGCTGGCCCACGCCTACGCCACGGGCGGCAAGTCCCAGATCCTCTGGACGCTCGGCATCACCGAGCACCACAACGCCGTCGACAACGTCGTCGCGCTGTGCAACCTGGCGCTGCTCACCGGCCACGTCGGCCGCTGGGGGTCGGGCCTCGTGCCGCTGCGCGGGCAGAACAACGTTCAGGGCGGCGGCGACATGGGCGCGCTGCCGAACAAGTTCCCCGGCTTCCAGGACGTCGACGACCCGGTGTCGCGGGCGAAGTTCGAGGCGGCGTACGGCGTGCCGCTCAACCCGGTGCCGGGGATCCACCTGACGCTGATGTTCGAGGCGATGGACCGCGGCGAGTTGACCGCGGCGTACGTCGTCGGTGAGAACCCCGCCGACTCCGAGGCCGACATCCAGCACGCCCGCGCCCTGCTCGCCGGGCTCGACTGCCTCGTCGTGCAGGACATCTTCCTCACCCGCACGGCGCAGCTCGCCGACGTCGTGTTCCCCGCGTCGCTCGCGTGGGCCGAGTCGGAGGGCACGGTCACCAGCAGCGAGCGCCGCGTGCAGCGGGTGCGCCCCGCGGTCACGCCTCCCGGCGAGGCCCGCCACGACATCGACATCATGGCCGAGCTGGCTCGGCGGATGGGAGTCGACCTGGGCGCACCGACGCCCGAGGAGCTGTGGGACGAGCTGCGCTCGCTGTCGCCGCTCCACCTCGGCATGACCTGGGAGCGGCTCGAGGCGGCGGGCGGGCTGCAGTGGCCCTGTCCCGCCCTCGACCATCCCGGCAGCCCGTTCCTCCACGGCTGGCTGTGGGAGGACGATCTCGGCGGCCGCGACCCGGCGCCGTTCTCGGTCGTCCGGCACGCCGGCCCCAAGGAGGAGCTGACCGACCGGTTCCCGCTCCGCCTGACGACGGGCCGCTCGCTCGACTCGTTCAACACCGGCGTGCAGTCGGGCGGCTACACCTCGCCGATCCGGTACGGCGAGGCGCTCGACGTCAACCCCGCCGACGCCGAGCGGCTCGGCATCGCCGACGGGGAGCGGGTGCTCGTCTCGTCGCCGCGGGGGTCGGTCGAGATGGTCGTCCGGCTCCAGCCCGACATCCCGGCCGGCCTCACGTTCACGACGTTCCACTTCCCCGAGCTGGCCGACGTCAACGTGTTGACCAACGACGCGTGGGATCCCCGCTCGGGGACGTCGGAGTTCAAGGCCGCGTCGATCCGCCTCGACCGGCTGGACACCGCCGACCGGCACGACCGGCCCGTCGGCGCCGCGGCGGGGGACTGACCGATGGTCGACCTCCATCTGACCGTCGACACATCGACCGAGGCCGAGCGGGCGGCCGTCGACGCCGTGATCGGCGCCGACGACGCGGTGGTCGTCACCGAGACCGAGCGACTGGTGCGCGGCGGGACCGCACGGCGTCACGCGCAGCGCCACCTCCTCCTGCCCGGCTTGCACGCGCTGCAGCACGAGATCGGCTGGATCAGCCCCGGCGGCCTCAACTACCTGTGCGACGTGCTCCAGGTTCCGCCGGCGGAGGCCTACGGCGTCGCCACGTTCTACGAGCTGTTCCGCACCGACGATCCCGGTCACGCCGAGTCGGTGGTCCACGTCTGCGTCGACACGACGTGTCGCGTCCTCGGCGCCGAGGCGCTGGCGGGCGAGCTCGAGGCGGCGGGCGAGCACGTCCACCGCGGCCCGTGCCTCGGCCAGTGCGAGCGGGCGCCGGCGACGTTCGTACAGGGCCGGGGCGAGCCCGATCACGTCCCGGCCGACGCGGCGACGGTGGCCGCTCCGGGCTCGTACCGGCTCCCCCAACACGGGTCGAGCGGCCTCCGGCTCCTGCGCCGGATCGGCCACGTCGACCCGACCTCGCTCGCGTCGTATCGGGCGAGCGGCGGATACGACGACCTGGCGACCGCGCTGCGCATCGGCCCCGACGCGGTCATCGAGGAGATCCTGGCGGCCGAGTTGACCGGGCGCGGCGGCGCGGCGTTCCCCACCGCGGTCAAGTGGCGCGGCGTCGCCGACCAACCGGCCGGCCCGAAGCACGTCGTCGCCAACGCCGACGAGTCCGAGCCGGGCACGTTCAAGGACCGCATCGTGATGGAGCAGGACCCGTTCGCCGTGATCGAGTCGTTGACGGTCGCCGGACTGACCGTCGGCGCGGAGCACGGTTGGGTCTACATCCGGGGCGAGTACCCGCTGGCGACGCGGCGGCTGCTCGGCGCGATCGACCAGGCGCGGGCGGCTGGCCTGCTCGGCGACGACGTGGCGGGGTCGGGAAGGCGCTTCGACATCGAGCTCCGGCGCGGCGCCGGCGCCTACATCTGTGGCGAGGAGACCGCGCTGTTCAACTCGGTCGAGGGGTTCCGCGGCGAGCCGCGCAACAAGCCGCCGTTCCCCACCACCAACGGGCTGTTCGGCCGGCCGACCGTCGTCAACAACCCCGAGACGCTGCTCAACGTGCTCGACATCCTGCGGTCCGGCTCGGAGGAGTACCGCACGCTCGGCACCGACAAGTCGCGCGGGCACCGCCTGTTCTGCCTGTCCGGGCACGTGGCGACGCCGGGGCTCTACGAGGCGCCGTTCGGCACGACGCTGCGCGACCTGGTCGGATTGGCGGGCGGCCCGACCGGCACGACCCGCGCCGTGCTGCTCGGCGGCGCCGCCGGGTTCTTCGTCGGACCGGACCTGTTCGACCTCCCGCTGAGCATGGAGGACGCGCGCGCCGCGGGCGTCAGCCTGGGCTCGGGCGTCGTCACGCTGTTCGACGACACGGTCGACTTCACCGACCTCGTCGTGCGCATCGCCGAGTTCTTCCGCGGCGAGTCGTGCGGGCAGTGCGTGCCGTGCCGCGTCGGCACCGTCCGCCAGCACGAGGTGCTGGTCGAGATGCGAGCGTCCGGCTCGCTCCGGCCGCAACGGCGGGCGCTGATCGACGACATGGCGCTGGCGATGGCCGACGCCTCGATCTGCGGCCTCGGCCACACCGCCGCCGGCGCCGTCCAGTCCGCCATCCGCCTCGGCCTCGTCGGGGGACAGCCATGATCGTGGGGAGGCCGGGATGACGGCGATCGAGGAGCGACACGAGACCGTGACGCAGGTGACGGTGCGCGTCGACGGGCGCGAGGTGCGCGTGCCGGCGGGCTCGACGATCCTCGACGCGTGTCGGGCGTCGTCGGTCGAGACGCCGACGATCTGCTACGCCGACAACCTCACGCCGGTCAACGTCTGCCGGGTGTGCGTCGTCGAGCTGGAGGGGTCGCGCACGCTCGTGCCGTCCTGTTCCCGCCCCGCCGAGGACGGGATGGTGGTGCACACCGACTCCGACCGCGTGCGCCACAGCCGCAAGATGGTCCTCGAGTTCCTCGGTTCGGGCGTCGACCTGACGCAGGCGCCCGAGATCGAGGAGTGGTCCCGCCGCTACGGCGCCGACGCCGATCGATATCCCGCCGACCGGGAGCGGATCGACGAGCCGGTGAAGGTCCAGGACGACCTCTACATCCGCGACTACGAGAAGTGCGTCCTCTGCTACAAGTGCGTCGAGGCCTGCGGCGACGACGCGCAGCACACGTTTGCGATCGCCGTCGCCGGCCGGGGCTTCGACAGCCGGATCTCGACCGAGTTCGACATCACGTTGCCCGACTCGGCGTGCGTCTACTGCGGCAACTGCATCGGCGTCTGCCCGACCAACGCGCTCCAGTTCAAGACCGAGTTCGACCTCCGCGCCGCCGACGAGTGGAAGCCCGAGGAGCAGACGGTCACGACCACCGTGTGCTCCTACTGCGGGGTCGGCTGCAACCTCGAGCTGCACGTGCAGGACGACGAGATCGTCAAGGTCACATCGCCGGCCGACCACGATGTGACCAGCGGGCACCTGTGCGTGAAGGGCCGGTTCGGCTGGCGGTACGTCGCCGGCGCCGACCCGGCCTGACGTCGGGCCTCGCCCATCGCCGCCGGGGTCACCGCCAGAACTGCACGCCGGTGTCGGTCCGGATGTGGTTGGGTCGGCCCGCGTCATCGACCCCGACGATGTGGGCGGTCGTGCCGAGTTGGTCGGCGTGCTGCCCCCATACCGTGGCGAGATCCCACCACGCGAAGAACCCCATCGTGCCCAGCGGCTGGCCGGTATCCGTCGTCAACTGGTAGGACGGCAGCGGTTCCGGTCCCCACTGCGTGGTCACGTACATCGACCACTGGAGACTCGACGTCCACAGGCCGTCGAGCTCCAGGCCCAGGAGGTTGTTCACCGGGAAGACGCTGCTCGTCGCTGTGTCGGTGGCGGCACCGTCGTAGGAGACGGTCACCTGGGCGGTGTAGAGGCCGTCGCCCGGAGGGAAGTTGGCGGTGTGCCAGGTCACTTCGAAGACGTCGGCCTGCGTCGTGGGCACGATCGCGCCTCGGTACCCGAGCGGGGCGCCTCCGTACTTCGTGACCGGCAGCGCGTCGCTGAGCAGGACGACCTCGACGCCGAACTCCACGTTGCCCGGGCTTTCGACCGAATAGGGAAACGACACCGAGACGTTGTGCGCGACGGGATGCAGCACCTCGACGCGGTCGATGTGCATCACCGGCGCCGCGTCGCCCTGCGGTTGGGTGGCGGGCGGCGCGGCGGGTGGCGGCGCGGCGGGTGGCGGCTCGGCGGGTGGCGGCTCGGCGGGTGGGGGCTCGGGCTGGGTGGCGGGCGAGTCGGTCGGGGCCGCTCCTCCCGTGGGACTGGGCGGGTCGTCGAGCGGCACGACCGCTTCCGCCACGGGCGGATCCCCGCTCGCCGCCCGCTGCGGTTCGTTGCGGAGGGCGACGATCAGCACCAGCGCGACGATGCCGGCGACGATCAACACGATCCCGCCGATCAGCGCGGGGAGCGTTCCATCCGCCAGCGAGCGACCTGTGCCGAGCAAGACGCCCCCGTGCCCGCAACGCGGGCAGTCGGACCTCTCGCTCGGGAGTTCCGATCCACAGGTCGGGCACCACATCTCCGGCCCCTCTCGTTCGAGACGTTCCCAGCTCCAGGCTCCGAGTCGGCTCGGTCCGACGCAAGGGGCGTTCGTCCCATGGACGCGACCGCCGGCGGCGCGACGGACACCGCTCCGAATCTCCGCGTCCGCCGCCGACCGGACAGACTTGACGACGATGGACTTCGACCTGCCGCCCGCCGATCACCCCGCCCGCAAAGCGGTCCGCGACTGGATCGCCGAGAACCCGAACCCCACCGGCAAGGAGATGGCCGAGGCCGGGTACGTCGTGCCGCACTGGCCGGCGCCGTGGGGTCTCGGCGCCGACCCGATCGAGCAACTGGCGATCGACGACGAGCTGAGCGCGGCGGGGATCAGGCGGCCGTCGAACCAGATCGGCATCGGCTGGGCGGCGCCGACGATCTACCTGGCCGGCACGCCCGAGCAGCACGCGCGCTACCTCCCGAAGATCTTCAGCGGCGAGGAGTTCTGGTGCCAGCTGTTCTCCGAGCCCGACGCCGGGTCCGACCTCGCCAACCTCGGCACGCGCGCCGTGCGCGACGGCGACGAGTACGTGATCAACGGCTCCAAGATCTGGTCGAGCGGCGCCCACCACGCCGACCTCGGCATCCTGATCGCCCGCACCGACCCGGACCTCCCGAAGCACAAGGGCATCTCCTACTTCATCTGCCCGATGGATGCCGAGGGTCTCACGATGAGCCCGATCGTCGACATGACCACCGCCCACTCGTTCAACCAGGTGTTCTTCGACAACGTCCGGCTCCCGGCCACGATGCGCGTCGGCGAGGAGGGCGACGGTTGGCGGCTGGCCAAGGTGACGCTCTCCAACGAGCGGGTGTCGTTGTCGTCGGCCGGCTCGATGTGGGGTGTCGGCCCGTCAGCGCAGGACCTGCTCGATCTGATCCGCCGGTCGGGCGGCGTCGACGACCCGGTGCTCCGCGACCGTGCCGCGGCGTTGCACATCGAAGCCGAGCTGCTGCGGCTCAACCGGTTCCGCAGCCTGAGCGCCACCCTCCAGGGCAAGACGCCCGGGCCGGAGGCGTCGATCCAGAAGATCATGGCCGACGACCACGGGCAGCACGTCCTGTCGCTCGCCAAGGATCTCGTGGGCGCCGCCGGGATGCTCGCCGGGAGTGGTCCGGCCGGCGTGTTGCCGGCGCCGTCGCGTGGCGGGCCGACCGAGAACAACTTCGAGGGCGGCGCGGCGGGCCCGTTCCCCGCCGTCGATCCGATCTGGCACTACGGCTACCTCTTCCACCCGGCGCTGACCCTCGGCGGGGGCACGTTCGCGGTGCAGCGCAACATCGTCGCCGAGCAGGTGCTCGGCCTGCCGCGCGAGCCGAACGTCGAGCGGGGGATGTCCTGGTCGGAAGCCCGCAAGCTCGCGGTCGCGACATGACGGCCGAACGACTCGGTTTCGGCATCGACATCGGCGGGAGCGGGATGAAGGCGGCCATCGTCGACCTCGACACCGGTGAGCTGCGATCGGGCCGTCACCGGATCGACACGCCCCAACCGGCGACCCCCGACGCGATGGCCGCGGTGCTCTGCGAGCTGATCGCGCACCACTCCTGGACCGGCGGCGTCGGCTGTGCGTTCCCGGCGGTCGTGCAGCAGGGCGTCGTCGGCTCGGCGGCGAACATCGACTCGTCGTGGCTCGAGATCGACGCCGACGCGCTGTTCACGGCGGCGAGCGGCCTCGACGTCCACATGATCAACGACGCCGACGCCGCCGGGGTCGCCGAGATGCGCTTCGGCGCCGGGCGGGGGCGGTCCGGTGTGGTGATGATGCTCACGTTCGGCACCGGCATCGGCTCGGGTCTCTTCACCGACGGCGTGCTCGTGCCCAACACCGAACTCGGCCACCTCGAGCTCGACGGGTTCGACGCCGAGAGCAGAGCCGCGGCCAGCGCCCGCAAGCGGGAGTCGCTCACGTGGCCGGAGTGGGCGGCGCGCGTCGAGCGCTACCTCCGACACGTCGAGGCCCTGTTCTCGCCATCGCTGTTCATCGTCGGCGGCGGCGCGAGCAAGCGGCCCGAGCGATGGCTTCCCAAGATTCAGATCGAGACCGAGGTGGTGCCGGCGCAGATGGCGAACAACGCCGGCATCGTCGGCGCCGCGCTCATCGCCCCGTGACCCCGTCGCGCTCCATGACGCGGTCGCTCGCCGCGCGTGCGAGCGCCTCCTGCCCGGCCCGGTGCGCCCGGTACCAGACGACGCCCATCGTGATCGCGGTGATCGGCAGGACGAGGAAGAGCACGACGGTGCTGTACGAGTCACGCCGGGCGTACTCGCTCGCGTCGAGCACCAGCCAGCCGATGTACAGCAGGTACAGCACGAAGAAGGTGACGCCCTCCCAGCGCTGCAACACGTGTCCGACCACGAAGATCGGCAGGCAGGCCACCGCCACGGCGATCATCACCGGCAGGTCGACCTGGAGCGCGCTGTCGGGGATCGGGAGCGACGTCGGCGAGACGGCCGCGGTGATCCCGAGCACGGCGAGCAGGTTGAACAGGTTGGAGCCGATCGCGTTGCCGACCGCGAGATCGCGCTGACCGCGGAGCGCGGCGACCACGGTCGTGGCGACCTCGGGGAGCGACGTCCCGATGGCGACGACCGTGAGCCCGATGACGAGATCGCTCACGCCGAGATCGGTCGCGATGTCGCTGGCCCCGACCACCAGCGCCTGCGCGCCGGCCACGAGGCAGCCGAGACCGGCGAGCAGCACCAGCACGTCGAACCACGCCGCCCGCTCGATGAGCTTCTCCTCGGCGAGGGCTTCTTCGTACTCGAGCGCGACCGCGGTGATCGTCCCACGGCGGGCGGCGAGCACCGTCCACGTGAGGTAGACGATCAGCCCGCCGACCAGCACGAAACCCTCCACCCTCCCGAGCTCGCCGTCGAGGGCGAAGACCAGGAAGAGCACCGAGACCCCGATCACGATCGGGACGTCGATGCGGACGATGCGTTGGGCGACCACCAGCGAGCCGCCGACCGCCGCCGCCAGCCCGAGCGCGAGGAGGATGTTGGCGATGTTCGACCCGATGACGTTGCCGATCGCGATCGACCCGCCGTCGTCGCCGCGCAGCACGTCGCCGACGCTGACCGCCAACTCGGGGGCGCTCGTTCCGAAGGCGACGACCGTCAGCCCGATCACGACGTGCGACAGCCCGGTGCGGGCGGCGAGGCGGGCCGCACCACGGACCAGCCACTCCGCGCCGATGACCAGCAGCACGATCCCGACGATCACGGCGACGACGGCGACAGCGCTCATGTGGTGCAGGAGGTTACGTCTCGTCGGGGTCGGCGCCACGCCCGCCGCGCCCGCCACGGCCGCCGCGGCCGCCCCGGCCCGGAAGTTGGAGCGGCGGAAGATGGAGCGCGGGGATCCTGGTTCGCCACGGCGTGTTCTCGCCGATCACGCCGGCTCGGCTGGCGATGATCTCGTTGAGCTCGCCGCCGACGAGGAGCACGAGGCACACGAGCCAGAACCAGGTCATGCCGAGCAGCAGGGCGCCGACGACGCCGACGATCTCGTTGCCGGCGCCGGCGAGCTCGACGTACCAGCCGTAGCCGATCGACAGCACGAGCCAGGCGACGGCGCACAGGCCCGCGCCGGGCAGGTCGTAGCGCCAGGGGGTGTGGTGGTTCGGCCCGACGTGGAAGATCGTCGCCGCCCAGAGCACCAGGATCGCCAGCGCCACGACGAGCCGGATCGGCAGCGGCACCCCCAGCGACCGGGACCAGGCCCAGAGGATCGTCGAGGCGGCGACGGTGGCCAGCGTGCCGACGCCGAGGCCGATCGACGCCAGCCGGAGCCGCACGAACCCGCGGGACTCCTCGATGTCGTAGACGATGTCGAGGGCGCGGATCAGCCCGGCGAACCCGCGCGAGATCGTGACGAGGGCGAGCAACACCGAGATCGAGAAGAGCCCCGCCTTGTTCTGGTCGAACACCCCGTCGACCGCGGTGCGCAGCTCGTCGGCCTCGCTCGTGAACACCCGGTCGACGAACTCGAGCGTGATCCGCCGCAGCTCCATGGTCAGCCCGTCGCCGACCAACGACAGCGAGGCCAGCCCGGCCAGGAGCGCCGCCGGCAGGCTGAGTAGCAGCCAGAACGCGACGCTGGCGGCGGTGTCGATCGCGCCGTCGTCGAGCACCTCCCGGATCAGCTCGCGCACGACGTCGACGACGCGATCGCGCCTACGAGCCGAGGTCGTCTCTCCACGTGTCATCGGGCGGCGAAGTGTACGCGGGTCGCGGCCCGACCGAGGTGGGGGCGCGACGAGCCCGCACGCGGGCGGGCAGATGTGCGATCGCCCTCGACTCGCCAAGATCGTCGGTGCTGGGAACTGTCGGTGAGCCGGTAATCACCGGGCCGCCGGCGGCGTCGTAGGGGTGTATCGACACGCTCCGCCACGCACCGACAGGAGATGGTTCATGACGCCCCCCATTCCAACGGTCCTGGCCCCACGGCCCGCCCGGACCCCAGACCGGCGCCGGCGCCCTCGCCGGTCGGCCCGCTCCGGCGGTGGCCTGGTCGCCGCCGGGTGCGCGCTCGCCACGCTCATCATGCTCGGCAATCCGGCGAGCGCCGACGCGCGGAGCGACGGGCCGCTGCCCGACGCCGAGGCGCGATGGGCCGAGACCGACCGCCCGATCGAAGTGCTCCATCTCGGGTGCGCGGCCCGGCTGAGCGACGAGGGCGCGGCGGTTCATTGCCGCTGGTCGCCTCCGACCTCGGATGCGGCGGCCGGCCTGCGCCTGTGGCGCGTGACCGTCGGCGCCGGCGAGGGGCGCCAGATCGTGTTCCGCACCGAGGACGTCACCGTCACCAGCCACACCGACGCCCGGGTCCGGCCCGGCCAGCGGTACGTCTACGTGGTTCAGGCGGTGAACGCCGCCGGTCGCACCGTCGGGTCGAGCCGGGGGGCGGGCGTCGCCGTGCCGCCCCGACCCGATGTTCGGCCAGACGTCGAGATCCTGCGCCTCGAGTGCCGGCCCGCCGACGACTTCCACGTCGGTTGCTCGTGGACCCTGCCGACCGTGCCCGGCGCCCGGATGTTGACGCTCTGGCGCTCGATCGACGGTGGGGCCCGCCAGCGAGTGGTGTCCTCCCACCACCCGTTCCCGACCGCGTACCGTGACAACGTGCCCGATGGGACGCACCGAGCGGTCTACGCGGTGATCGCCACCGACGGCGACGGTGAGATCGTCGCCCGCTCTCGCGCCGCCGCCGTCACGTTCCGCGACCTGCGGCCGACCGACGTGGCGCCGCCGGACACCCGCCCGCCCGACACCCGCCCGCCGGACACC
>JBFGCT010000113.1:0-13390 GCA_041581055.1 Ilumatobacteraceae bacterium | reverse complement strand
GCTCGGGCCGAACATGCTGTCCGGAAAGGTGTCGACGCTCGGCAGCAGCAGGTGCACCGCATTCAACAAGGCCAGCGGAATGTCGCGATCCTCTGCGAGGAACTGGCCGGCGAAGCCCATCAGGTCCGACACGACCACATCCGGCGGATCCGCGTCGACGACCTGCCGCAGGTCGGTGTACTCCTCGATCGCCTGGTCGATGGTCAGGCGCTTCGCGTCGAACTTGAACTGGGCGACACCCGACTTGTCGGGGCGCTCCGGGAAGTGCTCGTCGATGTGCTCGAAATCGAGCTCCGGCGCGTTCTCGAAGCCGACGAAGCGAGCACCCGACCGCTCCACGCGTGCGCGATACCGCGAACCAGTCGCGACCGTGACGTCATGTCCGCGACGTGCGACCTCGTCGGCGAGCACCATCGCCGGCCCCATGTGTCCCGCAGCGGGGACTGGCGTGAAGAGGAAGTGAACCATCGCCCATCGATCACGATAACCGTCGCTCACACACCGGCCGAGAGCCCTCGGCGCATGCCGGACACCCTTGTGGGCACGGAGGCAACGATCCGCCCGCGCCATAGGACCGACCGACATCGCTCGCCGCCGCAATGGACGAGAGGCCGCCCTCGGGTCAACGCGCCTGCGCGTCACGACTCATTCCCTCCTGTTTGAGTCCGGCGGATGGCGGTACGGCGAGCGACGCTAAACCTGTCGCTCGGCCCAGTGGCGGCATGCACGATCTGTTCACATCGCAGAAATCAGGCTGGGCAGCACCATCGGTGACCCACCGCGGCGAAGGTCGTCAGCGTGCGCCCGGTCAAGAAGCTCATATTGCCCCAGCACGGCAACCGGACAAGCCGCGCGGGTACGGCACGGGCGCGCTCGCTGAACCGCTCGGGATTGCTCGCGGCCTCTTCTTCAGCAGCTGCGAGGATGTTGAGAGTGTTGGACGAAGAGGTGTTGCACGGCGGTGTTGCCAACGCGGGCGCTGTTGTTCGTGTCGGTGGTCACGTACTTCGTCCGTCCAACCCGCATTCGGAGTCGATCCATCAACTCCTCGACGCGCTGATTCGGAACGGCTTCCACGGCGCATCGGTGCCGGTCGGGATCGACCCGGATGGACGGGAACGTCTCCGGTTCGTTCCCGGCGACGTCGCGCTCCCGCCATATCCGAGCTGGGTGCAAGCCGACTCGGCGCTCGGCTCGATCGCCCGGCTGATGCGACGCCTGCACGACGCGTCGGTGGGTCTCGACCTCGGCGACACGACGTGGAGTGGGGAGATGGCCGATCCGTGGGGTGGCGAGGTGATGTGCCACAACGACGTCTGTCTGGAGAACGTCGTGTTCCGCGACGGTGAGGCGATCGCGCTGTTGGACTTCGATTTCGCTGCGCCCGGTCGACGCGAGTTCGACCTGGCCGCGTTCGCGCGAATGTGCGTGCCGATCGACGACGACACCAACGCAGCTCGACTCGGATGGGCGGCGCTCGACCGTCCTGGCCGACTGCGGTTGGTTTGCGACGAGTACGGACTCGACTCGGCTGGTCGCCTTGTCGTCCTCGACTGCCTGTCGGAGTCGATCGCACGGGGTGGCGAGTTCGTTCGGCGGCGGGTCGAGGCCGGCGAGGCCGCGTTCATCGAGATGTGGGAGTCGATGGGCGGTCGGGAGCGTTTCGATCGGCGACGACGCTGGTGGGACGCCCACCTCGACGAGTTCGCCGCGACCCTGAGTGAGTCGAGCGAGCCGGCACGACACAGCGACCACGAGTGTGCCTCGGCGCAACACCGACACGATGCCGAAACGGACGAGTCAGAATGAAGAGGTGAACGACGACGGGACCGGAGGCGTCTACGACCGTCAGGCGATCACCTACGCCAGCGTCCGCCCCGACTATCCCGACCAGGTCTTCAGCACCATCGCCCAGTACACGAATCTCAGGCGGCGGGGCACGCGTGCTCGAGATCGGATCCGGCGCTGGACAGGCCACCGCCGCCATGGCGGCTCGGGACTGGCGCATCGATGCTCGCACCGCTGACGCCGGATCGTCACGACTATGACCCGACCGAGGAACTGGCCTCGAGCGATCTGTTCACCGACATCGAAGAGCACCGATTCGGCTTCCAGATGACCTACACCGCCGACGAGTTCCTCGCCCTGATCAGAACGTACGCCAGCCACGAGGCTCTCGACCCGCCAACCCGCTCCCGGCTACATGCGCGACTGCGAGCGACGATCGATAGCGAGCTCGGCGGCATCGCCACCAA
Organism: Ilumatobacteraceae bacterium; assembly: GCA_041581055.1. Taxonomy (GTDB): domain Bacteria; phylum Actinomycetota; class Acidimicrobiia; order Acidimicrobiales; family Ilumatobacteraceae; genus JBFGCT01. The sequence continues at coordinate 11,135 of JBFGCT010000113.1, read as the reverse complement.
GCCCTACGAGGCACTCCTCGTCATCGGCACCGCCAAGGCCCCTACGCGTTGATCCGACGCAACACCTTGCCCGCTGTTGCCCGCCGACAGTTCAGAAATCGCGCGGCGGACTCGACGTGTTGCAGGATCGTCGCTGTCGACGGATGCGTAACGGGTCGAGATGAGCAGACCCAGCGACGACGACCGCGTCGAAGCGCTGCGGCGGTTCCTCGCGGGGCTGTCCACGGGTGACGACGCGAACCAGCTCGTTGTCGACATCGCCGACCTCCACATGCGGCACAACACCTTCCCCGGCGAAGTGCTCATGGAACTCGCCGCCGACGCCCTCGACTCCGCCGGCGTCCTCACCGACTTCGCCGTGCATGGCGGACTCGAACCCGATCTGCTCGACGAGGTCGCCTACTGGATCGAGCAGTACTGGCAGTACGCCCTGTTCGCTGCGGTCGCCATCGTCCGAGCATGCGCGGAACACTCGGGGACTCCGCTCGAGACGTTCGTGGTCGACCTGGCCTCTCGCCACGCCATCGACATCAACTGACGACTCACCGGTGACAGCCCGGTCGGCGATGTTGACCTCATTCGTATGCTGGAGTCCGAGGGCGATCGCCGGGGGGTCGGGTCATGGATGTCGATGCGTTTCGCGAGCAGAGTCTGCAGACCTGGGATTCGATGGCGGCTGGTTGGGAGGCTCGGCACGCGTTCCTCCAGCGGAACATGGGTCACCTCAACGATTGGATCATCGAACGGACGACTCCAGCATCGGGGCAGGTGGTACTCGAGGTGGGGGCCGGACCGGGAGATCTGGGTCATCGGATCGCAGCGCTCGTCGGACCCCAAGGCCGGGTGATCTCGACCGACTTTTCAGCTGAGATGGTGGAGGTCGCACAACGACTCGGGACGACACGCGGCTTGGAGAACGTGGAGTACCGACAACTCGATGCAGAGGCGATGGATCTCGACGACGCAAGTGTCGATGCCGTGGTGGGCCGTTCGGTTTACATGCTGCTTGCAGATCCTGCAGCGGCGTTGCGTGAGGCACGGCGGGTGCTTCGTTCGGGAGGGTCGGTGGCGTTCACAGCGTTCACGACCCCGGACCAGAACCCCTGGTGGGCAGTGCCCGCAGCGGTGTTGGTGCAGCGCGGGCATCTCCCTCCACCGCAGCCCGGTGCTCCAGGGGTCTTTTCGCTGGGGGACCCGGAGCGGGTGCGTGCACTTGCCACGGGTGCCGGGTTCTCCACGCTGATCATCGAGCATGTCGACTTCGCGTTCCACTACGCCGACGACGAAGACGCCTGGAACGCGATCGTCGATCTCAACGGCCCGCTGGCCGTGATCATCCACCGGCTGCCCACAGACGAACGCGACGCAACTCGTCGTGCCGTTCTCGATGCGTACGAGTCCTTCCAGAACCCGGATGGATCGCATTCAGTCCCCGCGCAGGCTCTCGCGGTACACGCCCAGTAGCGAGCCGATTCGCCCGATCGTGCTCCGGCACCGGTGACCTCGCTACATCGAGCATGGACACGTCGTAACGCGTCCCCGACCCGGTTCAGGGGCACGCATATCGCTCAGGCCGTTCGACGCCAGCACCCGCCCTCGCGGCACCTCCGGCGCTCGTTCGCCCGCTCGGAAACGCGCGATCTGCCGAGCGCGTTCGCAGAGGCCGCTCGGGCGTGCCGTTACGCGTCGGCTGCCCTCAACACGAACACGTCAAGCCGTCGATCGGCACGCCGTCCGTAGTCGGCGAGGCCGGGGAACAAGGCCGTCCCGGCGCCGAGAATCTCGTCCGCTTCCTCGTCGGACGCCTCGCGGGCGATGACGTCGACGGACGTGCCGCCGTACTCGATGGTTGCCTGTGCGTTGGCCCGCAGGTTGTGCACCCAGGCGGGGACCGACGTGACGCCGAAGTTGCCGGACTGAAGTCCGTAGTCTTCGCCGTAGGGGATACCGAGCACCGGGTGGGTCCGCGCCTGACCGGTCGTGGCTCCCGTCGTCGTGAGCATCACGATTGGCAGCCCGGTGAGCATTTGCGTGCTCGTTCTGCGGCCACCAGAGACTCTTGAAGTGAGCTTGTCGAGTGGCGGCGCGACCTTTGCGAGCACCGCGGCGCCAACGCGACTGCCGGCGACCTTGTGCACGGTCCGCTGCACCTTGTTCGGCCGAGGCGCGGTCGATCCAAGTTGCTGCTGAATCCCCATGCCGCCTCGCTAGTTCGCTGCGTACGGCGTGTCAAGCCCAGGGTCCCGCTCACGGCGAGCCGCTCGCCCACCTCGACAACATGGGTCTGCTGCGCGATCGAGTGAACTGCCCCGGAATCGGCGCGCTCCGTCGTGGTCGCCCCCCACCTGTGGGTACTCCGTGGTGCTCGCTTCCGGTGACCGATGTCTCGTCCCATCCTGCACAGATCGGTTCGAACGGCCGTGTTCATCGTTGTCGGGACAGCCGTACGTTGGCTCGTAGAGGACTACCGGAAGGAGGGGTCGAGATGAACCGAGTCTGGGGAGTTGCCGGAGTATGTCTCGGGATCGTCGTTGGTGCGACGGGCTCAGCGGCGCTGAGTGCCGATCAGTCGAAGGGTGGGCTGGGCAACAGTTCCGAGGTCGTGGTGCTAGCGCAGAGCGGCACCTCCACGACCGACACGAAGTTCGTCGAGATCGAGCCAGTGCGCGCGTTCGACTCCCGGATCCCGAAGTACGTCGCCCGGGGAATGTTCGCGCCGAACACGTCCCGCGTGGTCGCGATCCGGGACGGCCACGACGCGGCCGGGAACGTCACGGTTGCCGACGCCGTTCCGGTCGGTGCGACCGCCGTGTCCTACAACCTGACCGTCACGGGGCCCACCGGGCCGAACTTCGTGTCCATTACCCCGGGCGACGCGACCGCATTCACGACGTCGGCGATCAACTTCAACGGCACCGCCGACGTCGCCAACGCAGGGATCGTCTCGATCGACGTCAACCGCACGGTCAGGATCTGGAACGGCGACCAGGGTGGCAGCACCCACGTGATCATCGACATCACCGGCTACTTCGTGAAACCGCTGTTCGCCGAGGTGCACGGCAGCGGAGCCCTGTCCGACGGCTCCCGCGCCATCTCGGCCACCAAGATCGACACCGGGAAGTACGGCGTGCGGTTCGACCGTGACGTAAGCGGTTGCGCGTACACGGCGACGATCGGCGGCGCGACCTTCGCGGTCGCCGGCGTGATCGACACCGGATTGTCGTCCACCTCGAACGACACCGTCGAGGTGTTCACGCAAGACAACGACGGTTCGCCGCCGGCCTACGTCGACAAGCCGTTCCACCTGACGATCACTTGCTGACCGCGGCCGGATGGGCCGATGATGACTCATCGAGATCATGGTCGGCTCCTGCCGCGCCGCGTCCGCTCTCGAGGCGGTCCTCGGCACAACGAGTGCCCTGACCGCAAACGTTTGCGGTGTTCCGCCGGACAAGTTCGCCGCTCGCTGCGTTGCCGCTCCTCACCGCAGGGCAAGGCTGCGCAGTCGTCGCCGCGCCTTGCGACCGACGAACTCGACTCGACGTCGACGCCCCGAACGTTCACGGTCACGGCACTAGCAGGCTACGGAAGAACGACTCGCCGGGCCCATCGACAACACTTCGGCTGCCGTCTCTCGTGACGGTGCGAGCAGCGCATATCCACGATGAATACCAGTAGTCCTCACCGTTCGGAAACGGCCACGGTGCGAGCGCTCGGGACCATCCCATATCACGCGTCCGCGAACCCCGAACCGGGGCGTCTCCCAACGCCTAGTCCCGGACGACCTCGAGCGGAACGTCTCCTGCGGTCGGTGCCCGATCGCGTTCGTCACCGTGCGGCACCTCTGGGACGTGCTCTGCACGTCACTCGGTCATCCGAGGCCCCAGGCACGGATAACCACGCCGATCAGCATGACGACGATCACGCCAACGACAATCCGCTCCGATGACGGCATCGGCATGCTCATTCGGCCCAATCGTAGTCACCAGAACGCCGCATCCGGGGAGTCACCCAGTCACCGATCCTTCGGGAGACGAACTGTCTCATGTCGCCGGCTAATACACGTGTCGCGTTCGACGGCGCCCGAGACTGCCGGATCGAGGGTTCCACCGTTCGGCACTTGCCTTTGGAACGGGAATTCGAGGACCGCTCGAGCGAACTGACACCGCATTGCGCCCGACCCCCGACCGCCCGCGTCGCTCGACACGACCTGTTCGGCGCGTGGGTACGCTCGTCATCGTGCTCGAACTCGAAGCATTGAAGGGCTGGCCGAGAGCGCGTTGGCGGTTCGCAGCCGCGATGGCGACAGCCAGTGCGCTCGCCATCGGGTTGCCTACCGACGTGATCCCCAACCCCGTGTTCGGGCGCCAGGGCACGCCGGTCGAGCCTTGGGCCACGCCGGTTCTGGCGATCACCGCGGTGCTGAGTGGCCTACTCTTCGCCACGTACTTCCACTCCGGCGACACCGTCGAAACCGACGACACCGGAGGGCTCGACCGCCCAAGCCGGTTCGGCGGTCTCGGAGGGCTGCTGTCGTTCTTCGCCGTCGGCTGCCCAATCTGCAACAAGGTCGTCGTGATTGCGCTCGGCACCTCTGGCGCGTTGACCTGGTTCGCTCCGGTCCAGCCCTATCTGGGTGTCGTCGCGCTGGGTCTGCTGGCGTGGGCCCTGCAGGCCCGCCTGCGGGGCGAGGCCGCCTGCACGGTCCAAGCCGGCTGAGGAGGTCACCGATCGCCGGCTCGAGGTCAGAATGCGAGGTGCCCCGAAACGCCTCCTCGATGGCGCGCCCGAGCGCGGCCGGGACCGCCGCGCGCTGAGGCGCTCGGTATCGGCGGTGGCGATGCGCTTGGCGGGCACAAGGTTCAGCCATCCCGAGCGGGGTTCAGAGCACTGCCGACAACCACGCTCCCCGGTGCTCATCGTCGCGGGTTCACGCCGGCCCACACCGGCTCGACCGTCGACCGGGCACCAAACGGGGTCGGGCCCGAGCGGCCGCGACGCGGCACCCGCACTCGCACCCGATCAGACGCTCGACGAGCCCGAGCCCCGGCCGCCGACCCCTGACCGTGCCAGGGGCGAGCGTCCACGACGGGGCCGGCCTGGTTCGGCCAGCCTGCCCAGCACCGGACCCCGCGGCGACCACCAGCCCCGGTCGTCCAGCGACGGCCCAGCACCAGTCCCCGCGTCGACGACCAGCCCCCGGTCGTCCAGCGACGGCTCAGCCCGTGCCGCGCGCTCGCCGGGCCTGCACGATCTGGGCGAGCACCGATAGCGCGATCTCCTCGGGGGTCTCGGCGTGGATGTCGACCCCGAGCGGCGAGACGACGCGGTCGAGTTGGTCGGCGCCCACGCCGTCGGCCGCCAAGAGCTCACGGGTGGTATGCCAGCGCCGGGCGCTGCCCATCACCCCGACCGACCGCGCCGGCGTGTTCAAGACCGCCGGCAGCACCTCCCGGTCGACGGCGACGTTGCGCGTGAGGAGCACCACGTGGGTGTTGTCGTCGATGGTGACCGCGGCCAGCGACTCCGCCAGGGGACCGGCCAGCACGAGGTCGGCCAGCGGCAGCGCCTCGGGGGTGGCGAGGTCGGTCCGGTCGTCGAGGGCAGTGACGCGACAGCCGAGCCAGTGGGCGAGCTCGACGACCGCCTGTCCGACGTGGCCGCAGCCGATGACGAGCACGTGTGGTTCGGGCATGAAGGGCTCCAGGTAGATCGTGACCGACCCCCCACAGACGCCGGGGTCGTCGCGGGCGGGGTCGACGAGGTCGAAGTCGAGGTGTTGGGTCAGTCCGGTGACGAGGGCCTCGGTCGCCGCGTGCACGACCCGGGCCTCCATCTCGCCGCCGCCGATCGTGCCGAACTGGTTGCCGTCGCGGTCGACGAGCATCTTCGAACCGGCGTGGCGCGGGACCGAGCGGGACGTCCGGACGACGGTGGCGAGCGCAATCGGCGTGCCGTCCTCGATCGCCGCGACCAGTCGTCTCAGCAGCTCGCGATCGCCGGCCATCGCCCGCCTCAGACGTCCGCGCGGCGGAGCGCCTGCCACACCCGCTCGGGTGTGAACGGCAGGTCGTCGATGGCGACACCGGTGGCGTTGACGATCGCGTTGCGGATCGCCGGCGCCACGCCGTCCTTGGGGATCTCGGCCACCGCCTTGGCCCCGAACGGCCCGGAGTCCTCCATCGTCTGGACGAGGAACACCTCGGTCGCGGGCATCTCGTCGGCGCGGTAGATCTTGTACGGGCCGAGCTGGTCGTTGAGCATCCGGCCGTCGGCGTCGAACGCGAACTCCTCGCAGTGGGCGTACCCCAGCGCCTGCACCATCCCGCCCTCGACCTGGCCGGACGCGGTGACCGGGTTGATCGCCACCCCGCAGTCGACCGCCATCGTCATCTTGACGACCTCGACCTGACCCGTGTCGACGTCGACCTCGATCTCGACGAACTGGGCCGCGAACGGCGGCGGGCAGTCGGGCGACACGAACGACGCGGTCCCCATGATCTGCTCCTGGTCCTCCCAGTGCAGCGTGTGCAGGGCCAGCTCCTCCATGCTCACCGAGCGGCCGTCGGGGGCCCAGCACCGCCGATCGCGGAGCTCGATCGTGCACGGCTCGTCGACGCCGAGCATCTCGGCGGCCCGCTCCTTGATCCGCTTGCGCGCCACCTCGGCGGCGAGCTTGGCCGCCGTGCCGGAGATGTACGTGGTCGACGACGCGTAGGCCCCGGTGTCGAACGGCGTCATGTCGGTGTCGGAGGAGTAGACGATGATGTCCTCCAGCCGGACGCCGAGCACCTCGGCGGCGATCTGGCCGAGCACCGTGTCCGCCCCGGTGCCGAGGTCGGTCGCGCCGACGAGCATGTTGAACGACCCGTCGTCGTTGAGCTTGATGCTGCACCCGCCCATGTCGAGGAACGGGATCGCCGTGCCGTGCATGCAGAAGGCGAACCCCAGCCCGCGCCGGATGGTGGGGCGGTCGGCCGGCGCCCGCCAGTCGGGGTCGAGCCGTCGGTGCCAGCCGATCGACCGCTGCCCCTGGGCGACGCACTCCTCGATGCCGGTCGACATCACGCGCGGGTACTCGTCGAGCACCAGCTCGCTGTCGGACGCCCGCTCCCCGATGTGCGGCGCGATGTTCAGCTCGTCGCCCAGCTTCACCCAGTTCTGGCGCTTGAAGTCGATCGGGTCGCGGCCGAGCTCGTGGGCGATGTCCTCCATGTGCGCTTCGAGGGCGAACAGCGCTTGCGGCGCGCCGTATCCGCGGTACGCGCCCGGCACCGGGATGTTGGTGTAGGCGACGTCGCACTCGAACCGCTTGTTCGGGCAGTTGTACGACGACAGCCCGCGCAGGCCGCTCACCGCCTGCACCGTGTAGCCGTGGGTGCCGTACGGGCCGGTGTTGCCGACGAGGCGCATCCGCTGGGCGTGCAGCGAGCCGTCGTCGTTGACCCCGGTCGTGAACGTGATCGTCTGCGGGTGCCGCGTGCGGCTGGCCCAGAACTCCTCCTCGCGGGTCAACTCCAGGCGGACCGGCAGGCGCGTCTTGATCGCGAGGTGGGCGACGATGTCCTCGATCAGCATCTCCTGCTTGGCGCCGAACCCGCCGCCGATGCGCGGCTTGATCACGCGGATCTGCTTGACGTCCATCCCGATCAGCGGGGCGAGCATGCGGCGGGTGTGGAACGGCACCTGCGTGGCCGTGCGCACGACGAGCCGCTCGTCGGCGTCGAGCCAGGCGATCGAGATGTGCGGCTCGATCGGCACCTGTTGCACCTGATGGACCCGGAACGTCCGCTCGAAGACGTGGTCGGCCTCGGCCAGCGCCGCGGCGACATCGCCGCGCTCGGCCTCGAAGTGGTGCACGATGTTCCGCTCGCGGTCGAAGATCTCGGTCGTGTCCTCCTCGTCGTGGATGACGGGCGCGCCGGGCTTCGTCGCCTCGAGCTCGTCGAACACCGCCGGTAGCACGTCGTAGGTCACGTCGATCAGCCGGATCGCCTCCTCGGCGAGCTCGATCGAGTCGGCGGCGACAGCGGCGACGCGGTCGCCGACGTGGCGCACCTTGTCGTCGAAGCTGACCTGGTCGTACGGGTGCGGGTTCGGCCACGATTGGCCGCCCGAGGCGTACTTGACCCGCGGCGTGTTCTTGTGGTGGATGACGGCGTGCACACCGGGGAGCGCCACCGCGGCGCGGTCGTCGATCTCGAGGATCCGGGCGTGGGCGTGCGGGCTGTGCAGCACCTTGGCGTAGAGCATCCCGCGCAGCTCGATGTCGTCGGTGAACGCCGGGTTGCCCTTCGCCAGCTTGAGCGCGTCGACCTTGACCTCGGGCTTGCCGACGACGGCGGTGTCGGGCACATCGACCGACGGCACCAGGCGCGGCACGGCGGGCGACGCGTCGGGCGGCGGGTCGGCGGGGTCGACCTCGACGGCGTGCGTCCCGTCGGTCATCGGCGGCAGGACGAGCGGGCCGAACGCGTCGACCCCGTCGCCGCGCATCAGCGCCGCCGCCCGGCGCACCGCCTCGACCGGCTTCACATAGCCGGACTCCCGGTCGAGGATGCCGGACAGCATGTCGCGGATCGCGTCCTCCGCCGGATCGGGATCCCGCCGGAGCAGCGCCAGCGTGCCGAGGATCATCGCCCCGGCGGAGTAGCCGGACTGGATCGCGCCGGTGGCGACGAACGCGGCCTGGATCGGGTGCAGCGCCGGCTCGGTGTTCAGCGCCTCGACCGTGGTCACGTCGTGGCCGTCGGCCCACATCGCCAGCACGACGTCGGACGACGCCAATGCCCCGTCGATCAGGACGGCCGCCGCCCCGGTCTCCCCCGTCGCCGAGCCGTACTTGACGCTGAACATTCCCGCCCGGCGCAGCACCGTGGCCAGCGACTCGTGGGGCGCGACCGCAAGCGACGTCGGCTCGCCGTTGAGCGTGATCGTGATCGTCTCGCTCACGACAGCTCCGCGACGACGCGGTCGTACAGGACCGTCGCCAGATGGCGGCGGTAGGCGGTCGATCCGCGGAAGTCGCCGGGCGGATCGAGCTGGTCGATCTCGGCATGCCCGGAGACGCGTCGGACGGCGCCGACGCCGGTCAGCGCGACGACCCGCTCGCCGTCGGCCAGTCGACCGACGGCGGCGACGATCGGCGTGTCGGCCGGCGTGCGCCCGGTCGATGCGACCGCGCCCCGCCCCGCCGCCGCGATCGACGCTGAGACGATCAGGTCGCCGGCGGACAGGCCACGCTCGAGGACGGCGGACAGGGCGACGTCACGGCCGTCGGCAAGGCGCACCGACGCGCCGTGCACGACGAGCGCGGCGAGCAGCACGCTGTCCGGGTCGGCGGCGCCGATCGTCCCGCCGACGGTGGCGATCGTGCGCATCGTGCTCGGTTGCTCGGCGCGGGCGAGGCGGCGCACCAGGTCGGGCACGAGGGTCGCGTCGGCCAGCCGCTGGAGGGTGGTCGTCGCGCCGAGCCGGACGTGATCACCCTCGTCGCCGATCGCGTCGAGCCCGAGCGCCTGCAGGTCGACCACCTCGACCGGGGCCGCACCGCCGTCGTGGCGGAGCGTCGTGCCACCGCCGATCGGCCGGCGGTGGCCGTCGCCGAGGAGGGCCAGCGCGTCGGAGATCGTCGCCGGCCGGTGATACCCGACGATCTGGTGCATTCAGGTCCCCCACTCGCCATTCGGTCGGAACAGAGCGCTCATCGCGCCGTGCGACACTAGCGCAGTCGGGTCGGACCGGTCATGGGCCTCCGCGACCGGGCGTTTGTCATAGTGTTTGACGAAGCCATCACCTGAACAGCCATGATCTGAGAAGTCAACATCTGAACGGTCACCGCTCGGCGCCGCCGAGCGGCGTCATCGGCGGAACAGCGATTCCGCCCCGAAAACGGCCGACACGGCCACACTCAACAGGGGGACACCATGAGGAACCAACACTCCAGGCGAACGCTCGTGCGTCTCGCCGCCATCGCCGCCGCCGTCGGCCTGGTCGCCTCGGCCTGCGGCAGCGACGACGACACGTCGTCGCCGGACACCGCCGCGCCGGCGGGAACCGACGCACCCGCTGGCACGGCGGCGCCGGCCGGCGGCTGCGAGACCGACCCGATCAACGCGGCGTTCGTGTACGTCGGCCCGATCGGCGACGCCGGGTGGACCAAGAAGCACGACGACGGGCGGCTGGCGCTCGAGGCGGCGCTCGGCGACTGCGTCGAGACCACGTTCCTCGAGAGCGTGCCCGAGGGCGCCGAGTCCGAGGCGGTCTTCGAGCGGCTCGCCCGCGAGGGCAACGACGTCATCTTCGGGACGTCGTTCGGCTACATGGACCAGATGCTCGCCGTCTCGGAGAAGTTCCCCGACGTCACCTTCGAGCACGCCACGGGCTTCAAGGTCAGCGACAACATGGGCACCTACTTCGGCGCCGCCGAGGAGGCCCGGTACCTGTCCGGGATGGCAGCCGGAGCCATGACCGAGTCCGACACGATCGGCTACGTCGCGGCGTTCCCGATCCCGGAGGTGCTGCGCGGCATCAACGCCTTCACCCTCGGCGCCCAACGCGTCAACCCCGACGTCGAGGTCAACGTCGTGTGGACGTCGACGTGGTTCGACCCGGTGATCGAGAAGGAAGCCGCCGAGTCGCTGGTCAACGGCGGCGCCGACGTGATCGCCCAGCACCAGGACACCCCGTCGGCGGGTGAGGCGGCCCAGGCGGCCAACGGCTACTGGGTCGGCTACAACGACGACATGTCGCGGTTCGCCCCCGAGGCATGGCTGACCGCGCCGGTCTGGGACTGGGGCCCGTTCTACATCCGCACCGTCGAGGAGGTCCGCGACGGGAACTGGGCGTCCGACCAGTACTACGGCAACATGGCCGACGGCATGGTCACCCTCTCCCCGGTGTCCGACAAGGTTCCCCAGGAGGTGCGCGACGAGATCGCCGAGGTCCAGTCGCAGATCATCGACGGGAGTTTCGCCCCGTTCACCGGACCGGTCCTCGACCAGGACGGCAACGAGAAGGTCGCCGCCGGCGAGACGCCCGATCTGGGCACGCTCCTCGGGATGGACTACTTCGTCCAGGGTGTCGTGGGAAGCGCCACCGGGTGAGTCGATGAGCACGCCTGCCGCGGGGCCCGG
>JBFGCT010000112.1:0-13630 GCA_041581055.1 Ilumatobacteraceae bacterium | reverse complement strand
CCGCACCGCGACGACCTGGGTGTCGCCGTCGTCCGAGTGCGTCGGCCGCGCCGAGCCGGTTGCCGCCGCCGAGCCGGTCACCGCCGCCGCCCCGCCCGTCGCGCGGGCGCAGCCCGCGCCGGTCACCGCCGCCCCGCCCGTCGCGCGGGCGCAGCCCGGACCGGTCACCGCCGCCGCCGGACCCGTCGCGCGGGCGCAGCCCGAGCCGGTCACCGCCGCCGCCGGACCCGTCGCGCGGGCGCTGCCCGGACCGGCGGCGCTGCCGCCCCCGGTCCTGCTGTCGGCGCTCCCCGTCCCGGCGCGTGCGGCCGAACCCGAGCCGGCGGCGCAACTCGTGGGATCCACGCGGTGAGCGGGCCGGCCCGCGCCGGGCGCCATCGGGGGCTGGCCTTGACGATCGTCGCCGCCGTGGGCGCGATGCTGGTGCTGATCGGGCTGCCGATGAGCTCGGCGTCGTTCAGCGACACGACCGACAACGCCGGCAACTCGATGGCCTCTGACCTGCTCGACCCGCCGACCGCGCTGGTCGCCACCGGCGGTGGCGACGTCACCCTCGACTGGACCGCCACCGTCGACACGTACGCCGCGGGGCACCGCATCCTGCGCTCGGCCACCTCGGGCGGGCCGTACACGCAGATCGCCGAGATCACCCCCCGCACCATGGTCACCTACGTCGACTCGCCGGCGGACGGGACGTACTACTACGTCGCCCGCGCGTACACGACCGGCTGGGAGAGCGTCGACAGCAACGAGGTCGTCGCCACGGTCTCCACGGCCACACTCGCCGGCTCGTGGCAGACCGGGCTCACGCACACCGCGGGCGCCGGCGCGAACCGCGCCCTGGTCTTCGTGGCGTCGAACGAGGAGCAGAGCATCCCGTCGCCGACGCTCACGGGCGTGACGTACGGCGGTCAGGCGCTGACCTTCGTGATCGCCGATCAGGTGGCCAGCGGCGGGATCGAGGTGCGCATCGAGGTGTGGATGCTCGACGAGGCCGGACTCGCCGCCGCGTCGAGCAGCACCATCGTGCCGTCGTGGACCGCCGCCCCGGACACCCCGCTCTACTCCCACGCGGTCTTCGCCAACATCGACCAGACGTCGCCGATCGGCGACACGACGACGGGCAGCACGATCGGCGACATCGACCTCGTCCCGCTCTCGCCGGTCACGACCGCCAACCACGACATGGTCGTCGGGTTCGCCGCCGCCGGTGAAGCCGGCACGTACACCGCCGAAAACGGCTTCACGCTCGGCGTCACACAGTCCACCACGACCGGCGGGACCACCGCCCAGGGCACGTCTCACAAGTCGGCGACCGGCGCCGACGAGACCGTCGCCATGCGGTTCCTCCCGGCGGCGCCGCCGTGGATCAACCGCCAGGTGGCCGGCGCCATCGTCCTCAACGTCGTCTCCTGAGCGCGGCCGGCGACGCCGGCCACCCTCGACCGGCGAGCAGGTCGGCGACCGCCGCGGCGATCGGCTGGCCGGTGGCGTCCTCGTACACGCTGAAACCGGGTGACGGGTTGACCTCGAAGACGTACCACTCCCCGCTCGGAGTCACCCGCAGGTCGGCGCCGGCGAGCAGCAGCCCAAGCGATCGCGTGAGCGCGACGAGCCGTCGTCCGAGATCGTCGGGGATCTCGGTCGCGGCCATCGCCACCTGGCCCTCGTGGCTGGGATAGCGATAGTCGACGGCGTCGGAGTCGACCGCCGTGGCGAACCATTGCCCGGCGAGCACGTGCACGCGCACGTCCCGACCTGGGATCCACCGCTGGAACTGGACCGGGCCGTTGCGGACGAGCTCCAACCGGTCGTGCGCCGCGCCGTCCAGCGTCGCCACGATGCTGCGGATCCCGCTCACCGACTTGTACACCACGCACCCGTAACGGCCGGCGAAGTCCGCGGCCGCCGCCGGCTCGGTGGTCACGAGGGTCTCGGGCACCCTGAACCCGGCGCCGGCGAGCAGGTGCGTCTGGAACGGCTTCGACCAGTTCGAGCGACCGGCGGTCGGGCGGTTGACCACCGGTCCGCGAAGGCACCCGGCGAGCGCCGACAGGGCCGCCGCGGCGGGCATCCGCGCGGGGGCGGGCGGACCCGGGCGGAGGTACAGCCCGTCGATCGACGCGACCGGGATCTCGGCCCCGGCAACCTCGAGCGCTCCCGTCGGCTCGGGGGCGATGGCGATGTCATAGCCGACGTCGTCGAGCGCGGAGCCGATCCGCACGACGTCGACGTCCCGGTCGGCCAGCACCGACGCGACGCGCTCGATCGGCGGATCGTCCTCGTCCCCCCAGACGAGCACACGGCGCGGCGCCGTCACGCGCCGACCCTCGTTTGCGACAGCAGCGCGCCGAGCGCCGCCGTCGCCTCCTCGCTCGGGGCGGCAGCGGTCGTGAGTGCGATCACCCGGCCGCTCCCGTCGAACACGCAGCACGCCCACACCAGACCGGCCGCGCCGACCAGGTCGACGGCGCCCCGCCTCCATCGCTCTGGCGTGTCGCCGAACGCCCGCTCGCCGACCACCTCGACGACGCGCTGTTGCAGCCGCCGCTCACGCCGCGGCCGGTCGCTGAGCCGGATCGGACGGACGGTCAGTCCGACCTGCTCGGCGGCGGCCATCCAGCGATCCGGCCGCACCGCGTCGTCGGCCAGCGCGCCGTCGCCGACCGGGTTGACGACGGTGGCGGCCGTCGATCCGAGCACCGCGATCAGGAACGCGTGCGCCTCGGCGGCCGCGTACGCCCGGTCGTCAGGATGGATCGACAGCAGCTCGTCGGCGAGCACGGCGCCGCGGCGGACGAAGACCCCGCAAATGTCGCGGTCGTCGACCGTTCGCCCGTCGACGACCCAACGCGGCGCGGCGCCCTCGTTCGACCACACCCATCCGGGCGAGACGAGATCCTCCGCCGACAGCAGGCGCGCGCCAGCCCAACGGTCGACCAGCGACAAGGCGACGCGATCGTGACGGCTGCCGACGACGGCGATCACGTGGCCGGCGGACGCCGACGGCTCGACTTCTTGGCCGCCGTCTTCTTGGCCGCCGTCTTCTTGGCCGGCGACTTCTTGGCCGGCGTCTTCTTCGCCGTCTTCTTCGCCGTCTTCCTCGCCGGACGCTTGACGCCGGCGTAGTCGCCGCGGCGGATCCGTCCGGCCGCCTCGCTCACCTCCTTGGCGTCGCGCAGATCGATCGTGCCGCGCGAGCGCCAGAGCGAGTGGATCACGGTGTGCAGATCCTCGGCGTCGTCGCTCACGACGATCTGGCGGTCGTCCCCGTCGGCGAAAGCGACCTTCTCCTGATCCGGTTCAGCCTCCTCCTTCGTGATCTCGGGGATGTTGAGCTCCTCGATCTCCGGCTCGGGCGGGCCGACCGCCGGGCGCTCCTCGCGCCCGATGAACGTGCGCGCCAGCTCGGCGTTGGTCTGGTCGATCGTCGAGGCCAGCGTCTGCACGACCCGCGTCCACTCGTCGTCGAGCCGCTCGAAGATCGTGACGTCGATGTCCTCGCGAACACCCTTGAGGTCGAAGTCGGGAAGCCGCTTGACCTTGAGATCCTCGATCCACTTCACCTCTTCGATCAGCTCGAGCTTCTCCTTGATCTCCAGCTTCAGCTCCTTGAACCACTTGTTCGTCACGTTGACGTGGCGGCAACCCGCCGACTCGATGCCGTTGGCCACGACCTTGAGACAGTAGGTACCGATCGGGACCGTTGCCGGCACGAACACCGAGCACGAGTGGACCACGGTGCCGGTCTGGAGGCCCATCGTGGAGAAGTTCGACGTCCGGCAGTAGTACACCGCCGACGACGTCGTCGACTCGAGCCGGACGATCGGGTAGTTGGTCGCCTGCGTGGCGTCGTTGCCGTAGTACGACGACTGGGTGAGGCCGTTGATCTGGCGGCCCGACAGCGTGAACGTTCGGCCGCGGCGGATCGAGGACGGGGCGCCTGTGATCGTCGGGCGCCACACGGGGTCGGGCGCGAGGTCGGGCGTGTAGAGATCGACGACCGTCGAGTACGCGGTGTACATCACCTGCCCGGTCGGCAGCACGAGCATCCGTCCGGCGTACGGCACGCCGGCGGCGGTCGCCGCGCCGGGGACCGCGCTGATCGAGTTCGCCGCCGGGTCGTACTCGAAGAAGAAGGTCGGCGACTGGAAGGTGGCCGGAATGGTGATCGGGCCGACCGAGAAGAGCACCTTGCCGTTCGGGAGCACGGCGGCCGGCGCGTCGACCGCGCCGAGCGCTTGCCCGTTGGCGTTCTGCGGGATGGTCGGCCCGGCGGCCCACGTGCCCGGCTGATTGGCGATCGGCGGCGGCGTGTACAACGCCGTGAAGCCGGTGGCCCCGATGACGAACAACCGGCCATCGGGCAGGAGGACCGATGCCCCGATCTCGGAGATGCTGTCGACGAGCACGCTCGGCGTCGCGCCCGCGGCGACCCATTTGTCGGCGGCGATGACGTACTTCTCGGCGTTTGGCGGGTTGGAGCAATCGACGGCGTGAATCGTGCCGTCGGGCAACAGCGACCAACTCTCCTCGCCGACCGAGTTGATCTTGCTGTCGGCGGCCGTCCACGCGTTCGTCGCCGGGTTGTAGATCGCGGTCAGCTTCGAGGCGACCTGACCGACGAAGAAGCGCCCGTCCGGCAGCACGCACCCCGGCGCGTCGCCGATCCGGACCCAACCCGCCGGAACGGGCAGCGAGGTCCAGGTGTTGGCCTGCGGATCGTACATCTCCGCGGCGAGCAGCCAGACCATCGCGCCGCCGTTGTACTCGCCGCCGACGACGATGACCCGCCCGTCGCGCAGCACGCCCGAGGCGTAGTACAGCGGGGCGTTGACGCTGTCGGCGACCGTCTGCCATGTGCCGTCGTGATAGTCGCCGTCGGCGGCCGGAGTGAACCGGTACCACTTCTTCGTGCTGACGCCCTGCGCCAACACGGTGCCGTCGGTGAGCAACAACGTCGTCGCCACCGGGGCGGGGGGAGCGTTCGTAAGGGTCGACCACGAGCCAGCCATGATTCCTCCGTTCTCGACGCCAGCGGCACCTCACCGAGCGAACCGGCTGCCGGATCCCGCTCTCAGGAGTCCCGTTGGTGCAGCCAGGGTCTTCATTCTGCGCCCGTCGGACCCGGCGGTCAAGCGCCTACCGAGGGCGGGATGACCCGTGCGACGCCGCTGGGTTGTGGGTCGGCTCTCGAGGCTCCGAAGGTCGACCACGACACGTCTCGCGGCCGGCGTCCACCAGATCGAAATGCACTACTGGTGCCCGCTTCTTCTCACTCCCCACCGACGGCGTCTTCGAAGTCGGCACGCCCGTCGACGTCTGATCGGACGGCGCCCCGGCGCGCACGTGGTCCGACCTCCCGCAACGCCTCGCTTCTGACGGCGACCCGCTCCTCGGCCGACGCCCACGACCACACGCTGAGCAGCAGCAGCGGCAGTGTCGTGGCCATCCCACCGACCCACATGATCGAGGCGGCGAGCCGCTGGTCGTCGAGCGCCCGCTCGGCGCCGAGCGCTTCGACGTACGTCGGGACCAGCGGGCTGGCGGCCGACATCAGCACGACGCCGAGCAGCGCGCTCCCGGCGATCACGGCGAACACCGCGCCGACCCGCTGGACCGGGGCCCGCCGGCCGGCGTTGCGGGTCGCCGCCCACAGCAGCGCGGCGCAGCCGAGATACGCGACGTGCTCGGCATCGTGCAGCCAGCGGCGATGCAGTGCCTCGTCGTACACCGCCGACAGGTGGGTGACGTACAGCACGGCCAGGAACGACGCGGCGGCAACCAGCGGACCGAGCTCGCGCCACCATCGCCCGACCGTTCGTTCGACGCGCGACGCGTGCCGGGGCGTCGACGAGAGCTCACGAAACGCCCGCATCGGCTCGGCGAGCACGAGCAGCGGTGCGGCGGCCACGATGATCACCAGGTGCTGGACCATGTGGCCGGTGAACGACCGTTGAGCCCAGCCCTCCATCGCGGGCAACGTGGCGGCGAGCACCAGCGCGACCCCGCCGATCCACGAGATGAACGCCAGCCCGTGGTCGCCCGGCCTGCGCAGCCATCCGATGCGGTACACGATGACGGCGACGGACCCGGCGCCGACCAGCGCCAGGTGATCGACGGCGCTCGTGTGGGCGATCACCGGGCCGCTCCCATCACGTATCGGTGTCGCGGACGAGCAGCAGGACCTGGGACGCGACGATCGCCAGGCCGATCATGCTCAACCACGAGCCGAGCGGGATGCCGACGAGCGTGGCGGTCACCCCGACCGCCAGCGTCACCGGCCGCAGGCTCGCGGTCGGATAGACGCCGACGATGCCGGTCAGGTCGCTGGCGTCGGTGTCGCCGCGGTCCTCGATGCGGATGCCGTGCCGGCGATGCCAGTCCCAGGTCCAACCGGCCACGAGACCGCCCAGCCCGGTCGCCGCGAGGAGCAGCGAGACGCCGGCCGTGTCGCCGCCGACGAGCATGTAGATCACGCCGATCACGACGAAGTAGACGGTCACGCCGGTCCAGAGGATCGCCTCGACCCTCATCGATCCGGTTCCCGCTCCGTCGGGCCCGTCGGCTCGGCCTCGGGGCGCTGGGACCATCGGTGCAGCGGCAGCCAGTGGTCGTCGTGGTGCTGGCGCGCCAGCCAGGCGTCGGCCTCGCCGGCGGCCCCCACCCCGTCGTGGTTGATCCACCGGAGGTCGAACACGGGGCGCTCCGACCGGATCGGCGGGAGCCAGGTGAAGTTGTGCTCCTGCGGTGGCGAGGTCGTCGCCCACTCGAGCGAGTTGGCGTGCCAGGGGTCGGCGCCGACGCTCGCCGGGGCGCGCAACGACCGCACGATCGCGATGACGAACGGGACGACCGACGCGACGAGCACCAGGTATCCCAGCGAGGCGATCTTGTTCCACAGCTCGAAGTCGTCGATCGGGCGGTAGTCGGCAACACGCCGCGGCATCCCGCCGCGGCCGAGCAGGTGCATCACGAAGAACGTGAGGTTGAAGCCGACCATCGTCATCCAGAAGTGCACCGTGCCGAGCCGCTCGGAGAGCATCCGGCCGGTCACCTTCGGCCACCAGAAGTAGATCGCCGCGTACATCGCGAAGATGACGGTGCCCCCCATCACGTAGTGGAAGTGGGCGACGACGAAGTACGAGTCCGACAGGTGGAAGTCGAGCGTCGGCGAGGCGAGCATGATGCCGGTGATCCCGCCCCCGACGAAGGTGACGAGAAAGCCGATGGCGAACTTCATCGGCGCCTCGAAGCTCAGCGAGCCGCCCCACATCGTGCCGATCCAGTTGAACACCTTGACCCCGGTCGGCACGGCGATGAGGGCGGACGTGAGCGCGAAGAACGGGAGCACGACCTCGCCGGTGACGAACATGTGGTGGGCCCACACCGACGTCGAGAGCGCGCCGATCGCCAACGTGGCGAGGACGAGGCCCTTGTAGCCGAACACGGGCCGGCGCGAGAACACCGGGAAGATCTCGGTGACGACGCCGAAGAACGGCAGGGCGACGATGTACACCTCCGGATGCCCGAAGAACCAGAAGAGGTGCTGCCACAGGACGGGCGAGCCACCGTTGGCCGGGTCGAAGAAGTGGGTGCCGAACTGGCGGTCGGCCTCCAGCATGAGCAGGGCGCCGGAAAGGACGGGGAACGCCAGCAGCACCATGAACGCGGTGATGAACAGGTTCCACGTGAGGATCGGCATGCGGAACAGCGTCATCCCGGGGGTGCGCATCATCGTGACCGTCGTGATCACGTTGACCGCGGTCAACGTTCCCGACGTGCCGGTGAGGATGATCGAGATGATCCACAGGTCGGCGCCGAGCCCCGGCGAACCGGCGGCGCCGGACAGCGGCGGGTACGCGAACCAGCCGAAGCCGGCCGCTCCCCCGTCGGTGACGAAGCCGAGCAGCATCACCGCGCCGCCGATCACGTAGAGCCAGTAGGAGAAGGCGTTGAGCCGGGGGAAGGCGAGGTCGGGGGCGCCGATCTGGAGCGGGATCAGGTAGTTGGCGAGCCCGAATCCGAACGGGACGGCGAAGAGGTAGACCATCACGCTGCCGTGGATCGTGAACACGCTGTTGTAGGTCTGCTGGCTCACGAGCTGAAGCCCGGGCTCGGCGAGTTCGGCGCGGATGACCCCGGCGAGGGCCCCGCCGATCAGCAGGAACACCATCGAGGTCACGATGTAGGCGACGCCGAGCGCCTTGTGATCGGTGGTGGTCACCCAGCCGAGCACCGTGCGGGGCAACCCGCCGTCGGAGTGGCCCTGGTCGAGGAAGTCGTCGATCTCCAGGAGCGGGCGGTCGTCGTCGGCGCCGAGCGGTTGTGGCCGCGGGTCGGTGGCCGTCATGAACCCCCCTCGCCGGCGCCCACCGGCTGTTCGAGCCACGCGTCGAACTCGTCGGGTTCGAGGATGCGCACCGAGAACTGCATCTTGGCGTGGTCGAGTCCGCAGAACTCGGCGCACACCCCGGCGTTCGGATACCACCCCGGCGAGTCGGAGATGTCGACGCTGAAGCTGCTCGGGCTGCCGGGGATCATGTCGCGTTTGAACCGGAACGCGGTGATCCAGAAGGAGTGGACGACGTCGAGCGACCGCAGGTCGAAGCGCACCGTCGACCGGGCGGGCAGGACCAGCTCGGGGATGTCGTCGCCGGCGCCGCCGATGATCGAGACGCCCGCCTCGGGATAGTCGAACTGCCATTGCCACTGGAACGCGGTGACCTCGACGACGAGGTCGGGGTCGTCGGCGGTGTCGTCGATCGCCCGCACGGTCACGAACGTCACGGCGAACAGGCCGAGGACGACGACCAGCGGGATCGCCGTGTACGCGACCTCGAGCGGGATGTTGTAGTGCTTCTGCCGGGGCAGCACCTCGTCGCGGCGCTTGAACCTGATCACGACGAACACGACGAGCACGACGACGAACGCGAGCACGCCGTACCCGATCCACAGGAACAGGTCCCACACGCGGTCGATGTCCCCCGCCTGATCGGTGACCGGTGGATCGAGCACTCCGCTCGTCGAGGGACCGCTCACGGCGCGCCCGCCTCGGCGTCCTCGGCCGGTTCGGATCGGGCGCCGCGAACGGCCCCCTCCCCGGTGATCGCGTCGAAGTGACCGGGGGCGGCGCCACCGGCGGTCATCCAGTCCTCGGCGGCCGAGGCGGGGACGCGGTAGCCACCGTCCGCGGTGCGTTCGACCGGCACCCGCCGTTCGGTGCGTTCGGGCCCGGGTCGGTCGCGCAGGGCGACGCAGGTCCGCCGCGTCGCGTAGAAGGCGATCGGCGGCGCGACGAGGAACGACACCTGGAGCACGCTCGTGACATGACCCACCGAGACCTCGAGCGTCTTGGCGATCACGTCCTGCGCGCCGCCGAGGAACAGCACGCTGACCGCGGTGATCGACGCGGCGCCGATCGCCGTTCGGTTGGGTGCGTCACGCGGGCGATCGAGCAGGTGGTGGTCGGCGGTGTCACCCGTGAGCCGCCGCTCGATGGTCGGCACCGCGTACAGCCCGCCGAAGATCAGCGTCGGCACCAGGATGCCCGAGTAGACGATGTTGTTGATCACGAAGCCGCCGACGCGTGTCTCCCAGGGAGGGAACAGCCGCAGCGACCCCTCGAGGAAGCCGATGTACCAGTCGGGCTGCGACAGCGAGGTGGCGGCGGCCGCGTCGTAGGGGCCGTACAGCCAGATGGCGTTGATCTCGAAGATCGCGCCCATCGCGGTGATCACGCCGGCGGTCAGAAACAGCAGGCCGGTGGACTTCATCGCGAACGACGGCCAGACGCGCTCGCCGACGACGTTGTCCTCGGTTCGCCCCGGCCCGCGGAACTGGGTGTGCTTCTGACGCCACACCAGCCCGAGGTGCAGGCTCAACAGCCCGATGATCAGCCCGGGGATCAGCAGGATGTGCACCGGGTACAGCCGGCCGATGATGTCGGTGCCGGGCCACTCGCCACCGAACACGAGATATGCCAGGCGCTCCCCGACGAACGGGATCGCCAGCACGATCGCGTACGTGATGCGCAACCCCGTGCCCGACAGGAGGTCGTCGGGAAGCGAGTACCCGGTGAATCCGGCGGCGAGCCCGAGGACGAGCAGCGTCAGCCCGATCATCCAGTTGATGTCCCGCGGCCGACGGACCGCGCCGGTGAAGAAGATCCGCCCGAGGTGGAGGGCGATCGCGCCCATGAACACGAGCGCCGCCCAGTGGTGCATCTGGCGGATCAGCAGCCCGCCCTTCACGTCGTGGGAGATGCGCATCACCGAGTCGAACGCCGCGGACACCTCCTGACCCTGGAGCGGCTCGTACGACCCTTGGTACACGACGATCTCCTGCGAGCCCTCGAAGAAGAACGTGAGGTACGTGCCGGTGAGCAGGAGCACGACGAAGCTGTACAGCGCGAGCTCGCCCCACAGGAACGAGAAGTGCGACGGAAACACCTTGCGCAGGCTCGTGGTGAGCCACGACCCGCCGCCGACCCGGCCGGTGACCGAGTCGACGTAGCGCTCGACCAGCCCCCGCCGGGGTGCTCGGCCCGCCATCAGCCCTCGTCCCAGCTGATCGGCCCGACGGGCCGCTCGAAGTCCGACGTGGCGACGAGGAAGCCGGCGTCGTCGACGGCCAGCGGCAGTTGTGGCAGTGAGCGGGTGGCCGGCCCGCCGACCGGCTTGGCCGCGTCGACGGGGTCGAACGCCGACTGGTGGCACGGGCACACGAGCTGCCGCACGACGTCGGGAGCGCGATTGTCGATGCCGAACAGCCCGACCGAGCATCCGGCGTGGGTGCAGATCTTGGAGTACGCGACCCAGCCGTCGACGGCCCCGCCGGCAACCGTCCGGTCGGTGAGGAGCTCGGGCGGGACCCGAACGAGCACGACCTGGGAGTCGTCCCGGCCGATCTCGCCCTCCGGGAACACGGTCGCCAGCTGGTCGAAGCCGGCGGACTCGAGCGCGATCGGCGTCCCGTCCGAGGTGACCAGGCGGCGGCCGGGACCCCAGCCGGTCCGCCCGAGCTCCCCGCGCGGTCGCGGGCCGAGCGACCCGATCGGGCCGACGAACCCGATGACGAGGCTGCCCAACGACCCGGCGAACAGGGCGACGAGGAGCTTGCGCCGCCCGACGGTGGCAGCCGTCATCGTCAGCTCCTCGCGCAAGCCCGCCCGCTCGTCGTCGGTGGTGCGCAGCGGGGCACGGCGCTGCACGACGAACTCGTCGAGATCGAGGAACTTGGCCCACGAGACCAGCCCGAAGCCGATGCCGCAGAGCGCCACGGCGAGCCCGATGCCGAGGAGATGGCTCGTCCGGGAGGACCAGTAGCCGTACGCCGCGATCAGACCGCCGGCAGCCGCCAACGCGAACGACGCGGCCGACGCGCGGTACGCCCGGCGGTTGGCCGGCCGGTCGACCGGTGTCACCGTGCCTCCCCCGCTTGCTCGGCGGCGAGCGGGTGGTCGCGGCCCTCCTTGGGCCGACCGATCCAGCGCGTGAGCGCGACGAGCGGGAGCAGCGCGAGGAGCCATGCGGCGAGCCCCTCGGCGGCCGGCCCGGCGCCGCCGAAGCGGGTCGGGCCGGTCGTGTTCTGATCCTGGAGTTCGCCCACGTACGCTGCGATGTCGGCGATGTCGGCCTCGGTCAGCGCGCCGAACACCGGCATCGACCCGGGTCCGATCAGGATGGCCTCGCCCACCTGCGTCGCCGTGGACTGCTCCAGACTCGGCGCCACGCGACCACCGCCGATCGGCGCACCCGCCCCGGACGCGACGTGGCACGCCGCGCAGTTCAGCCGATACAGCTCGCCGCCGGTGGCGACGTCGGCACCAGCGATGTCGACGACGGGGATCGGCGGGCCGTCGCCGATGGCGCCGACGTAGGCGACGAGCGCCAGGATCTCTTCCTCGGAATAGCGGACCGGACCACGTTGCGCCTGGAGGTCGGGGGCGGCGAGCGGCATCCGTCCCGTGCGCAGCACGAAGTCCGCCGACGCCTCCCCTTCTGGCTCGAGCGTCGGCCCCAGGCCCTCGACACCCCGGCCGTCGAGGCCGTGGCAGCTCGAGCACTGCAAGGCGAACAGCTCGGCGCCGAGGTCGCCCGACGCCGCGGGAGCACCACCACCCGGCGGCGCCGCGCTGGCCAACGACACCGCTGCGGTGATGCCGGCCGCGGCGAGAGGCGCGATCAGCAGCAGGCGAGCGCCGCCGCCCCTCATCGGATCACCCAAATGGTGACGAACACCCCGATCCAGATCACGTCGACCAGGTGCCAGAACAGCGACGCGCCGTTGGCCCACGGGGTGACCTCGTCGAGCGACCGGCTGCGGGCGGCCCGCACGTACAACAGGCCGAGCACGCACAGCCCGGCGGTGACGTGGGCGGCGTGCAAGCCCGTGAGGCCCCAGAAGATCGAGCCGTACACGTGGTCGTCGGCGCGGAAGGACAGCGTGGTGTACTCCGCGATCTGGTTGGCCAAGAACGCGCCGCCGAGGGCGACGGTGACAAGGATCCACCGTCGCATTCCGGGCGCGTCGCCGCGGGCGTGGGCGTGGTCGGCCCGCAACAGGGTGAACGACGACGCCACGAGTGCCACCGTCGCCGCCGCCGCGCGGGGGACGTCGAGTTCGACCCCGGCGGCCGGCCATGGCGAGTTCGTCGCCCGCAGGAGGAAGTACGCGGCGAAGAACGGGGCGAACAGCATGACGTCGGACGCGAGGAACACGATCACGCCGAACTGACCTGTGGAGCGCGCCGGGGGCGCCGTTGACGATGCAACTGGCGACGCGACGGTCATGCCGCGAACGTAGCTTCCCGGCCGACGTCCGCGCCCGCCCGCCTCGGCCAGCGAGCGCCGGGATGAGCACGTCGTCATCGAGCGCCTGCTCCTCGAACGCGCGGCCGGGGTCGGCCGGACGTGTGGCGCCCGAACATGGAACCTGGCTCACCGAGCGGGCGACCAGTTCCGTGCGGCCGACGAGGACTGACGGGACTTCGTACCCTCATCCGAGCGGCGTCGATCATCGATGCTGGTGACATGGCCGGGGAAGGAGCCGAGCCCGAAGTCGTCGAGCGGGCGCGTCCGGAGACCCGCCGCGCGTGGGACGGCAGGGCGATCTTCCGCTTCGTGTGGACGCTCGGAACGACGTTCGTGGTCGAGAGCCTGATCCTCGGCCTCTCGGCGCTGCCGGCGGTGTCGTTCTTCCAGTGGCACGCGAGCTGGGACATCGAGCCATCGGCCGTTCGAACCGTCGTCCTGGTGATGGCACTGGCGCCCGCCTACGTGATCTTCGCGGTGTTGCTGATGGTGCTCTCCTCCGGCGCGATGCGGTTGTTGGGCTGGCGACCGGTCGCCCCGGCCGAGCTGCCGATCGCCACGCTCCCGTGGGCGCTGTGCGATTGGGCGCGATATCAGATGTCCGCCCATGTCGTCGGCTTCCTCGCCGGCGGGCTACTCAGGGCGACACCGGTCTGGTCGTTCTACATGCGTCTCAACGGGGCCCGGCTCGGGCACCGCGTGTGGGTCAACAGTCTCGGGGTCACCGATCACTGCCTGCTCGATTTCGGCGACGACGTCGTGATCGGCGCCGGTGTGCATCTCTCGGGCCACACCGTCGAGCGCGGCATCGTGAT
>JBFGCT010000111.1:0-13636 GCA_041581055.1 Ilumatobacteraceae bacterium | reverse complement strand
GTCGAGCCGGGCGTCGGCGTCGAGCTGGACCCCGTTGGCGTAGAACGCGCGTTGGGCGAGCGTCCGGCGGGCGTCGCCGTTCGAGGTGGCCAGGCCGGTCGAGACGAACACCGCAACGGGGTCGGCGAGTTGCTCGGCGCCGAGGCGCGACGAGGGGATCTCCGCGGCCAGGGTGGCCAGCGACGCGGCCGACGCCGCGGTCGGGTCGGCGGCGAACAGCAGGTCGGCGGCCTCGGCGGCGGCCCGGGCGTCGCCGGCGCCATGCACCATCGTTGTCATCTCGTCGGCGAGCGCCCGCTGCGCGGCGCCGATGTGGGGCTTCCCGGCGTGCTCGTCGAGCAGCGCGGCGATCTCGCCGATCGGCCGCAGTGACAACATCCGGAGATAGACGGCGACCAGGTCGTCGGTGGTCTGCCGCCAGAACTGCCAGAACCGGTAGGGCGACGTCTTGACGGGGTCGAGCCACACGGCGCCGTCGACCGACTTGCCGAACTTCGACCCATCGGCCTTGGTGATCAGCGGATGCGTCAGCGCGTGGACGGTGGCGCCGGTGCGCCGGCGGATGAGGTCGACACCGCTCACGATGTTGCCCCACTGGTCGCTGGCCCCAGCCTGCAACTCGACGCCGTACGACTCGAACAGATGACGGAAGTCGTTGGCCTGGAGCAACATGTAGGAGAACTCCGTGTAGGAGATCCCGTGCTCGCTGTCGAGGCGGGAGCGCACCGAGTCCTTGGCGATCATCTGATTGACGGTCACGTATTTCCCGACGTCGCGGAGGAACTCGAGCAAGGTGACGCCTGTGGTCCAGTCGGCGTTGTTGACCAGCGTCGCCTGGGCGGGGCCGGGCTCGAAGTCGAGCAGCGACGTGAGCTGGCGTTTGATGCGGTCGACGTTGTGGCGCAGCGTCTCGACGTCGAGGAGGTTGCGCTCGGTGCTCCGCCCGCCCGGGTCGCCGACCATCCCCGTCGCCCCGCCGGCGAGCGGGAACGGCCGGTGCCCGGCGAGCTGGAAGCGGCGCAGGAGGAGCTGGCCGACCAGGTGTCCGGCGTGCAGCGAGTCGGCGGTGGGGTCGAAGCCGATGTAGACGCCGATCGGCCCCTGCGCCAGCCGCTCGGCGAGCGCGTCGCGGTCGGTCGTGTCGTGGATGAGGTTGCGAGCTGCGAGGTCGGCGAGGAGGTCGCCGGCGATCGGGTCCATACGGCGGCCCAGGGTAACGGCACCCGGCGCCCGGGACGGTGGACGTTCGAGCGGACCGCGTCGCTCGCCGCGCTCGGGGGCTCCGGC
The DNA here is from genome assembly GCA_041581055.1 of Ilumatobacteraceae bacterium. GTDB lineage: Bacteria > Actinomycetota > Acidimicrobiia > Acidimicrobiales > Ilumatobacteraceae > JBFGCT01. Next base: position 12,349 of record JBFGCT010000111.1, on the reverse strand, counting down.
GAGCCGTCGGCACGCGCGAGACTGCCCCGTGATGCTCAGCGAGGACGACGTCGAACTCGCTCGGCGTTTCCGCCACCAGTCCGCCTCGTCGGCGCGGCGGGCGCCGCTGTACGCCGCGCTGTCGGGCGCGATCGCCGACGACCCCGACCTGTACCGGCGACTGCTTCACGCGCCTGAGCAACAGCGGCTCCCGGTGCTGCTGCTCGCGGCCAGCCACAAGCTGCTGCTCGACTCGCCCGACCATCCGCTCGCCGCCTGGTACCCCAATCTGACCGAGTCCCCGCGCGACCCGCTCGATCCGGCCCTTGCCGCGACCTACAAGGACTTCCTGGCCGAGCGTGAGGGCGATCTGGTCCGGCTGCTCCGGACGCGCCGGACCCAGACCAACGAGGTCGGCCGCTGCGCGATGTTCGTCCTCGCCTTCGGGCAGCTCGCCGGCGACGTCGGCCCCATCGCCCACCTCGACGTCGGCGCCAGCGGCGGGCTGAACCTGCTCCTCGACCGGTACGAGTACCGCTTCGAGCCGGGCGGCGCGGTCGGCGGCCCGTCGCCCGTGGTGATCACGACCGGAACGCGGGGCGACCCGCCGGTCCCGGCCGCGATGCCCGTCGTGGGGGCTCGGTGCGGGATCGACGTCGCCCCGATCGACGTGACCGACGACGATGAGGCGCACTGGCTGGAAGCCTGCGTTTGGCCCGACCAGGCCGACCGCTTCCAGCGCCTGCGGGCGGCGATCGAGCTCGCTCGACGCGAACCACCGGAGCTGCTGGCCGGCGACGCCACCGCCTCGCTGGCGCCGGCGATCGAGCGGATGGCCAGGGCGGGTCATCCGGTCGTCACGAACTCGTGGGTCCTCAACTACCTCCCGCCCGACGGCCGCACGGCCTACGTCGGCGAACTCGATCGGATCGGCGCGACCGTCGACCTCTCGTGGGTCTACGTCGAGTCGCCGGTGGCCACGCCCGAGCTGCCGGCCCCCGACGATCTCGAGCATCGTGATCTCACCGTGCTGTCACTGGTCACCTGGCGCGACGGTGTGCGGACGGTCCGCCATCTGGCGACGTGCCACCCGCACGGCTTCTGGATCCACTGGCGGTAGCGCCGCCGTTCAGTCGTCGAGCGGGTGCTCGATGCCGAACTCGCGGTAGAGCGGGATCTGCGCCGGATCGAGCTTGCCGGGCGACCCGACGGCGAACGTGGCCGGGTCGGCCGGGTCGAACCACGCCGGCCAGACATCACCCTGTCGAGGGAATTGCGTCTCGAGGAAGAAGATCTTCTTGGTCGCCTCGAACGGCTGGGCGCCGCTCAGCGGCTCCATCCAGAAATGGACCTCGCACTGCACGTGGAAGTTGTTGACCGTCAGCCCGGACGGGACGATCGCCGTCAACGTCGCTCGCGCTCGCTCGCCGGTCTGTTGGAGCCGCTCGATCTCCCGCTGGTCGTCGTCGCTGGTCGTCACCATGTTCTTGCCGACCCGCCGCATCAGGATGATGAACCCGATGGTGAGCACGGGGCCGAGCAGCACGATCAGGATGATCTCCACGACGCCCAGCTTCGCGCAAACCCGCCGCGCCCGCAGCTCAATCGAGGTCGAGTGCGGCCCGCGCCTGGTCCAGCGCGGCGAACAGGATCTGGCCCATCGAGCCGTCGTAGGCCTGCTCGGGGTTGGCCCTGACCGCCTCGTCGAGCGCATGGGCATCGTCGCCGACGAGGATCCGCCACTTGTTCTCGCGCACGCCCTCGAGGATCACCGCGGCCGCCTCGGCCGAGGTCATCGGCGCGTGCTCGCGGAACATCGTCGAGGCCATCTCGACCAGTCCGGCCGCCTCTTCGTCCGATTCGCCCAGGCCGTGGCGATGTGAGTTCTCGACGATCGACGTGCCGATGTGGCCGGGCATCACGACCGACGCGTGGACGTGCGGCGCGTTGACCCGCAGGTCGGTGAGCAGCGCCTCCGTGAACCCCTTGACCGCGAACTTGGCCGCCGAATAGGCCGTGTGCGGGCGGTCGGGGCCGATGCTCGCCCAGAACCCGTTGACGCTCGACGTGTTGACGATGTGCGCCTCGTCGGCGGCGACGAGCGCCGGCAGGAACGCCCTCGTGCCGTGGTACACCCCGCCCCAGCAGATGTCGAACGTGCGCTGCCAGGCCTCCGGCGAATCGGTGAACAGGCTGCCCCCACCGCCGATGCCCGCGTTGTTGAACAGCAGGTGGATGTGGTCGGTGTCGTGCGCCGCGAGCACCTCGTCGCGGAACACGAGCAGCGCCGCCGTGTCGGCGACATCGCAGACGTGGGTGGACACCCGCACGTCCGACGATGGCGCGCCGGCGAGCGCCAGCGTCCGCGACTCCTCCATCGCGGCCACCGACAGGTCGCACGTCGCGACGTCGCAGCCGGCGGCGGCGAGCTGGCGGACGAGCTCGCGTCCCATCCCGCTCGCCCCACCGGTCACCACCGCGAGCCTGCCGGCGAAATCTCTCACGACGCGACCGTATCCCGGCCCGACTCGTCCCACCCCACCTCGTTTGCGTCGCGATTGTGAGCGACCGTCTCACCGATATCGCGACGCAAACGGACCGGGCCGCCACCCATGTCGTTTGCGTCGCGATTGTGAGCGACCGTCTCGCCAATATCGCGACGCAAACGGACGGGGCGGCTCATGGGATCCTGAACCGCCAGGGGAGGTCGACCGCCTTCGAGATGCCGATTCGCGGGCCGGTCACCGGCTCGCGCGGTGGCGGCGTGCCGTCGTCGACGATGCGGACCGGCGCGTCGGCGGCGCAGAGATCGACGCCATAGTGGGCAAGGGTGATGCCGAGCGCCTGGCAGAGCTTGCCCGGGCCGTTCGCCAGCTCGGAATCCGGTCGGGCGCCGCGACGGCGGCGGATGGGCGCGATGCCCACGACCGGTTGGATCGCCCGCAGCAACACCGCCTGCCCGCTCCCCTCCGGCGCCGACACCACGTTGGCGCAGTGGTGGACGCCGTAGCTGAGGTACACGTAGAGGTGGCCGGGCGGGCCGAACATCGCCTCGTTGCGCGGGGTGCGACCGGCGTACGTGTGGCTGGCCGGATCGTCCTCGCGGTACGCCTCCACCTCGCTGATCCGCCCGACGACGCGTTCGCCGCCGATCGTCGACACGATCAGCTTGTTGAGCAGCAGCGGAGCGAGCTCCTCCGAGTCCCGCTCGAAGAACCGGCGCGGGGTGTCAAGCACCGACCGTCGCGCGTTCGCGGTCGAGCATCGCCCGGTACGCGGTCAGTTGTGCCTCGAGGGCCTCGGGGCCCGCCGCGCCCGGCGACGTCCGCATCCGCACCCCGACGCCCGGCCCGACCATGGCGGCCGCCTCCGAGCCGAGCCGCGGGTCGGCGGCGACCAAGTCGCGCAGCGGGCCGTCACCGGCGACGTGCGCCCGCACGAGCGCCCCGACAACCGCGTGCGCCTCGCGGAACGGGACGCCCCGGCGGACGAGCCACTCGGCGAGGTCGGTCGCCGCCGAGGTCTCCTCGTCGGCCGCGGCCCGCATCCGCTCGTGGACGAACGTCGCCGTCGCGATCATGCCGGTGATGGCGACCGTCGCCAGCGACACCTGCTCGACGGAGTCGAACAGCGGCTCCTTGTCCTCCTGGAGATCGCGGTTGTAGGCCAACGGCAGGCCCTTCAGCGTGACCAGCAGCCCGGTGAGGTTGCCGATCAGGCGCCCCGCCTTGCCACGCGCCAGCTCGGCGATGTCGGGATTCTTCTTCTGGGGCAGCATCGACGATCCGGTGGCGTACCCGTCGTCGAGCGTGGCGAACCCGAACTCGCCCGAGGTCCACAGCACCCACTCCTCGCCGACGCGTGAGAGGTGGACGCCGACGAGGGCGAGGTCGAAGAGCGCCTCGGCGACGAAATCGCGGTCGCCGACCGCGTCGAGCGAGTTCTCGAACGCCCTCGCGAACCCGAGGTCGGCGGCGGTGGCGACCGGGTCGATCGGCAGCGACGACCCGGCGAGCGCGCCCGCCCCGAGCGGTGAGACGTCGAGCCGCTCGACGGTCGCCAGCAAGCGGTCGACGTCACGGCCGAGCGCCCAGCCGTGGGCCAGTAGATGGTGCGCCAGCAGCACCGGCTGGGCCCGCTGGAGGTGGGTGTAGCCGGGCAGGTAGGCGTCGCCGGCCTCGACCGCCCGGTCGAGCAGCACCTGCTGGAGATCGAGGATCCCGCCGGCCACGGCGACCAGCTCGCGCTTGCACCACAGCCGGAGGTCGGTCGCCACCTGGTCGTTGCGGCTGCGGGCGGTGTGCAGCTTGCCGCCGGCCGGGCCGGCCAGCTCGGTGACCCGCCGCTCGACGGCGGTGTGAATGTCCTCGTCGGTCTCGACGAAGGCGAACGTCCCCGCCTCCATCTCGTCGGCGACGCGATCGAGGGCGGCGAGGATCGCGTCGCGCTCGGTGTCGTCGAGCAGGCCGGCCCGCCCGAGACCCCTCACGTGGGCGCGGGAGCCGACGATGTCGTCGCGCCACAACCGGCGGTCGAACGGGAGGCTCACCGTGTAGGCCAGCAGCGCCTCGGCCGGGCCGTCGGCGAACCGGCCGTGCCAGAGCGTGCGGGCCTCGTCGTCGCCCACCGTCAGTCCAGCCCTGCGAGCTCGCGGAGGTGGGTGGCGAGCTCGGACGCATCGGCGGTGGCGGAGACGCACATGAGCGTGTCGTCGCCGGCAACGGTGCCGAGCAGCCCGTCGACGCGACTCCGATCGAGCGCGGACGCGACGACGTGCGCGCATCCGGGTGGCGTGCGGAGGATCACGATGTTCGCCGACGACGCGACCTCGGCCACCCACTCCCCCATCACGCGGCGGAGTTGATCGGCGGGGGCGAGCCGGTCCGGGGCGAACTCGGGGATCGCGTACACGGTGTTGCCGCTCGGCACCCGCACCTTGACCGCCCCGATGTCGTCGAGGTCGCGCGACACCGTCGCCTGCGTCGCCTCGATGCCCTCCGCGGCGAGCAGGTCGATCAACTGCGGCTGGCTGGTCACCTCGTGGTCGCCGATCAGCCGGGCGACGGTGGATTGGCGTTGCACCTTGGTGGTCACGGCCGCACCCCCATCAGGAACGCCAGCGCGCCGCGCGCCGCGTGCATCCGGTTGTGGCCCTGCTGGAAGACCACCGACTGCGGGCCGTCGATCACGTCGGCGGCCACCTCGAGACCGCGGTACGCGGGGAGGCAGTGCATGAAGACGGCCGTCGGATCGGCCAGCGACATCATCTCGACGTCGACGGTGAACCCCTCGAACTTCTGCCGCCGCTCGTGCTTGTCGGCCTCCTGGCCCATCGACACCCACGTGTCGGTGTGCACGGCGTGGGCGCCGGCGACCATCTCGTGCGGCCGCGTCGACTGCTCCACCGACGCCGCCCCGAGCAGCACGATCCGCTCGAGTTCGGCGTCGTCGGCGTCAAAGCCGACCGGGCACGCCAGCCGCACATGCATGCCGAGCAGTGCGGCGATCTCGGCGAGCGACCGTGCGACGTTGTTGTAGTCGCCGACGTAGGCGACGGTTCGGCCGGCGAGTTCGCCGAGACACTGTTGCATGGTCAGCGCGTCGGCGAGCGCCTGGAGCGGGTGGCTCCGGTCGGACAGCATGTTGACGATCGGGACGTCGGCGGCGTCGGCGAGCCGCGTGACCACCGAGTGGTCGAAGACCCGGGCGGCGATCAGCGCGTGGTAGCCGGCCAGGATCCGCGCGATGTCCTCGACCGACTCGCGCTCGTCGAAGCCGACCTCGTCGCCGCGGGTGTAGACCGGGTGCCCGCCGAGTTGGACGACGGCCATCTCCATCGACTGCCGGGTCCGGTTGGACGGCTTCTCGAAGATCAGCACCACGCCGAGGCCGTCGAGCGGGCGCCCCAGCGAGGCGATCGGCGCCTCGGCGAGCCGCAGGACTTGGCGCGCGTCGCCGACGTCGAGGTCGGTCACGTCGATCAGGTTGCGCCCGCCGCCGGTCATCGATCTTCCTCGTCGGCCCGTCGCACGGCGAGGTGCGACTCGAGGACGTCGGCGATCAGCGCCGCCGCCTCGTCGATCTCGGCGTCGGTCACGGTGATCGGCGGCACGAGCCGGATCGTCGACGGGTTCACGGCGTTCACGATCAGGCCCTGTTCGAGCAGGTCGTTGTAGACCGCCCGGGCGTCGAGCCCGTCGGCGAGCGCGACGCCGAGCATCAACCCCCGCCCCCTGACGTCGACCACACCGTGCACCCCGCGGAGCGCGTCGACGATGCGCCGCCCCTGCCGCTCGGCGACGGCGGGGGCGTCGATGCGCTGCATCTCGTCGATCGTGGCGTTGACCGCCGAGGTCGCGATCGCGGTCCCCGAGTAGGTGCTGCCATGGTCGCCGGGCTCGAACACGGCGGCCACGGTGGTCCGCGCCCAGCACGCTCCGACCGGCATCCCGTTCCCCATCGCCTTGGCGAGGGTGACGACGTCGGGGCTCACCCCCGCGTGCTCGAACCCGAACCACCGGCCGGTCCTGGCGAACCCGGTCTGGATCTCGTCGACGATCATCAGCGCGCCGACCTCGTCGCACAGCCGGCGGATGCCCTGGAGGTACTCGGAGGTCGCCGGGTTGACGCCGCCCTCGCCCTGGATCGGCTCGATCAACACCGCCGCGACCGAGCCGTCGACCGCCGCCCGCATCTCGTCGAGGTCGCCCCACGCGACGTGGCGGAAGCCCTCTGGCATCGGCTGGAACGGCTCGTGCTTGGCCGGCTGGCCGGTCGCCGCCAGCGCCGCCAGCGTCCGCCCGTGGAAGCTGTCGAGCGCGCTGACGACGGTGTGCCGACCCCGGCCCCCGTGCTTGCGGGCGAGCTTGATCGCGCACTCGTTCGACTCGGCGCCGGAGTTGGTGAAGAAGACCTGGCCGGCGTGGCCGGTCGCGTCGCGCAGCAGGTCGTTGACCTTCACCGCCGCCTCGGTCGCCACGGGATTGGCGAAGTAGTTCGAGACGTGCAACAGCCGCTCGGCCTGATCGCCGATCGCCTCGGCGACGACCGGGTTGGAGTGGCCGAGCGAGACGACGGCGATCCCGGCGAGGAAGTCGAGGTAGCGCTTGCCGTCGGTGTCCCAGAGCTCGGTCCCGACGCCGCGCTCGATCATGATGTCCGGGGGCCCGAACACCGGCATGAACGGGCAGTGCTCCATCGGTGCGTGGCCGAACGCGTGCGATCCGGTGACCGTGCTCATGTTGCGTGCTCCCGTGTGTCCATGATCATGGTGCCGATGCCCGCGTCGGTGAAGATCTCGAGCAGCAGGACGTGGGCGATGCGCCCGTCGAGGATGTGGGCGCGGTGGACGCCGTTGCGGACCGCCCTCACGCAGCTGGCGACCTTGGGGATCATGCCGCCGCCGATGACCCCGTCGTCGACCGCGGCCTGGAGCTCGTCGGCGTGGGCCTGGCGGATCAGGCTGGCCGGATCGTCGACGTCGCGCCGCAGACCGTCGATATCGGTGAGGTAGACCAGCTTCTCGGCGCCGAGCGCCTCGGCGATCGCCCCGGCGACCGTGTCGGCGTTGATGTTGAACGCCTGGCCGTGCTCGTCGCTGCCGATCGTGGCGATCACCGGGATGAACTCCTCGGCGAGCAACCCGTCGACGACTCCCGGGTTGATCTGCGTCACGTCGCCGACGTATCCGAGCTCTGGATCGCGCGCCGTCGCCCGGATCAGCCCGCCGTCGACACCGCTGACGCCGACCGCGTAGTTCCCGTGCACGTTGATCGCCGCGACGAGCTGCGGGTTGACCTCGCCCTTGAGCACCATGCGGGCGATGCGCACCGTCTCGGCGTCGGTCACGCGCAGGCCGTCGACGAACTCGCTCTGCTTGCCGAGCCGGGCCATCATCGCCGAGATCTGCGGCCCGCCGCCGTGCACGACGACCGGCCGCATGCCGACGAGGCGCATCAACACGATGTCCTCGGCGAACAGCGCGAGCGCGTCGTGTTCGGAGGTGCCGGCGAGCGCGTTGCCGCCGTATTTGACGACGACCGTCTTGCCGGCGAAGCGGCGGATGTACGGCAGCGCCTCGACCAGCGTCGCCGCCTTGAGCGCGGCGGCGCCGTCGTCGCTCACGGTGCGACGCCGACGTTGCTCAGGCCGGCGGTCTCGTCGAGGCCGAGGGCCACGTTCGCCGCCTGGACGGCGCCACCGGAGGCCCCCTTGGCGAGGTTGTCGAGCGCCGACATGGCGACCACCGTCCCCGTGCGCTCGTCGAACCGGGCCGAGAGGTGGACGGCGTTCGACCCGAGGGTGGCCTTGGTCGTCGGGGGCGCCTCGGTCACCGCGACGAACGGCTCCCCCTGGTAGTGGTCGCGCAACGCGGCGAGCAGGAGCTCGGTCGAGACGTCGGCGCCGGCCGGGGGCGTGCCCAGGCAGGTGGCGAGGATGCCCCGGCTCATCGGCGCCAGATGCGGCGTGAACAGCACGGTGGCGCCCGTCTCCTGCTCGAGCTCGGGCGTGTGGCGGTGGGTGAGCAACCCGTACGCCATCGCGTTCTGGTCGATGTTGGCGTAGACGTTGATGTCGGTCGGCCGACGCCCCGCCCCGGTGATCCCGGTCAGCGTGTTGACGAGCACCCGACCGGGGTCGAGCAAGCCGGCCTCGACCAGCGGGCGGACCGCCATCGCCCCCGCCGTCACGTGGCACCCGGGCGTGGCGACCAGGCGGGCGCCCTTCAACTCGGCGCGGTGGAACTCCGGGAGGCCGAAGACGGCCTCAGCGAGCAGGTCGGGCTGGGTGTGCTCGAAGCCGTAGTAGACCGGGTAGTGCGCGGCGTCCTTCAGCCGGTACGCCGCGGAGAGGTCGACCACACAGCCGCCGTCGCCCACGAGCTGCGGGGCCAGTTCGAGCGCGGCGGCGTGCGGCACGCCGAGGAAGACCAGGTCCAGCCCGCCGACGGCGGCGCGGTCGTACGGGGTGAACACGAGGTCCGGGTAGGCGACGGCCAGCGACGGGTACACGTCCGCGGCGCGGCGGCCGGACTGGCTGTCGCCGGTCGCCACGACCAGCTCGAAGGCCGGGTGGGCGGCGACGATGCGCAGCAGCTCGGCGCCGGTGTAGCCGGAGGCCCCGACGACGCCGACCCTGATCGTGCCATTCATTTGCATGACCATACACGACTCCGTATGATCATGCAACCACCGCCCGGGTCAGGGCGTCGGGCGCTGCTCGAACACGACGCGCACGTCGTCGAAGCCGAGGCCGCGCACGAGCGTCTCCAGCATCGTCGTGGTGTTCTCCCGGGCTCGCTCGAACAGGTCGCTCTGGCCCACCGCCGCGGTCATCTTGTCCTGGGCCTCGGTGATCAGGCCCTCTTCGGCGGTCGGGTTGTCGCTGAACACCCCGCCGAGCCGATCGAGCACGCCGCGGTCGCGGTTCATCACGCCGCTTTGATCGAGGTCGATCACGGGCCGGCCGATCACGGGTGACGGCAGGATGATCACCGCCGTGTTGGTCTCGCTGTCCACCGACACCGAGTCGGCGGTCAACCCGCCGAAGTCGACGACGGCGTCGACCGTGCCGACCGCGACGTACTGGACCCGCTCGCCGGCGATGAACGACGGAACCCATTTCACGTCGTGCTCGCGGTCGACGATCACCTCGAACTCGGCCTCGGCGGCGCGGAACTCGGCGAGGTCGCGGATCTCGGTCAGCACGAGCGGCGGCGAGTGATCCTTGCGCTCCGAGGTGAACGGCAGGCTCCAGTCGAACAGGTTGGTGCCCACGACGCCGACCGTCAAGAACGCGACGGCGAGCATGACGCCGCCGCCGACGGCGGTGCGGAAGAAACCACGACGGGGCGACCTGGACATGACGGATGCTCGCTTTGCTTGGGGGGTGAATTGGCAGACACCGGTGACTCGTCCTGTACGGGACGCCGCCCAGGCGGCGAAGTCGCGAACCCCGCACGTGACATTCGTCGCTTCGCGGCCCGCCGGTCGCCCGGGTTTGGGGCACACTATCGGTATGTATCCGGGACTCGGCCTCACCAAGGGCCGGCTGCTCGTGGCGACGCCGCCGCTGGAGGATCCCAACTTCGACCGCACGGTCGTGTTCGTGCTCGAGCACCACGCCGAGGGAGCGATCGGCGTCGTGCTCAACCGTCCGAGCGTCGAGAGCCTCGACGAGCCGCTCGACCGCTGGATCGAGCTCCAGACGTCGCCGTCGTCGGTGTTCGACGGCGGTCCCGTCGAGCAGAACGCGCTCATCGCCCTGGCGCGGACACCCGAACCGCTGGAGACCAGCGACGAGCACCTGTCGCCGATCGCCGGAACGATCGCGTCGGCCGATCTGACCGCCGACCCGGCGCTGGTCGCCGCCGTCACCAAGGGGGTCCGGGTCTTCCGCGGCTACGCCGGCTGGGGCCCGGGGCAGCTCGAGAACGAGATCGAGAGCGGCGCCTGGTTGGTGCTCGACTCCGAGCCGGACGACGTCTTCTCCCGCGAACCGGACCAGCTCTGGCGACTCGTGCTGCGCCGCCAACCGGGCCGGCTGGCCTGGCTCGCCGAGGTTCCCGACGACCTCAGCATGAACTGACCCGCGCCCGTGGGCGCGGTGAACAGGATGGAAACTCCGCCGTCGAGGGCATGACGGCCGGCGGAAGGAGGTTGTTCCCGACATGGCCAACACCGAACCCCCAACCGCTTCGAGCGCGGACCCGAACACGGACTACGACGTGCTGGTGATCGGCGCGGGGCCGGCCGGCGAGAACGCCGCCGACGTCGCCGCCCGATCGGGCCGGCGGGTGGCGATCGTCGAGGTGCAACTCGTCGGCGGCGAGTGCTCGTATTGGGGGTGCATGCCCAGCAAGGCGCTGCTCCGCCCCGGCGAGGTGATGCGCACGCTGGGGCGCACGCCGGGCGTGCGCGAGGGCGTCAGCGGGGCCGTCGACATCGACGCCGCGCTCGATCGGCGCAACGCGCTTGCCGCCAACTGGGACGACGAGGGCCAGGTCAGCTGGCTCGAGTCGGCGGGCGTCGAGTTGATCCGCGGGCACGGCCGGCTCGCCGGGACGCGGCTGGTCGAGGTCACCGACGAGGACGGCGCGACGACGCGCTACGAGGCGTCGACCGCGGTCGTCGTCGCCGCCGGCACGGGCCCCGCGGTCCCGCCGATCGACGGGCTGCGCGACATCCGCATCTGGGACAACCGCGACGTCACGACGGCCAAGGAGGTGCCGCGCCGGCTGCTCGTCCTCGGCGGGGGCGTGATCGGCGTCGAGATGGCGCAGGCCTGGAGGGATCTCGGGGCGGAGGAGGTCACGATCGTCGAGATGGAGCCGCGGCTCGTCCCCAACGAGGAGCCGTTCGCCGGCGAGGAGTTGCGGGAGTCGCTGGAGCGGATCGGGATCGACGTGCGGGTGTCGACGAAGCTGGAGCGGGTCGAGCGCGAGCGCGACGACGCGCCGGTCGTGAGCTACTTCGACCAGGGGGATCCGGTCGAGGCGGACGAGATCCTCGTCGCCGTCGGCCGACGCCCGAAGACCGACGACCTCGGCGTCGACACGGTCGGGCTCGAGCCCGGCCGCTACATCGAGACCGACGACCACCTGGTCGCCACGGGGGTCGACGGCGGCTGGCTGTACGCCGTCGGCGACGTCAACGGTCGGGCGTTGCTCACCCATACCGGCAAGTACCAGGCGCGGATCGCCGGCGCCCACATCGACGGGGTCGACACCGCGGCGTGGGGCGACGATCGGGCGATCCCCCGGGTGACGTTCACCGATCCGCAGATCGCGGCCGTGGGGCCGACGGCGGCCGAGGCGCGCGAGCGGGGCGTCAACGTGCGCACGGTGAGCCACAACGTCGGCCACACCGCCGGTGCGGCGGCGATCGGCACCGACATCTCCGGCACGTTCCAGATCGTCGTCGACGCCGACCGCGACGTGATCGTCGGCGCGACCATCGTCGGCCCGGGCGCGGGCGAGCTGTTGCACGCCGCGACGATCGCCATCGTCGGCGAGGTCCCGCTGTCCACCCTGTGGCACGCGATCCCCGCCTTCCCCACGATGAGCGAGACCTGGCTCCGCCTCCTCGAGGCCTACCGCGACACCTTCCACGTCACGTTTCTGTGACCGAACATCGCCAACCTCGACATCTTCGGTCACACAAACCAGACCCGGTGGGACCGCGCGCCAAACGGTTTGTGTGACCGAACATCGCCGACCTCGACATCTTCGGTCACACGAACCAGACCCGGGTGGGACCGCGCGCCAAACGGTTTGTGTGACCGAACATCGCCAACCTCGACATCTTCGGTCACACAAACCCGGTGGGACCGCGCGCCAAACGGTTTGTGTGACCGAACATCGCCAACCTCG
>JBFGCT010000110.1:0-13672 GCA_041581055.1 Ilumatobacteraceae bacterium | reverse complement strand
GCCCGCAGACGTCGGTGGCCTTCCGGCCGGACGCATCCATGCTGGCCGGCGCCGGCTTCGACGGCACCAACCACCGCTGGGACCCGCAGACGGGCCAGTTGATCGGCCAGCCGATGGCGGGCCACACCGGAATCGTCATCGCCCTGGCTTTCAGCCCCGACGGGCGCCGGCTGGCGTCGCTCGCCACGGATGGCACGCTGCGCCTCTGGAACCCGGACACCGGCCGAGAGCTTCGGGAGCCGCTTGCCGCCGCCGAGACCAGCAGGGTGCTGGCGTTCAGCCCCGACGGCTCTCTGCTGGCTGCGGTCTCCGCCGACGCCACCGGACAGGCGGTCATCTCCACCTGGGACGCCGTGACTCTGGAAGTGGCCGGCAAGCCGCTGCCCAGCGTCAGCGCCGTGGTCACCGGCCTTTCGTTCAGCCCCGACGGCTCGATGCTGGTGGCTTCCGGAGCCAACGGCGCCGTCGAATGGTGGAGCCTCGACGACCGGGAGGAGTCGGTGGCCGCGGCGGCGCCGGGCGCCCAGAGCGACGTCGCCTACAGCCCCGACGGGACGTTCGTCGCCTCCACCGGGTCCGACGGGGTGATACGGCTGTGGCCGCTGCCGGGCGCCTGGCTGGAGCTGGCGTGCGAGTCGACGGCCCGCAACTTGTCCGCTCAGGAATGGGTGGACGCCATCGGGCCGCTCGAGGACTACGTGCGCCACTGCCCGCAGTTCCCCTCCGGGGTGGGCGCTCCGCCCGACGCCCCGACGGCCCGCTACCAGAGGTGAGGGCTCAGCCGCGGGCGCGGCCGCGACGGACTCGCCGGCGTTTCGATCTCGGCTAACGTGCGACGTGGGAGGCCGTCTCGCCGCTACGAGTGAGGGAAGCTTTGGGAACGTCGATCGAGCAAGGCGCGGCACGCGCACGGGAACTCTGCGAGTTGGATCACCGTGGCTCGTGAGGTCGTGGTCCGTTTCAGTCGCCCGCAGGCCGATGACGGACTCAGTTACGAGGTCAGCGTCGACGACGGGCCACGCGCGCCCTTTCAGAACCCGTGGCGCGACAACGAATTGGACATGGCGATCGAGACCCTCCGCAACGCCAACCCGGAGACGAGGCCCCCCCAAATCGACCAGCTGACGGCATTGGGGAAGCGGTTGGGGGCGGAGCTGGCGAAGGTGCCGGCGATCGTGGGCGCGCTGCACGACCGGAGTGACGGTGACCTGGTCGTGTTCTGGCAGCTCGACTACCCGCAGCTAGCTCGCCTGCCGTGGGAGCTCGCAACGTGGTGGACGCCACCCCACCACCACATCCTGCTCGAGCGCGACATCACCTTCGTTCGGACCGTCCCCCTCTTCAACCCGCGATTGCCGACCGAGTGGCCGACCGGCCGGAAGCGGGCGCCGCGCGTCCTCTTCGTGTGGGCGGAGCGCCCACCCCTCACCGTTCCCCACGAGATCCACCTGGAACGCCTCGAGCAGATCTGCGAGGAGACCGGGTGCGAGCTGGTCGCTCGTGAGGTTCGCTCGATCTCGGACCTCACGGAGATTGCCGGTGGTGACTCGGCGTTCGACTTCGTGCACATCCTCGCCCACGGCACTCCGACCGGGAAGAAGAACGGAGAGGAGCGGTGGGGACTCCAGTTCGTCGAGGAGGACGTGGAGGGCGCGCAGGTAGCCCGAGCGCTCACCGCCGGCGACTCGACCCCGGCGATGGTGACGCTCGCCGCATGCGACTCGGCCGGCGAGCCCTCCGCCTCGTTCAGCTCGGTGGCGTATGAGCTGCAAGCGCACGGCATTCCGTTGATCGTCGGCTCCCAGTTCCGGCTGCGCAAATCGGTCTCGGCGCTCTCCGCCGCCGAGATCTACGACAGTGTCCTCGCCGGTGGTCACCCGTTCGACGCGCTCTCGGCGCTGCGCCGTCAGCTCTCGCCGAACAACAACGAGGCATGGTCGAACGAGGTGCTCTACAGCAACTACACGTGCGAGGCCCTCGAGCACGGAGCCCGGGTCGCGCGCCAACAGGCTGCCCTGCGACGCGCTCGCGTGCTCACCAAACGCCACAGCGAATCCGGCCTCGACGAGGCACAGACCGCCGCAGCCATCGATGAGCTGAGGGAGCAGATCGACCGGCTGGACGAGCTCGTCCACGAGGGATTCGACCTCCCGGAGACCTACGGCCTGCTCGGGAGCATGGCCCGACGGATCGCCTACATCCGCTGCGACCCGCCCGACGAAGAGGACCTCCGCGATGCGCTCGACTACTACGAGCGGGGGGTGGAGGCCGACCTCAACTCCCACTACTGCGGGATCAACGCCATCCATCTGAGTCTGCTCCTCGACGAGCCCGATCGCGCCGCGCCGCTGCTCCCCGTCGTCAGATACCGCGTCGACCGCGAGCTGAAGAAGCCGGAGGCCGACTACTGGGCGTGGGCGACCTCGGGCGAGCTCTCGGTCTACGCCGGTGACCGGGACGGCGCCGTCGAGGCCTACCGCCAGTTCGTCCGACGCGAGCGAGACGCAGTCCCCGACCCCGACCGCCAGGCGGCCGAGATTCGGTCGGCCGGTCGTCAGCTCGATCAGTTCGTCGCCCTCGCCGGTGGACAGCCCGCAGACAGCCCGGAGCGCGATGCGGTGATCGACGCCGCGCAGGCCGCGCGCAAACTCCTCGCCGACGCGCGTTCGCGGATCTCAACCACCACCTGAAGAGAATGTGAGGCGCAGATGACAACCCGATCTGTCGACGACCCGGCTGCCGCCGAGGACTTCCTGAGCGGACTCGAGATCGAGGGGAGGCGGGCGAGCGTCGACGACGAGTTCCTGTCCGCCGAGTCCCCTGTCTTCGACGACTCCGAACAAGCGGTCGCGGTGGGTTCGCAAATCGCCGAATTCGCCAAGGACGTTCCGGCCGGGCTCAGGGCGCAGATCTCGAACTCGTTCCTGCTGGCCCAGCTGGCCGCCAACAAGGCCGTCAAGGACGGTGGGAAGACCAAGGAGTGGTACGACCAGTACCTCGAGGTGCTGGCGAACGTCGGCTGGCTCGTCGAGGCCTCGACGGTCACCGAGGAAGACGTGTCGGGGGCCTCCGCCGAGATGCACAAGGCGATCATTCCGATCCTCGCGGTCGCACTGGGGCCGGCCGCCGCCGCCGCAACCATCGTGACCGCCGTGCTCAAGGGGCTGTCGGACATGGACAAGGACTCGCCCTGGATCACGCTCTTCGAACGCGAGAGTCAGCGCGCGTCGGCGAACAGCTTCCAGGTCAGCTACGCGGACGTCGTCGACGGCACGACGCCACGGATCTCGCTCGCCTGCTTCGAGCTCGACGCCGAGCGATCCGTCGTGCAGGTCCTGTTCTTCAAGTTCTCCGACAGCAGCGCCAAGCTCCGAAGCTTTGGGACGTCGCTCAGCATCAACAACCAGGTGTTCGAGCAGACGAAGAGCGTCGTCGACAAGAAGCTCGCCGGCTACGTCAGCAACTACATCGCAGAGATCGAGATCTGACCCGGGCCTCGCCCGGCACCCGAGTAACCCGGCCACTTCGCCGCGGCTAGAGTGCTCTGGTCGTTCCAAGCTGGAGGGCACGAGCTGGAGGGCACGAGGAATGAGTATTGCTAGCGAGACCGATCGCACCGAGTCCGTATCAAGATTTCTCGAGGCTCTAGATCGCGTGGCGGAGATCGACCTTTCGATGGTCCGGCTCAAGCTATTGAACCCTGATACGGGCGAGCCGCGCGCCGAGGGCGAGATCGATCACTTCATCGAGGAGTACCGAAAGTTCATTGCTTTACAGATGGCGCTCCCCGGTGAGCGTCATGTGCCTTCGCTCTCCGCGGACACGGTGTGGCACCAACACATCCTGGACACGCGGGCCTACCATCGGGATTGTGAGAAACTGTTCGGCGGCTACCTCCACCACTACCCGTACTTCGGTCTCTCCGGAGCCGCCGACCGGAGGCAGCTGGAGGACGCGTTCGAACGGACCAACGACCTTTTGAGCGCGCTGGCGGGCGCAGAACGGTGCGCGGTTTCGGGTGATCCAAGCGCTCGCTGTTCTCGCTGCTCAAGCTGTTCTCGATGTGGGCCTCCGGGTTGAGCGGTGGCCTCATCCCAGCAAGGGCATTACCTAGACTTTCTGGATCACGTGTTCGCCGAAGGGTTCTTCTTCACCGACGATCCGTTTGGACTACGTGAGCCATTCCTCGACGAAATTACGAGGGCTGTCTACGCGCCACCGTTCGAGGGGCAACAGGCGACGTACGGAAGCATCCTCCTGGCGCGGGAGTTGGATCACTACAAGGAGTTGCTTCCAAGTTTCGAGGTCTTCCGGGACGATCATCCGAAAGTTCGAAATCTCGCTGACGGGAGCTACGTGCTCTTCTGCGCGGCAGCGGACTTTCGCGGCCTGATTGCCCTTGATGACCCGATCGTGGACGAACTGACTGCGTTTACGCTGCGCGACGACGCCGTATTCCGGACCCAAAATCATCATCCTGACGATGGGTGTGATCCCTGGGACGAAGTCTTAGTCGTGCGGAGGGATAGCTCGGGTGGCGTGCTCGCGCTCTGCAGTGATGGTCTCGTATCGTTTGGTTCGGGGCACTGGGCGTTTCGCCCGTACCAGTACCGTTATCAGGCCGAATTGGTGCGTGCTGGGGTGCCAATGGGCCTCTGGGACGACCAAATCGTCCGGTCGATTCTTCGGATGTGTGTTCACCTACTCGGCCCGCAACCGGGCGCGGGTGGAACGTTTGTTCTCCTCACCGAGAGAGACGAAATTGCTCTCGGAATGCTTGCCGGCGATGACGCACATACTTCTCCATGTGCCATCAACTTCTCGAATAGCTACCGGCTACCCTGGAATCCCTCTGTCGACCATCGAAAATGTCAGAGGCCGATCGTCCACCTGCTCGAGCACACCGATGGCGCCGTCGTCATCGACCACAAAGGAAAGATCGCCGGCATCAGGTGTTGGCTCGTCCCGCCTGCCTCAGGGGCCTCGACGACGCACTCTCACGGTGGTACTCGCCACCTTAGCGCTCAGTCGTTCTCCAGCGGTATCGAAGGTTTGGTCTTCGTCGTGTCGGCCGACGGCCCGCTCTCGGTGTACTCCAACGGCGAAAAGGTGGTGTCGACAGTCGGACTGCTCGAGACGTAGGTGCCGCGCCCGTGCCGCCAAGACGTCGGGCACCCAGCGGGCGGCGCGAGGAATCAGTGGCGGGGGTCGAGGAGGCGGGCCGACCGCGTCGACCCGCCGGTGCGATACCAGACGGCCATCGCCACGAACGCCAGCACGAAGGCGGGCCCCCACGCCGCCGAGGCGGTGTCGGTCGAGCAGGTCGCCGAGTACGGACCCGGGTCAGCGACGACGCGCTGAACGCGAACAGCACCGGGTACGCGATCAGCGCGGCCACCGTCCCGACGATCCGCCCCAACAGCGCGACGCCGATCAACGCGATGCTGCCGACGCACAGCACGTTGGTGACGAGCGGGAACCAGACCTCGGCGCCGAGCCCGCCGAAGTCGAACCGGTCGATCTTCGGGACCAGCCCGCGACGTTCAGACCGCTGCTCGCCCGGATCCGGAGAAGCGCCGCCCCTCGATGTCGCCGTCGCGCGCCGCTCAACCTCGCGCGTGGGCGGCGATCAGGTCGGCCGCGGCGCGGCAGTGCGCCTCCATCCGATCGACGGCGGCGGCGAACGCCCGAGCCGCCGACCCCGTCGGGTCGGCGATCTCGCCGATGGATTCGCGCAGGTACGACTCCGACGTCCGTTCGGCCGTCAGCCGCTCGACCCACGCGCGGAAGTCGTCGGCGGCGGGCGGGCTCGAATCGCCGCCCCTGACGATGAACTCGGGCAGCGTCATCGCTCTCCCGTAGGCCGCCCGCGAGAGCATCGCGACCCGGACGACGTGATCGCGCTCGGCCGTGAGCACGAGGTCTGCTGCGTCGAGCAGCTCAGCCGTGATCGGTCGGCTCCGGTGTCCGGACACGTCGAGCCCACGCCGCGCCATGGCGTCGACCGCGTCGGGGATCGCCGGCAGGTCGGGCGGCCCGACCCCCGCCGACAAGACGACCGCGCGGCTCGAGCCGAGCCGTTCGTCGAGCATCGCCTGGAGCATCGCCGCGGTCATGACCGACCGCGTGCGGTTGTGCGTGCAGACGGTCAGGATCCTGATCGGTGCGGCGGCGGTCATTCGGTGCTGATGTCGAGGCCGAAGATCGCGCCGAACCGCTCGACATACGCGGCGTCGTCGGCCAACGCGCCGAGCCCGATCCAATCCTCGTCGCTGATGCGGTCATGGGCGGCGCACAGCTCGGCGCCGCCCCAGCTCACCGGGTACCGGAGCTGCGGGTCGTCGGTCGTGATCGCGTGGTGGATGACCCGCCCGACCTCGAACGGGTCGGTCGCGTTGGCGATACCGGCCGCGTAGAACTGGAACATCCGGGCGTAGTGCCGGTCGTAGGCGCCGGTCGCGTTCGGCGTCTCGACGTTCTTGGCGAGGATCGCCGACTTCGTCACACCGGGCTCGATGATCGCGACCCGCACGCCGAACGGCGCCAGCTCATGCGCCAGCCCCTCGCTGACGCCCTCGAGGGCCCACTTCGACGCGACGTACGGCGACTGGCCGATCGCCGCCAGCCGGCCGGCGACCGACGAGATGTTGACGATCGTGCCCGCGCGCCGCTCGCGCATCTGCGGGAGCACGGCCTGGACGCAGCGGACCGTGCCAACCACGTTGACGTTGAAGACGTCGAGGTAGAGCTCGGACGGGCACTCCTCGGTCACCGCGTTGCCGCCCACGCCCGCGCTGTTGACCAAGTGGTCGACGCGCCCCGTCAGGTCGTGGATCGCGGCGAAGCCGTCGCGGACCGACGCGTCGTCGGCGACGTCGAGCTCGACCAGCTCGACCTCGACGCCGGCGTCCGTGGCCATCCGCTGGAGCTTCTCGGCCTTCGCCAGCGCCCGCACGGTCCCGACCACACGGTGACCCTGGGCGGCGAGGTGCACCGCGGTCGCCCTGCCGATCCCCGAGTTGGCGCCGGTCACGACTGACACGGGCACGGCGTCACCGGTCGGATTGTCGGTCATCCGGCGACTGTACCGATCGGGACCGGCCGCCGAGAATGTCAGTCGCCGGAGATCTGGCGGCGGATCTCCTCGACCCAGTCGTCGGCCTCGCGCCAACGGGCGTCGGCGTGCTCGCGGGCCGACACGGCGTGCTCACCAGCCGCCGGGTACGAGCCCATGAACTTCACCCCGCCCTGCTTGGCGTGCAGGGCGCGCATCGTGTCGGCGAGCAGTTCGTCGCCGACATGGCCGTCGGCGTACACGATGAAGCAGTAGTCGCCGAGCCCGCCGGCCTTGGTCGGGCGGCTGAAGAGGTTCGACAGGTTGATGCGGCGGGCGGCGAACTCCTGGAGGATCGAGATCAGGCTGCCCGGCTCGTCGGCGCGCTGGTAGACGACGAGCGCCGTCTTGTCGTGACCGGTCGGCGCCGGCACCCCGTCGGTGGCGACGAGCACGAAACGGGTCTGGTTGTCCTCGTGGTCGGCGATGTCGGCGGCGAGGACGACGAGCCCGTAGATCTCGGCGGCGACCCGCGGCGCCAGCGCGGCGCGGCCGGGCTCGCCGCCGGTCCCGACCATTTGCGCCGCCTCGGCGGTGCTGTTGGCGGCCCGGATCTCGGCATCGGGCAGCTGCTCGCGCAGGAAGCGATGGCATTGGGCGGTCGCCACCGGGATCGACAGCACCTCCTTGATGTCGGCCAGCGTCGTACCCGGCGGAGCGAGCAGGCAATGCTCGATGTCGAGCACCACCTCACCGACGATCAGCAGGTTGTGATCGAAGGCGAGCGCGTCCTGGGTGAAGTTGACCATGCCCTCGATCGAGTTCTCGATCGGAACGAAGCCGAACTCGACCGCCCCGCTCTCGACCGCGTCGAGCACGTCGGGCACCGTGCGGAACGGGATGTGCTCGGACTCGCCGAGCTCGGTCAGCGTGCGCAGCGCCTGCTGCGTGAACGTCCCGAACGGCCCGAAGAACCCCACTCGCGTCGACATCGGGCACCAGGGTAAGCCCTCCCCC
Source organism: Ilumatobacteraceae bacterium (assembly GCA_041581055.1). Classification (GTDB taxonomy): domain Bacteria; phylum Actinomycetota; class Acidimicrobiia; order Acidimicrobiales; family Ilumatobacteraceae; genus JBFGCT01. The sequence continues at coordinate 5,601 of JBFGCT010000110.1, read as the reverse complement.
CGTTTGCGTCGCGATTCCGGGGCGCCGTCCGCTCACAATCGCGACGCAAACGGGATTTCGGCGGGGGGTGGGGTTCCGTAGGCTGCACGGTCCGTGGGATCGATCGTCGTGAGCCACCTCGCCTGGCGGCTGCCGAGCGGCGAAGAGCTGTTCCGCGACGTCGCGTTCCGGGTCGGCGCCGGCGACCGCGTGGCGCTGGTCGGGGCCAACGGGGTCGGCAAGACGACGCTGTTGCGGCTGGTCACCGGCGAGCTGAAGGCCGCCGAGGGCACGATCAGCGTCGACGGCCAGATCGGCGTGATGCACCAGCTCGTCGGCACGGCGGACCACCCGGCGAGGACCGTCCACGAGCTGCTGCTCTCGCTCGCCCCCGAACGGCTGCGCGCGGCGGCGGCGCGGATGGAACGGGCGGAGCGCCACCTCGACACCGCCCCGATGGCCTTCGCCGACGCCCTCGCCGCATGGGGCGACGCCGGGGGCTACGACCTCGAGGTGCTGTGGGACGAGTGCGCGATGCGGGCGATGGGCGAGCCGTTCGCCGCGGTGCGCGATCGGCCGCTGCGCACGTTGAGCGGCGGCGAGCAGAAACGGACCGCGCTCGAGGCGCTGCTGCGCGGCGAGTCCGACGTCCTGGTCCTCGACGAGCCCGACAACTTCCTCGACGTGCCGGCCAAGCGGTGGCTCGAACAGCAACTCGACGCCACGAGAAAGACCGTCCTGTTCGTCAGCCACGACCGCGAGCTGCTCGCCTCGGCGGCGACCAAGATCGTCACGGTCGAGGCGTCCGGGGCGTGGACCCACGGCGGCTCGTTCACGGGCTACGCCCAGGCCAAGGCCGACCACGACGCCAAGCGGGACAAGGACCGCTCCCACTACGACGACGAGCGCAAGCGGCTCGAGGCGATCGTGGTCGAGATGCGGCGGCGGGCCAGCTTCAGCGAGGTGTTCGCGCCGCGGCTCAAGGCCGCCGAGACCCGGTTGCGCCACTTCGTCGAGAAGAACGAGCGACCTCCGGAGGTGCGTGACCAGCTGATCGACGTCCGGCTGCGCGGGGCGCGCACCGGCAAGCGGGCGGTCATCTGCGAGGCGCTGGAGATCGACGGCCTGACCAACCCGTTCGACCTGGAGCTGTGGTACGGCGAGCGGGTCGCCGTGTTGGGCCCCAACGGCGTCGGCAAGAGCCACTTCCTGCGACTGCTCGCCCAGTCGCACGAGCCCGGCTCACGCCGTGTCCTCGACGGTGACGAGCACGCCGACCGCGACGCCGCCGTCGAGCATCGAGGGGTGTGCCGGCTCGGCGCCGGCGTCGCGCCGGGGCTGTTCCACCAGACCCACGAGCACCCGGAGTGGACCGGGCGGACGCTGGTTGAGATCCTCCACGACCACGACGTGGTGCTCGGCCCGGCGATGGGGATGCTCCGCCGGTACGAGCTGCAGGGCGCGGCGCGCCAACCGTTCGACACCCTGTCGGGAGGCCAGCAGGCGCGCTTTCAGATCCTGCTGCTCGAACGCTCCGGCGCCACGCTGCTGCTGCTCGACGAGCCGACCGACAACCTCGACCTGGTGTCGGCCGAGGCGCTCGAAGCCGGCCTGGCGCAGTTCGCCGGAACCGTCGTCACGGTCACCCACGATCGTTGGTTCCTGCGCGGCTTCGACCGGTTCGTGGTGTTCAGCGACGACGCCACCGTCAGCGACCACCTCTCCGTCCCCGCCGCCTGGACCTGATCACCCGAAATTCCGCGGCGAACGTTCGCTCGGCGCAACAATCCGCGAACAGAACGGGTTGGGGCCCGACGTCAACCCGAAATTCCGCGGCGAACTTTCGCTCGGCGCAACAATCCGCGAACAGAACGGGGTGGGGGTTGCGGGCTGGGGGTCGTGGGGGGCGCGTGGCGTCAGGCGGTCGGGACGTTGGCGTCGAGCCACCGCTTGATCTCGTCGGCGGGGCGACTCCCGTCCTGGCGGGCGACGACGTTGCCGTCGGCGTCGGCCAGGACCGTGTACGGGAACCCGCTCCCGCCGGCGGAGATGAACGCCGTCGCCGCCTCGTCGTCGGCCATCACGTCCCATGGCCAACCCTTGTCGGCGACCCACTCAGAGGGCGGGTAGTTGTCCCGGTCGGCGACGACCGCCGTGCTGACGCCCACGACGTTCAACCCGGCGGGGAGGTCGCCACGATCGTCGAGCTCGATCAGCTCGGGAATCTCGGCGTTGCAGTGCGGGCACCAGTGGGCGAGGAAGACATACATGGTCGGGCCGTCGGTCGGGCCACCGATCGTGATCGCCGACCCGTCGAACCGGTGGCCGGCGGCGATCGGCAGCGGGAGCCCGACCGCGGGGTCGGCGGACGGATCGTCGAGGGCCGGTAGCGGCGTGCCGGACACCTCCACCGGCTGTGTCTCGGCGGGCGCCGCTTCCCCCGTCGCGCCCGGGAGGCTCGGACCCGTGGTCGTCGTTGCTACGGCGTCGCCACCGTCGTCACCGCTGGTCAGCAGCAGCGCCGTCGCGCCGGCGACGACGACCAGGCCGAGCACGGCGAGGACGATGATCAGCGTGCGGTTCTTCGGGTTCACGGTGCGGCCTCCTGACTCGGCGACGCGGTGGGGGGTTCGTCCGAGGACGCCGCGCCGTCGGCGTCCAGTGTGGCCGGGAATCGGACGAAGAGCAGCGCGAGGATCGTGAGAAACCCGACGAGCGCCATGAACGCCAGCGTGATGAATCCGAACTCGCGGAACCAGAACGCTGTGCACGACGGGCCGAACAGCTCGCACGTGCCGGTGTCGAGCTCGGGCCGCCACTCGATCAGGTAGTGGTACCCCGAGATCAGCGCGCCGATCGCGGCGAGCGGGGCGACATACCAACGCACGCCCCGATCGCGCCGGATCGCGCCGACCAGCAAGATCGCCGCGAGGGGGTACATCGCGATCCGCTGGAACCAGCACAGCCGGCACGGGATGAAGTCGGCGACCTCGGAGAAGTAGAGGCTGCCGAGCGTCGCCGTCAGCGCGACGAGGAAGGCCAGCCAGACGCCCGCCTCGCCGATCGCCGCGCCGGCCCGGGCGGCCCCGCCGTTGCCGGCCGCGGCGGCGAGCGCCAGCACGACCAGCGCGATCGCGCCGACGCCGGCGAGCACGGCGAGCAGCGAGAAGAAGACTTGTGCGGTCTCGGTCGACACGCCCCCAGTATGGAGGCGCACGCCCCGATGGGGCCGGGCCCTTCGTCCCACCCTCGGCGACTCGCCGACGGGTAGCGTTCAGCGCACGATGTCGTCGGCTGACCGGACCACGCTGCGCGATCTCCGACGCACGCGGAAACGGCGACGGCTCGGCGAGGTCGAGTGGTTCGACGTCGCCTACCGCGCCTACCTCATCGGGTTCGCCGGGATCATCTCGGTCGTCGTCGCGTCCGACGCGGTGCGCGGGCTGCTCGGCGACGATGTGACGACCGAGCTGTGGGTCCGGCGGGCGCCGTCGCTCCTCGGAATCGTCGCCGCCGTCGCGCTGGCCCTCGGTCTGCGCAGCGGGGCCGAGGGCGGCCCGGTGTCGATCGAGGTCGCCGACGTCCGCCACGTGCTGCTCGCTCCGGTCGATCGGCGGATGGTGATGGCCCTGCCGATCAGCCAACGGCTGCGGACGGTGATGTTCGGCGCGGCGGTCGTCGGCGCCGTGCTCGCCCAGCTCGTCGCCCGCGAGCTCGACGAGCCGCGGGGCGGATGGGCCGCCGCCGGCGCGCTGTACGGCGCAGCGCTCGGCGCGCTCTTCGTCGCCTCGGCGGTGATCGCACACGCGATCGGGCTCCCGCGCTGGCTGGCGTCGCTCGTCGGGGGGGTCGGCGTGGCCTGGCAATGCTCGGCCGCGTGGGCGACCTGGACCGGGAGCGGCTCGGCGCTCGCCCGACTCGGCCCGGCCAACCTCGACGGCAGCCTGGCGTTGTGGGGTGTCCGCCAGCGCCCGATCGACTTCGCCGCCCTGGCGTCGACCGCCTTGATCGTGCTCGCCGCGTTCGCCCTCGGTGGCCGACTGCGGATCGAGCCGCTGGTGCGGCGCGGCCAGCTCGTCTCCCAACTGCGATTCGCGGCCACGGCGCAGGATCTGCGCACGGTCGTCCTGCTACGGCGCCAGCTGCGCGCCGAGGCGCTGCGCGCCACGCCGTGGGGGTCCGCCGGCAGCCCGAGCCGACAGCGCGACCGGTCGCCGCGCCGGGCGCCGGTCCGACCGGTCCGCGGCGAACCCGGCGCGTTGGCCCCGGCCGTGTGGCGCCGCGGGGTACGGTCGCTCCGGCGGTTGCCGGCGCCGCGACTCGGGCGGATCGCGGCGCTGGCCACCGTCGCTGGCGCGACGGCGTCGCTCACCGTGTCCTCCTCTCCGCTGTTCGGTCTCGGACTGCTCGGCGCGCTGTTCCTGCTCGGCAACGAGGTGATCGAGCCCCTGGCCCAGGAGATCGACCGGCCGAACCTCACCGAACGGCTGCCGGTCGAGCGCGGCTGGCTCTTTTCCCATCACCTCGTGGCGCCGGCGTTGCTGCTGGCGATCGTCGCCGTGTTCGGCGTCGCCGGGTCGGCCGTCGTCGATCCCGGGCACGTGTGGGCCGCGGCGGCGCTGGCCGTCCCGGTCGCCCTCGCCGGCGCGAGCGGCCCGGTCGTCGCAGCCGTCCGCGACGCCCCGCGGCCGATCGGCGCCCGTCGTGCGTCGCTCACCGGTGGCGGATCCGAGAGCGTGCTGGTGCCGCCGGAGTTCGCCGGGTTCAACAGCGTGTTCAACGCGTTGCTGCCGGTGGTTCTGAGCGCGGCCGGGACGGCGCCGGTGTTCGCGATGCGCGCCGCCGCGACGCCGGAAACGGTGGTCCGGGCCGTCGTCGGCGTGGCGCTCTTCGCCGCCTTGATCGTGGTGTGGGTCCGCCGCCGGGACGCGTGGGGCGGCAAGATCCAGGCGTTCATCGCCGAGGGGCAAGCGGCGAGATGAGGTCCGACGCGCCGGCGGCGACGCTCCGCGCCCTGGGCAAGCGCTACCTGGATCACGACGCGCTGGCCCCGCTCGATCTCGAGGTGGCGCGGGGCGAGCGGGTCACGCTGATCGGCCACAACGGCAGTGGGAAGTCGACGTTGCTGAAGCTCCTCGCCGGCACACTGGAGCCGACAGAGGGGACGGCGCTGGTGATGGGCCACGCCCTCGGCTCGATCGAGGCCCGGGCGGCGGTGTCGTATCTCGCCGACCAGCCGGTGTTCTACGACGACCTGTCGGTCTGGGAACACCTCGAGTTCACGGCCCGCCTCCACTCGACCGCCGACTGGGACCAGCACGCGGTCGAACTGCTCGAGTCGCTGGGGCTCCTGCCGCGCGCCGACGACCTCCCGTCGACGTTCAGCCGCGGGCTCCAGCAGAAGGCGGCAATCGCGATCGCCTTCGCCCGTCCGTTCGAACTGCTGCTCGTCGACGAGCCGTTCGTCGGACTCGATCCCGTCGGCCGGGCGACGCTCCTCGCGTTGCTCACCGAGGCGCACCATGACGGCGCGGCGATGGTCATCGCGACCCATGAGATGTCGGCGGCGCGCGACGGCGGGCGGGTGCTGGCGCTCGGGGCCGGGGAGCTGATCTATGACGG
>JBFGCT010000109.1:0-13846 GCA_041581055.1 Ilumatobacteraceae bacterium | reverse complement strand
TCGGTGCCCTCCCAGCACACCGTGCTCACCTGCAGCGTGCCGTATGCGCCGTTGGCGAACCGCACCGTCATCACCGCCGAGTCCTCGCTGCGCTCGTAGTCGGCGCCGTCGGGCCGGTTCGGACGGTCATAGGTGTGGTGGCTGACGCACCCGATCTCGTCGACCTCCCCGAGCATCCACCGCGCGAGATGCAGCCAATGCGTGCCGAGGTCGCCGAGGACGCCCGACCCGGCGACCTCGGTGTCGAAACGCCAGTTGTAGCCGTGATCCCGTCCGTAGCCGGTGAAGTACCGCAGGTTGAGATGGTGCGGCCGCCCGACGTACCCCTCCTCGATCAGCCGCTTCACGTACTGGTTGGTCGGCATGTACCGATACGTGAACGGCACGAGCGTGATCGCGCCGGCCGCGGCGGCGCGGGCTGCCATGCGGTCGGCGGCGTCGACCGATGTGGCGATCGGCTTCTCGCACAGCACGTGCAACCCGCGGTCGAGGGCGAGCATGGTCAGCGCCTCGTGGCTGTCGTTCGACGTCGCGACGACGACCGCGTCGAGCCGGGCAGGGTCGATGAGCTCGTCGTGGTCGACCGTCGCCCACGGGATGTCCCACGTCGCGGCGAGCGCGCGAGCCTTGTCGGGCGTCCGCCCGCACAGTCCGACGACCTCGGCGTCGGGGTGCGCGGCGAGCGCGGGCAGGTACATCGCGTCCGCCCACCAACTCGTCCCGAGGACGCCGACCCGGACCGTCATCGAGCGGGGGAGCGCGGCGCCGGCCCGGCCCCGAGCACGGTCAGTTCCGGCCTTCGGCGTTGACGGCTTCGGCCTCGTCGAGCACTTGCGGATACGGGTAGTCGACGCCGAGCAGTTGCTTGAGCGTCGGTGTCGCCCGAGCGATCACGTCGTCGCGCACGACCGAGTGGTCCTCGAGCGGGCGGACGAATTTCGGCAGGTACTCCAACAGGACGCCGATCCGATCGTCGTCGGAGTGGTTCGGCATCGCGCAATGCCAGCACATCCCGTTGAACACGACCACGTCGCCGGCGCGGCCCGTCTGGCGCACCGCGCCCCGATCGAACGCCTCCTGGTCGTCCGGGTAGCGCAGCGTGCCCTGGCTGTAGGGCAGCATCGCCGTCGCCCCGTTCACCTCGGTGAAGTCGTGGATGAGGATCGTCGCCTGGAGGTTCATCGGGAAACTGCTGTTGATCCCCATCGGGAACGACGACGACTTGTACAGGTCCCAGTAGGGGTAGTCGATGTGCGGTTCCTGCCCGGGCCCGCCGGGCAGGAGGCGGTTGGCGGCGATCGACCCCATGTGGAACTCGTCGCCGAGGAACGCCGCGGCGATCGTCATCACGGCCGGGATCTGCGCCATCCGCTCGAAGACCTCGCCCTTGTTGAGCAGGTTCCACACGCGTCGCTGGAGGTGCAGCTTGTCGGCGTTCGCGCCCTGGAAATGGGTGACCTTGTCGCCCTCGCGCGCGGACAGCTCGATCAGCAGGCGGCGCTGTTCGAGCACGTCGTCGGGGCTCACCGCCTGCTCGATCACCACCGACCCGAAGCCGGCCAGCAACTCCCGCAGGATGACGGGGAGCTGACCCTCGACCTCGTCGGGGCCGACGTGCAGCGGCTCGGTGCGTCGGTCGGTCGTCGTCTCGCTCATCGTGTGCCTTTCGTCGGCGGGCGTGGTCCGCTGCTGGTGCGCTCGACCAGCGTCGGCGCCACGACGTGGTGGACGGCGGCCGTGCGGCCGCCTTCGAGCCGTTGCAGCAACAGCTCGAGCGCGATGCGCCCCAGATCTTCGCGCGGCTGGTTGATCGTGGTGAGCGACGTGTGGTGCATCTCGGCCAGCGCGGTGTTGTCGTAGCCGACGATCGAGAGGTCGTCGGGCACGCGTAGCCCGGCGTGGTCCGCGGCGCCGAGCACGCCGACCGCGCTGAGGTCGTTGGCGGCGAAGATCGCGGTCGGCCGCGGCGCCACCGCGAGCAGTTCGCCGGCGGCCGCCGACCCCCCTGCCTCGCTGAAGTCGCCCGCCGAGATCATCGCCTGCTCACCCAACCCGTGGCCGCTCATCGTCTGCGCGTACCCCTTTCGGCGCGCCGCCGCGCCGGCCCCGCTCCCGCCGTCGACATGGGCGATCCGCTCGTGTCCGAGCCCGACGAGGTGATCGACGGCCAACCTCGCCCCGTGGACGTCGTCGGTGTTCACCGTGTCGAACTTGGTGCTCCGCGCCGTGCGCCCGACGATGACCAGGGCCGTGCTCGCCGCCGCCTCCTCCATCGCCGACACCGAGATCGTCGCGCCCGCCATCACGATCCCGTCGACCCGGAGTTGGAGGAACGTCTCGACCGACTCGCGCTCGCCGGCTTTGGAGTGCTTGCCGTTGCCGATCAGCACGCGGTAGCCGTCGGCGTCGGCGGCGCGCTGGAGCCCGTCGACGATCTCGGCGAAGAACGGGTTGTGCAGATCGTTGAGCACGACGCCGATCGTGCGCGTGCGCCGGCTGGCGAGGTTGCGGGCGAGCACGTTCGGGCGGTACCCCAGCTCGTCGGCCGCCTTCAGCACCCGGGCCCGCCGGTGGTCGCTGACATTGGGCGCCCCGCGCATGACCAGCGAGACGAGCGCGGTCGACACGCCGGCCCGCTCGGCAACCTGTTGCATCGTCGGGTGCGCCATCCTCCCCCTTCGTTCGATCCCGCCCGCCCCCGCCAACCCCTGGCGCGGGTTCTCACACGACCCACTGCGGCCCCCCGACGGGGGCCACCTTGACACCGGCCCCGATCAACGTCATGATTGGAGCGCTCCAAGTATTAGAGCGCTCCAATCACGAGCGTGTCAAGGGCACCGGGGGGTGAGGGAATGGATTTGATGCGCCGACTCGCCGGCGCCCCGATCTCGTGGGGCGTGTGCGAGGTGCCGGGGTGGGGTCTCGAGCTCCCGGCCGAGCGCGTCCTCGGGGAGATGCGCGACCTCGGTCTCACCGCCACGGAGTTCGGCGCCGACGGCTACCTTCCCGCCGACCCGCACGACCTGCGCGCCCTCGTCGAGCGATTCGACCTGCAGATGATCGGGGGCTTCGTGCCGGTCGTGATCCACGACCCGGGCCAGGAGCAGGCCACGATCGACGCCGCCCGGCGCGCCGCCCGCCTGATGTCGGGCGCCGGGGGGACGATCTTCGTGTCGTCGGCGGTGACCGACTGGGACTGGGGTCCGCGCCAGGCCCTCGACAACGCCGCTTGGCGTCACGGCGCCAAGATGCTCTCGATCATCGACGAGATCGTGGCCGAGTACGGGATGACCCAGGCGCTGCACCCCCACCTCCGCACGATCGTCGAGACGCGCGACGACATCATGCGCGTGCTCGACGCGTCGGACGTCGGCTGGACGCTCGACACGGGCCACATGCTGATCGGCGGGCTCGACCCGCTCGACTTCGTGCGCGACGCCGTCGACCGCATCCGCCACGTCCACCTCAAGGACGTCCATCTCGATTTGTCGGCGCCCGTCTTCGCCGGAGAGCGCTCGATCATGCAAGGTGTACAGGCCGGGATGTTCTGCAATCTCGGTCAGGGGGACGTGCCGATCGGCGAGATCGTGCGCCGCCTGGAGTTCTCCGGGTACGACGGATGGTACGTACTCGAACAAGATGCCGCGATCACCACGGGGGAACCCGCGGCCGGAAGCGGTCCACAGCTCGATGTTCAAGCGAGCATCGACTTCCTCAGGGAGATCGAGGCAACCGTCTCGGCCAGCTGAGTTCACACAACACAACACAAAGGGGAGAACATGTCCAAGACCAAGAAGCTGCTGGCACTGTTGCCAGCACTCGCGCTCGTGGCGGGCGCCTGCAGCAGTGACGACGACGGTGGCGGCAGCGGTGACACCGCGGCGCCCGAAGCGTCGGTCGCCGACACGGCCGCCGACACGCCCGCCGACACCGCCGAACCGGTCGACCAGACGCAGTCGAGCGACCTCACGTTCCACATGATCACGCACTCCGACGACGGCCCGTTCTGGTCGGTCGTCAAGCGCGGCGCCGAGGCGGCGGCCGAGGACGTGGGCGTCGAGTTGGTGTGGCAGGGCTCGAACAACGACCCGGGCGTGCAGGCCAACGACATCGAAGCGGCCATCGCCGCCGGCAGTGACGGCATCGCCGCATCGCTGCCGAGCCCCGACCAGCTGATCCCGGTGCTGCAGGACGCGGTCGCCGCGGGCATCCCCGTCTACACGATCAACTCCGGCGTGAACGACTACCAGGACATCGGCGCCACGACGCACGTCGGCCAGACCGAGTTCATCGCCGGCCAGGGCGCGGGCCAGCGCTTCAACGACGCCGGCGCGACGAAGATCCTCTGCGGCATCCAGGAGCAGGACAACGTGGCGCTCGGTGAGCGCTGCGACGGCGTCGCCGACACCTTCACCGGTGAAGTCGTCGCCCAGTTCATGGGCCTCGACGCCGACCAGACCGCACAGGAGGCGGCGATCAACGCCGCCCTGTCGGCCGATCCGGACATCGACGCCTTCCAGGGCGTCGGCCCGGTCATCACGCTGTCGGGTCTGCGCGCCGCCCAGGCGCTCGGCAAGGACCTCTTCATCGGTGGGTTCGACGTCACACCCGACCTGCTGACCGCGATCAAGGACGGCGAGATCCTCTTCACCGTCGACCAGCAGCAGTACCTCCAGGGGTACCTGCCGGTGATCCTGATGTACCTCGAGGTCACCAACCAGAACACCGCCGGTGGCGGTCTGCCGATCCTCACCGGACCGGGCTTCATCGACGTGGACAACGCCGAAGCCGTCGAGGCGCTGGTCGCGGCGGGTACCCGCTAGTCATTCGCTCTCACGAGTGAGTGAGTCATGACGTCGCTCGGGGCGGATCGATCGGTCCGCCCCGAGCGGGGTCGTTCATACGAAAGCAACTGGCGATGGAGAACGCTCCGTCGCCGAACGAATGGGGAACAGCGAGTGGGGGGATCATGAGCGAGATCGCGGCTGCGACCGGGGACCAGCCGGTCGGCGGCGGGGCCGGCAAACCGATCGGCGTGGAAGGCGTCGACGAACGCCTGGCATACCGCGGCGTCTTCCAGCGACTGCTGATCAGGCCGGAGATCGGCGCGATCATCGGCGCGGCCGCGATCTGGCTGTTCTTCTGGGCGGTGACCGGCGGGTTCGGCACCGCCGGCGGCATCCTGCCGACGATGGCCGTCGCGGCGAACCTCGGCATCATGGCCGTCGTCGTGTCGATGCTGATGATCGGCGGCGAGTTCGACCTGTCGTCCGGCGCCGCCACCGGCACGTTGGGCATCGTCACCATCCTGCTGGTGAAAGACGTCGGAGAGCTCGGCGGCGCCGGGCTCAGCCTGTACATCGCCATCCCCCTGTCGCTCGTCGTCGCGTTGGCGATCGGGTGGACGAACGGCGTGGTCGTCGAGCGAACCGGGTTACCCAGCTTCATCGTCACCCTGGCGATGTTCTTCGTGCTCCGCGGTTTCAAGCTCGGCTTCTCGAAGAAGATCATCGACAACATCTCGGTCGGGCGGGTCGACGAGGGTCACGGCTACGACTTCTTCGTGAAGATCTTCGGCTCGTCGTGGGCCCGCAACGACCACACGTGGGACGCGCGAGACCCGGTCTACATGGTCCTCGTGCTGGCCGGCGCCGCGCTGCTCGCGCTCGCGCTGTACGAGTTCAACTTCCGCCGCCGGTCGCCGTTCAACCCGACCGGCATGTTCGCCTTCCTCGGCGGCCTTGCCGGCGTGGTCGCCGGCATCGCGATCCTGCACACCACCGACGGCGTCGGGGCCAACGCTCTCGCCGCACTCGTCATCACCGGCTCGGCGATCGTCGCCTTCCTCGGCCTCGCCGTCTGGCGGTACGAGCGGCAGTCGGCGGGCTCGGTCGAGATCACCGGCACGAGCCTCTACCTCGTCGTCGGCGGTCTGGTGGCGATCGGCCTCGGCATCGGCGCCGCCTGGGCGCTCGACGTCGACTCGCAGCAAACGGTCCTCGATCTCGTCGGATTCGCACGATGGCCGGTCGTCATCGTCAGCGGCGTCGTCGGGTTCCGGATGAGCTACCAGCGGTTGGCCACGCACATGGCCGTCTCCCACGAGGCCAGAGTGCAGGGCATCGTGGCCGTCGGCTGGCTCACGCTGCTCAGCGCGTTCGGCGCCTATGCGTTCATGTTCATGGCGACCGAGCAGGGGCTGCGGGCGATGCTCTTCGCCACCGGTGTCATCGGCGGCCTGATCACGCTCGCCATGGCCGCCCATCGGCTCGGCCGGGCGTTGCCCGCCGCGCGCAGCGTCGTCCTGTTCCTGATCGCCGTGTCGATCGCCGTCATCGCGTTCTTCATGCGGTCGCAGTCCGGCACGCCGAAGTTCCGCGCCGAGGCCTTCACCGTGCTGCTCGCCCTCGCCTTGTTGATCCTGTGTTGGGGGATCGTGAGCGCGGTGTTCGTCCAGCGCCGCCACGGCGACGCCGCCGCCGACCGCCTCGCCTCGCGCGTGGCCATCGTCGGCGGCGCGGCGGTCATCGCCGGTGTCCTCGTCCGGCTGCTGTTCACCACGCAGGACGAGATCGACGCTGGCATCCCGCCCGCTCAGTTCCGCGTCGAGTTCCTGTGGTTCATCGCCGTCACGCTCGTCGCGACGTACGTGCTCGGCAAGACCAGGTTCGGGAGCTGGATCTTCGCCGTCGGCGGCAACAAGCAGGCCGCGCGCCAGATCGGCGTCCCGGCGGCGCGGACCAAGACGCAGCTGTTCATGATCGTGTCGGCCGGCGCCTGGCTGGTCGGGCTCCTGCTGGCGTTCCGCCTGAACACGATCCAGTCCGGCACCGGCAACGGGCTCGAGTTCGAGTACATCATCGCCGCCGTCGTCGGCGGCACCGCGCTGACCGGCGGGTACGGCTCGGTGTTCGGCGCGGCGATCGGCGCGTTCATCATGGCGATGTCGACCCAGGGCATCCCGGCCGCCCGCTGGAACTCCGACTGGCGCTTCGCCTTCCTCGGCATGATCCTGCTCGGCGCCGTGATCGCCAACAACTTCATTCGCAAACAGGCGGAGGCCTCACGATGACGTCACTGATCGATCTCGACAACGTCGGCAAGTTCTACGGCAACATCATCGCCCTCAAGGGCGTGACGACGCACGTCAACGCCGGGGAGGTGACGTGCGTCCTCGGCGACAACGGCGCGGGCAAGTCGACGTTCATCAAGATCCTCGCCGGCGTCCACCAGCGCGACGAGGGCGACATCGAACTCGAGGGCCGCCCGGTGAACTTCGAGTCACCGCGCGAGGCGCTCGACAACGGCATCGCCACCGTCTACCAGGACCTGGCCATGGTGCCGCTGATGTCGGTCTGGCGCAACTTCTTCCTCGGCTCCGAACCGACCAAGGGGGTCTGGCCGTTCCGCCGGGTCGACATCGACAAGGCGAAGGCGATCGCCAAGGACGAGATGGGCAAGATGGGCATCGACATCCGCGACACCGACCAGTCGGTCGGCACGCTGTCCGGCGGCGAGCGCCAGTCGGTGGCGATCGCCCGGGCGGTGTACTTCGGGGCCAAGGTGCTGATCCTCGACGAGCCGACCTCGGCGCTCGGCGTCAAGCAGTCCGGTGTCGTGTTGAAGTACATCATCGCCGCCCGCGACCGCGGCCTCGGGGTGATCTTCATCACCCACAACCCGCACCACGCGTACCCGGTCGGCGACCGGTTCATGATCCTCAACCGCGGTCACTCGATGGGCAACTTCGCCAAGGACGACCTGCCGCGCGACGAGCTGATCAGGATGATGGCCGGCGGCGCCGAGCTTGAGGCGCTGGCCCACGAACTCGAGTCGACCGAGCGGTAGACCGTCCGCGCCCGATCGCCGTCCGCCCCCTTCGCCATGGCCGCTCCGTTCGATCTCGCCGACCTCGAGATCCTCACGTTCGGGCGCTCGTCGGTCGACCTGTACCCCGAGCAGCACGGCGTGCCGCTCGCCGACGTCACGACGTTCCGCAAGTCGATCGGCGGGAGCCCGACCAACGTGGCGGTCGCCGCGGCGCGGCTCGGCCGGCGGGCGGCGGTGATCAACCGCGTCGGCGACGACGCGTTCGGGGCGTACATTCGGCAGGGATTGCGCGAGTTCGGCGTGCACGACGCGTTCGTCAGCACCGACCCGGATCTGTTGACGCCGGTCGTGTTCTGCGAGCTGATGCCGCCGGAGGAGCCGACGCTGTTCTTCTACCGCCAGCCGCGCGGGCCGGAGATGAACATCTCGCCCGCCGACCTGCCGATCGAGCTGATCCGCACCGTCCCGCTGTTCTGGCTGACCGGCTCGCGGTTCGCCGAGGAGCCGAGCCGCTCGGCGGCGATGGCGGCGCTCGACGCCCGCGGCCGGGCCGCCCACACCGTGATCGACCTCGACTACCGGCCGATGTTCTGGAGCTCGGCGGCGGAGGCGGCGGAGCACATCGCCCCGGCGATCGAGAAGTGCACCATCGCCGTCGGCAACCGTGACGAGTGCGAGATCGCCGTCGGCACGCGCCACCCCGACGAGGCCGCCGACCGCCTGCTGGAGCGCGGCGTGGCGATGGCGATCGTCAAGCAGGGCGGCGACGGCGTGCTCGTGGCGACCGCCGACGCGCGCACGGTCGTCAAGCCGATCCCCGTCGACGTGGTGTGCGGGCTCGGCGCCGGCGACGCGTTCGGCGGCTCGCTGTGCCACGGCTTGCTCGCGGGTTGGCCGCCGGAGGAGATCATCCACCGGGCGAACGCCGCCGGCGCCATCGTGGCCGGCCGGCTGATGTGCTCGGACGCGATGCCGACACCGGCCGAGATCGACGAGGCGCTCCGATGACCGTGTCCGACGAGCGGTGGTCCGAGTTGCTGGAAACGCGCGCCCTGCGCCCCGCCGCGATCGCCGAGGCGCTCGCCGGCCGTCGCCGGCGCCCGGTGCTCGCCGACGACGGGGCGACGTTCATCATCGCCGTCGACCATCCGGCGCGCCGGGCCAACGGCGTCGGCGGCGATCCGCTGGCGATGGCCAACCGCCGCGACCTGATCGAGCGGACGATGACCGCCCTCGCCGTTCCCGGCGTCGACGGGGTGATGGGGACGCCGGACATCCTCGACGACCTCGCCCTCCTCGGCGCGCTCGACGGGAGGGTGGCGGTCGGGTCGATGAACCGGGGCGGGCTGCAGGGGACCGTGTGGGAGCTCGACGACCAGCTCACCGGCCACGACGTCGCGGCGATCGTCGAGCAGGGCCTCGACGGCGGCAAGATGCTGTTGCGCATCGACCCGGACGACCCGAACAGCAAGCCGACGATCGAGGCCTGCGCCGAGTTCATCTCCGGGCTCGCCGCGGCCGGGCTGATGGCGATGATCGAGCCGCTGCCGTACACGAGCCGCGACGGCCGCTCGGTGCTCGACGACAGCGCCGACGAGCTGGTCCGCTGTGTCGGTGTCGCGTCGGCGCTCGGTTCGACCTCGGCGTACACGTGGCTGAAGCTGCCGGCGTCGGCGGAGATCGAGCGGGTCATGGCCGCCACGTCGCTCCCCGGCTTGATCCTCGGCGGTGTACCCGGCCCCGACCCGGCGACCGCCTTCGACGAATGGCGCCGAGCGATGGCGGTCCCCAACGTGCGCGGCCTCGTCGTCGGCCGCTCGCTGCTCTACCCGCCGGACGGCGACGTCGCCGGCGCGGTCGCCACCGCCGCCCAGATCGTGCACCCGTCATGACCGCGCTCGATGACCTCCTGCGGCCCGCCGGATCGCTCGCCGACGAGACCTACGACGTCGACCTCACGCCCGACCGCGCGGGCTGGACGTACTCGGGGCTGCGGGTGGTCACCCTGGCCGGCGGCGGAGCGCCGCTGGCGTTCGCGACCGGCGAGTTCGAGATGGTGGTGCTGCCGCTGTCGGGGTCGTGCACGGTGTCCTGCGCGGGCGAGCGGTTCGCGCTCGCCGGCCGGCGGACGGTGTTCGAGCGGGTGACCGACTTCGCGTACGTCCCGCGCGACGCGTCGGTGACGCTGGCCAGCGACAGTGGTGGCGAGTTCGCGCTCTGCATGGCCAGGGCGACCCGCACGCTGACGCCGAGGTACGGACCGGTCGAGGGCGTGCAGATCGAGACGCGCGGCGCCGGGCCGGCGACCCGCCAGGTGACCAACTTCCTCAGCCCCGAGGTGTGGGACCACGCCGACAAGCTGATGTGCGTCGAGCTGCTCACCCCCGACGGCAACTGGTCGTCGTACCCGCCGCACAAGCACGACGAGTCGCCGGAGTGCGAGGTCAACAACGAGGAGATCTACTACTTCCGGATCGGGCGGACCGGCACGACCGACTACGCCCGCGACGGCTTCGGGATGCACCGCAACTACGTCCCCGCGGGCGACCCGGGCGGGCCGTACGAGATCGACACGGCGGTGCGCGACGGCGACGTCTTCCTGATCCCCCGCGGCTACCACGGGCCGTGCGTCGCCGCGCCGGGCTACCCGATGTACTACCTCAACGTGTTGGCCGGACCGGGCGGCGAGCGGTCGATGGCGTTCTGCGACGACCCGGCCCACCACTGGGTGCGCGACGAGTGGGCGGGCATGGCGACCGACCCGCGCTGCCCGATGACCAGCGCGGACGGAGTCGTCGTATGAGCCGTCCGAAGATCGGCGTCGCCGTGGTGGGCTTCGGGTGGATGGGCCAGGCGCACACCCGCTCGTACCTCCGCATCCCGACGCTGTTCCCCGAGCGCGACTACGACCCCGAGCTGGTCGTCATCAGCGACACGGTCCAGGCCCGCGTCGACGAGGCGGTCGAGTCGTTCGGCTTCCGCGAGGGGACGACCGATTGGAGCGAGGCGATCGCCCACCCTGACGTCGACGTGGTCTGCGTCTGCGCGCCGAACATGCTGCACGAGCCGGTCGCCGTCGCCGCGGCGAAGGCCGGCAAGCACGTGTTCTGCGAGAAGCCGGTCGGCGGCACGCCGAGCCAGACCGTGCGCATCGAGGCGGCCAGCCGCAACGCCGGGATCATCACCGGCGTCGGTTACAACTACCGCTGGGCGCCGCTCGTGCAGTACGCCAAGCAGCTGATCGCCGACGGCGAGCTCGGCGAGATCACCAACTACCGCGGCCGGTTCTTCTCGATGTACGGCGCCGACCCGATGGGCCTGCTGTCGTGGCGGTTCATGCTCGACGAGGCCGGCCACGGCGTGTCGTCCGACATCCTCAGCCACTCGATCGACCTCGCCCACATGCTCGTCGGCCCGATCCGCCGTGTCGTCGGCGCCGGGCACACGTTCATCACCGACCGCCCGCTGCCGAAGGCGGGCGGCACGCACTACGACCGCGGCCAGCCCGACGACCCGACCGGGGCGGTCGAGAACGAGGACTACTTCGGGTGTCTGGTCGAGTTCGAGAACGGCGCACGCGGGGCGTTCGAGTCGTCGCGGGCGATCATCGGCCCCGAGAGCCAGTGCGCGTTCGAGATCTACGGCACGAAGGGCTCGCTGATGTGGAACCTGGAGACGATGAACGAGCTGCAGCTCTTCCTCACGGCCGACAAGGCGCGCGGCTACACCACGGTCTACGCCGGCGACCGGTACCCGTACCACGGCCACTTCGTGCCGGGCGACGCCAACGCGATCGGCTACGAGGACCTGAAGGTGATCGAGGACTACGAGTACCTGAGCTCGGTCGCCGCCGGCCGGCAGCACGAGCCGGGCTTCGCCGAGGCGATCGACTACGTGAGCGTGCAGGACGCGCTGCTGCGGTCGTGGGCGAGCGAACGCTGGGAGACCGTCGAGCGGCTCGCGCCGCGATGATGGTGGCGACGACGGGCGAGATGACGGCCGAGATGGCGGGCGAGATGAAGGGAGCACGGTGATGGGGACACGGAGACTCACGGTCGCCCAGGCGATCGTCGGCCACCTCGTGGCGCAGCGCAGCGAACTGGGTGACGGGTCCGAGGCGCCCCTGTTCCCGGGCGTGTACGCGATCTTCGGCCACGGCAACGTGACCTGCCTCGGCCACGCGCTCGAGGAGGTGAAGGACGAGCTCCCGACGTGGCGCGGCCAGAACGAGCAGGGCATGGCGCTCGCCGGCGCGGCCTACGCCAAGGCGGTGCGCCGCCGCCAGGTCATGGTCGCCACGTCGTCGATCGGGCCGGGCGCGACCAACATGGTCACCGCCGCCGGCGTCGCCCACTCGAACCGGCTGCCGTTGCTGCTGCTGTCCGGCGACACGTTCGCCAGCCGGACCCCCGACCCCGTCCTCCAGCAGGTCGAGCACTTCGGGTCGCCGTCGACGACCGTCAACGACGCCTTCCGCGCCGTGACCCGCTACTGGGATCGGATCGTCGTCCCCGACCAGGTGCTCACGTCGCTGCCACAGGCGATCGCGACCATGCTCGACCCCGCGGACTGCGGCCCGGCGTTCTTCGGGCTCCCGCAGGACGTGCAGGCCCAGGCGTTCGCCGTCCCCGACGAGTTCCTCGAGCCGCGGCTCCACCGCATCGTCCGCCCTCGACCCGACGCCGGTCAGCTCGCCGCCGCGGCGGCCGCGCTGCGCCACGCCGAACGCCCGCTGATCCTCGCCGGCGGCGGCGTCCACTACTCCTTCGCCGAGGCCGAGCTGGCGGCGTTCGCCGAGCGCCACAACATCCCGGTCGTCGAGACGGTCGCCGGCAAGGCCAGCCTCGTCGCGGCGCACGGGCTGAACGCCGGGCCGATCGGGGTGACCGGCTGCGAGTCGGCCAACGCGCTCGCCAACGACGCCGACGTGGTGCTCGCCGTCGGCAGCCGGTTGGAGGACTTCACGACGGGGTCGTGGACGGTCTTCCACGATCCCGGCGTGCAGATCATCGGGCTCAACGCGGCGCGTTTCGACGCCGGCAAGCGGCGGTCGCTGCCGCTGGTGGCCGACGCCCGCGAGGGGCTGCGCGAGCTTGGAGCGGCCCTCGGCGACCATCGGTTCGACGACGCCTGGACCGAGCGCGCCGCCTCGCTCACCGCCGCGTACCACCGCTACATCGACAAGATCGCGGCGCCGAGCGACGACACCGGCGAGCCGGTCACCTACGCCCAGGTCGTCGGCGCGTTCGACCGCGACAAGCGCCCCGGCGACTACGCGCTCGCCGCGGCCGGCGGGTTCCCTGGCGAGGTCAACAACGGGTGGAGGGCCGAGGAGGTCAACAGCTTCGACTGCGAGTACGGGTTCTCCTGCATGGGCTACGAGATCTCCGGCGGGTGGGGCGCGAAGATGGCGATGCCCGACCGGGAGGTGATCGTGTTCGTCGGCGACGGCTCGACGATGATGATGAACTCCGACCTGTTCAGCTCGGTGCTGTCCGGGCACAAGATGATCGTGGTCATCTGCGACAACGGAGGGTTCGCGGTGATCAACCGGTTGCAGGTGAACCAGGGTGGCGTGCCGTTCAACAACCTGCTCGCGGACTGCAAGGGCGACGAGGGCGTGCGGGTTGACTTCGCGCAGCTCGCCGCGGCTCAGGGCTGCAACAGCGAGACCGTCACGTCGGTGGCCGAGCTCGAGGCGGCGATCGGGCGGGCCCGCGCGTCCGACCGCACCTACGTGATCGCGCTGCAGACCCATCCGCACGCGTGGACCGAGGGCGGCGCCTACTGGGAGGTCGGGGTGCCCGAGGTGTCCAACCGCGCCGAGGTGCTCGCCGCCCACGACGAGGTCGTCGCCGGGAAGGCCGCCCAGCGGCGGGCCTGACGACATGGCCGCATCGCTCACCGCCCTCCTCGAAGGCCGTCCGGCCCGCGACTACTCGCTGGTCGGCGCGGAGTCGCGGCGGGCGGTGGAGCACGGGCTGGCCGACGCCGAGTGGTTCCGGCCGCACGTCGA
>JBFGCT010000108.1:0-13918 GCA_041581055.1 Ilumatobacteraceae bacterium | reverse complement strand
GTCGGCCCGGGCGACGATCGGCTGCCCGGTGCGATCGCCGCGGTGGTCGGAGTCGGCCACCGCTGGGATGCGGCGCGTTTCGCCCGGTTCCCCGACCTGCGCATCGTGTCGCGGATGGGGGTCGGGTAC
Source organism: Ilumatobacteraceae bacterium (assembly GCA_041581055.1). Lineage (GTDB taxonomy): Bacteria > Actinomycetota > Acidimicrobiia > Acidimicrobiales > Ilumatobacteraceae > JBFGCT01. The sequence continues at coordinate 13,789 of JBFGCT010000108.1, read as the reverse complement.
GACAATGTCGACATCGCCGCCGCGGCCGCCGCCGGGGTCGTCGTCTGCAACGCGCCCGAGGCGCCGACGGTGTCGACCGCGGAGCACACGATGGCGCTGCTGCTGGCGATCACCAAGGAGCTGCCGTGGCTGCAGGATCGGGCCGACGCCGGCGAGCGCGGACGGTCGACGCCGACGTCGCTCGAACTGGACGGTGCGACGCTCGGGCTGGTGGGGGTCGGGCGCGTCGGCCGCCGCGTGGCCCGGGCCGCCGCCGCCCTCGGGATGCGGGTGATCGGGTTCGACCCGGCGATCGCCGCGCCGCCGCCCGGCCTCGATCGACTCGAGCTGGTCACCCTCGACGAGGTGATCGAGGGGTCCGACGTCATCTCGCTCCACGCGCCGGCCGTCCCCGAGACGCGCCACCTGATCGGCGCCGACTCGATCGCCCGCATGCGGCGCGGCGTCTACATCGTCAACTGCGCGCGGGGAGCGCTCGTCGACCAGGCGGCCCTGGTCGACGGGCTCGAGAGCGGCCGGGTCGCCGGCGCCGCGCTCGACGTCACCGAACCCGAGCCGCTGCCGCTCGGCCACCCGCTGCTGAACCGGCCGAACGTGATCGTGACGCCGCACGTCGCGTCGGCCACCGCCGCCGGCCGGTTGCGCCTCTTCACGCACGCGTTCGACAACGTGCTGGCATTGCTCGACGGCCGTCCGGCGTCGATCGTGACAGACTCGCGCCGATGACGACTCCCATTCGCGAGCGGTGGCGAGCCGGCGGGATCACGCTCGGCGCGTGGCTCGCGATCCCGAGCCCGGCGTCGGCCGAGGCGACCGCGCGGTCCGGCGTCGACTACGTGTGCGTCGACACGCAGCATGGCGGCATCGAGTACTCCGACGCGGTGCCGATGATCCAGGCGATCCTGCTCGGCGGGGCGTCGCCGATCGTGCGGGTGCCGTGGAACGAGCCCGGGATCATCGGCAAGATGCTCGACGCCGGCGCCCACGGCGTGATCGTCCCGATGGTCAACACCGTCGCCGAGGCCGAGGCGGTCGTGCGGGCGTGCCGGTACGCCCCTGAGGGGGCGCGCAGCTTCGGCCCCGGCCTCGTCGCACCGCGCGTCGACGGTTCGTACGTCGACTGGGCGCGGGACAACGTCGCCGTCATCCCGATGATCGAGACGGCGCAGGCGGTCGCCGGGATCGACGACATCCTCGCCGTGGCCGGAATCGACGCGGTCTACGTCGGGCCGGCCGACCTGTCGCTCACGCTCGGCCTGCCGCCGGGGAACAACGACGACACCCCGGCGTTCGCCGACGCGTTGGCGGCGATCGCCGCCGCCTGCGCGCGGGCCGGTGTCGTCGCCGGCGTCCACGCCAGCGGAGCCCTGACCCCGACCCGGCTCGACGCCGGATTCCGGATGGTGACCGTGACGACCGACATCGTCGCCATGCGCCTCGGGCTGGCCGCCGAATTGGCTCAGGCCCGGAGTGGCTCCGCCGCCGGCGGCAACGACGCGCTCTACTGACCGGGCCGGGGCAGGCGCGGGTGGCGCAGGTGCCTCACGTTTGCGTCGCGATTGTGATCGGACGGGTCGCCGGAATCGCGACGCAAACGGGTGGGGCGTGTCAGGGGCAGGTGGCGAAGGCGGAGGTGTCGAGGATCGGCTCGGGGAGGTTGTCGAGCGGGTTGAAGTACGACCGGCTCTCACCGGTCGTCGTGTCGGTGACCGTCAGGTCGAACTCGACGCTGGTGGTGGCGGCGGCGAACACCCAGAAGTGGTCGTTGAACTGGCACCCGTTGACGATGCGGACGAGCGCCTGCCACTCGGCCTCGTCGAGGAACGTGAACAGCCCCGCCCCGTCGCCCGACACGAGCACCTGGCCCGGGTTGCCCTCGGGGTCGATCAGGTCGACGCCGAACCGGTCGAGGACGCAGAAGTCGAAGTCGACGCAGTTGCCCGGCGCGGGCAGCGGCGGCTGGATCGGCACGAGCTCGCCGGTGGCGGGGTCGACCTCGAGCACGACGTCGGCGCCGACGACGTGGGTGATGTCGGAGTCGTCGAGCCGGTTCTCGAACAGGGTTGCGTCCGGATCGGCCGACCGGAAGACGCCGTTCTGCCCGTCAGGGTCGAGCACCTGGGTACTGACGTCGAACGGCGGCGGAGGGAGCCCGCCGAAGTCGAACATGATGAGGTCGTCGGTGTTGATCTTGACCGCGTCGCCATCGACGACGCCGTCGGCCATGTCCTGCTGCATCCCGTCGCAGCCCCCCTCGCCGCGGGTTGCATAGGCCGAGGCGTCCGTGCCGTCGATCTGCAGGAGGTCGAACGTGGTGGGGTCGAAGAAGGACGTGCCGTGGCAGCCCGGCGGGAGCGGACCACCGATGTTCTCGACGATGATGCCGCCGCTGCCCGAGAACAGCGACCAGACGAGGCTCGGCGCGGGTACCAGTTGGCCCGTGAAATCGAGCTGCGCGCCGGGCAGGGGCACCAGGCCGACCGCGTTCACCGGACGCGCCGGCTCGGTCGTGGTGGTGGTCTCCGGCGGTGGCTCGGTTGTCGCCGGCTCGGGGGCGTCGGTGGTTGCCGGCTCGGGCGCGTCGGTGGCTGCAGGCTCCGGGGCGTCGGTGGTCGCCGGCTCGGGTTCCGGTGCTTCGGTGCCCGGGGGAGTGGTGCTGCCGCTCTCGCCAGGGTCGTCGCTGCCGCACGCCGCGGCGACCAACATCAAACCCATCGCCAGCGCGATCGTGCGTGTCATCAGGATCCTCCCCCGCGGCGACCCGTCCGGCCGCCACGACGGCCACCGTAGCCGGGTCGCCGGAGTCAGCGGGTGCGGAAGTCCAGCCCCTCGAAGTCGCCCGATGATCGCCACCGGTCGATGTACTCGAAGTAGGCGACCGGCCCGTCCGGGTAGCCGAGGGTGTTGAGCAGCCCCCGCCGGCCGGCGTCGCGGCCCTCGTTGTTGTAGTACCCCGGCGTGCAGTCGGGCTGGTTGCCGAAGCGGCGGCCGCCCGCAATCAGCAGCTCCATCCACTCCCGCTCGGCGTCGGCGGTGACCTCGACCACGTCGGCGTCGATGTCGGTCGCGTGGGCGATGATCGCGGCGATCGTCTTGCCGGCCTCGGTCAGGTTGTGCGGGATGTTGGAGATCAGGTTGGCGCCGTGGGTCGGCCCGACGACGAACATGTTCGGGAACCCGTGGACGTGGATGCCGTGCTTGCTCTGCATCCCGTCGGCCCAGTACTCCGAGAGCTTGCGACCGTCGCGGCCGATGGTGTCGTACCCCGACCGCCGGGCGTAGTCGGTCCCGACCTCGAACCCCGACGCGTAGATCAGCAGGTCCAGCTCGTAGTGGACGTCACCGACCCAGACGCCGGTCTCGTCGATGCGGTCGACGCCGCGGCCGTCGGTGTCGACCAGATGGGTGCCCGGCGTGTTGAACGCCTGGAGGTACTCGTCGTGGAAGCACGGCCGCTTGCAGAGCTGGCGGTACCACGGCTTGAGCGCCTCGGCGGTGGCCGGGTCGTCGATCAGCGCGTCGACCCGGGCCCGGATCTCGGTCATCTTCTCGTCGTCGCTCTCGTGGTACGCGCGCATGAACCCCTCGGGGCTGAAATCGGGGTCCGGGTGCGACAGCAGCTTGTCGCGGATGCGGATCGTGATGTCGGTCCAGCCGTCCATCACCAGGTCCTCGTCGGCGAAGCCCCCGGTCTGGAGCGTGGTGAAGTTCATCATCCACTCCTCCTGCCAGCCGGGTTCGAGGGTGGCGAACCACTCCGGGTCGATCGGGTGGTTGTTGCGCACGTCGATCGACGACGGCGTCCGCTGGAAGACGTACAGCTCGCCGCAGGCCCGCGCCAGATGGGGGACGGCCTGCACCGACGTCGCCCCCGTGCCGATGATCCCGACGCGTTTGTCGCCGAGCTTGTCCATCGGCGTGCCGGACGGGTCGCCGCCGGTGTACTCGTAGTCCCACCGGCTGGTGTGGAAGGTGTGGCCGGCGAACGTGTCGATGCCGGGGACGCCCGGCAGCTTCGGCCGGTGCAGCGGCCCGGTGCCCATCGCCACGAACTTCGCCCGCATCTGGTCGCCCCGGTTGGTGCAGATGATCCAGCGGGCGCTCGCCTCGTCCCACTCCAGGCCGGTGACCTCGGTCGAGAAGCAGGCGTTGTCGTAGAGCCCGAAGTGCTTGCCGATCCGGCGGCAGTGTTCGAGGATCTCCGGCGCCCGCGTGTACTTCTCGGTCGGCATGTGCCCGGTCTCTTCGAGGAGCGGCATGTACACGAACGCGGCGGTGTCGCACTGTGCGCCCGGGTACCGGTTCCAGTACCACGTGCCGCCGAAGTCGCCCGCCTTCTCGATGATCCGCACGTCGTCGACGCCCGCCTGCTTGAGCGCGGCGCCGGTGACCAAGCCGGAGAAGCCCCCACCGATGAAGGCGACGGTCACCTCGTCGAACAGCGGCTCGCGCTCGACGGGCTCGACGTATGGGTCGTGGAGGTAGTGGGCGAACGCGCCGACCGGCTCGACGTACTGCTCGTTGCCGTCGTCGCGCAGTCGCTTGTCACGTTCGGCCAGGTACTTGGCCCGCAGCGCCTCGCGGTCGATCGGGCCGGCCCCGGTCGAGGTCTTGCCGTGGTCGTGCGCCATCGTTCCTCCGTCGTGCCGTGCGGGATGGTCGCGCCCGCTGCCGGCGAACCTAGCGAGAGCGAGCGGCCTCCTACGGATCGGCGACGCGCGGCGGCGGGTGTCGGACACCGACGGTCACGCGACGCGATGGCCGATGATGGCGGGCGTACCATCGCCGGGTGGGGCAGCTGGCGCTCGAACTGGCGATCGCCGCGGCGGTCGCCTGGGCGGTCGTCGGCGCCGTCCCGCAGTGGCGCAGGTTCACGGTCGCCGCGGCCGTCCTCACCGCCGCGCTTGCCGCGGCGGCGGTGGTGGCGCTCGTCGCCGCGTTGATCCGTGTCGACCCGAGCCTTTCGTACGTCGCCCGACACGCGTCGTCGGCGACGCCGCTCCAGTATCGGATCGCCGGCGCCTGGGGCGGCATGGAGGGCTCGCTGCTCGTCTGGGCCGCCCTCACCCCAGCGGTGTTCGCGTGCGGATCTTGGCGCACCGCTCGGCGCCGGGCCGGGCCGGACGGCGCCGCGTCGTCCGCCGCGCCCGGACTCGCGCTGATCGGCTCCTTCACGACGGCGGTGTTCCTCGCCGTCAGCCGCGTGTCGGCCTCGCCGTTCGAGACGCTCGACGTGCCGACCGGACGCGGCCGCGGTCTCCTCGCCGTGCTGCAGCACCCGGCGATGGTGTACCACCCGCCGATCCTGTACGCGGGGCTGGCCCTCGTCGCCGTGCCCTTCGCCCTCACGATGGCGGCGGCGTGGGAGCGCCGACTCGACCGCTCCTGGCTCGACGCGGTGGTCCCGTGGCTGCGCGCCTCGTGGCTGGTGCTCGGGATCGGGATCGTCGCGGGCAGCCAGTGGGCCTACGCCGAGCTCGGCTGGGGAGGGTTCTGGGCGTGGGACCCGGTGGAGAACGCGGCGCTCCTGCCCTGGCTGGCGACGACGGTCGCGCTGCACGGCGCCGCCGCGACCCGGGCCACCGGCCGGCTGCCGCTGACGACGGCGGCTGCCGTCGCCGGCGCGTTCTGCCTGATGGTCAGCGGTGTCTACGTCACCCGGTCCGGGAGCACCGGCTCGATCCACGCGTTCGCCGACTCGACGGCGATCGGCCGGCCGCTGTTGCTCTTCGCCCTGGTGTCCGTGGTCGCCAGCGTCGTCGTCCTCCTCCGACTCGGCCTCCCCGGCGGGTCGCCCTGGGGCTGGCGCCGCGACCTGGCGCTCGCCGCCCAGGCCGCGCTGGGGGGCATCGCGGTGCTGGCGATCGCGGTCGGCACGCTCTGGCCGGTCGTCGACGGGGTGTGGTGGTCGTCGGCGACCCAGGCCCGCGAGCTCGTGCGGCCCGCGTACTACCACCGCGTGCTGGCCCCGATCGTCATCGCCGCGCTGTTGGCGATGGCGATCGGGCCCGAGTTGCGGTGGGCGGGCGGTCGGCGCGGCGGCGGGCGGGCCGCCACCGGCGCGGCGCTCGGCGCGCTCGGCGCGCTCCTGATCTGTTGGTGGCTGGGGATCGGGGCGTGGCGCGGGGCGAGCGTCGCCGCGCTCGGCGGCGCCGCGCTCGGCGCCTCGGTCGGCGCCGTCGTCGCCCGGCCCGGCTCGATCCGCCGGTCGCGCCGGTCGGTCGGCGTCGCGCTGGCCCACGGCGGGTTCGCGCTCGTGATGCTCGGCGCGGTCGCCGCCGGGACGGGAGACGATCATCAGGTCCGGGTCGGCACCGGCGAGGTCGCGACGATCGGCGCGTGGACCGTCGAGCTCGAACGGCTCGACGTCGGGTCCACCGACCGCTTCGAGTTCGTGCGGGCCGTCGTCGTCGTCGATCTCGGCGGCACGCGGTCCCGGCACGAACCGGAGTTGCGAGCGTATGAGGATCAGCCGATCCCGACCGCCGAGTCATCGATCGCCGGATCCCTTCGCGGGGACACGATCGTCGTCCTCGACGCGATCGACCCGGGCGCGACCGAGGCGACGATCACCGTCCGGCGCCGGCCGCTGATGCCGTGGGTGTGGGCGGGCGCGGTGGCGATGCTCCTCGGCGGTGCTGTCGCGATGCGCGCACGTCGGCCGCCAGCGTCCGCAGCCGAACCCGCCGCAGCGCGACGTCCAGCGGCCACAGTCCCGCCGCGATGAGCACCAGGATCCAGCGCAGGCCGCGCGCGGTGGAACCCGATGGCAGGCCCTCGGGGTCGAAGATCCATCCGGAGTCGATCTCGCCGCGCCCTCCCGTCGACTCCGACATCGCCGCCAGGTCGTTCGGCGGACCGGTCGACGGGCGATACTCCAGCGCGTACGAGCGCGTCGCGATCGCCGAAGCGAGACGGGTCGACGACGCGTCACCCTGCGCCGCCACGCCGATGACGTAGCTGCCGGTCGCTTCGGCCGGCAGCGACGCGCCGAACGTCGTCTCGGTGACCCGTTCGAGCTCGACCTCGGTCGCCGCGCCGTCGGGCCCCGTGACCTGGGCGACCGGGGCCGACCCGGCGGGCCACGCCGCCTCGCCCTCGAGCTCGATGAACAACGAGGCGCCGCGGAGCTCGGCGCGCAGGTCGTAGCCCGACGCGCCCTCGAGCGGGAAGGTGTCGCGGACGAGCGTCGACCAGAAGTCGGCCCATCGGTCCCATGCCGCCCACTGCGCCGCCCACCGGTCGCCGCCGTCGGACGTCCACGCCGAGACCTTCCCGAGCCCGACCCGCCACGAGGAGAGGAGGGGGTCGGCGAACTCGCCGACCTGCAGCATGACGTCGGCGGTGTCCTTAGGCGTGGCGGCGAGGTAGCCCGCCAGCGGCGGGGCGGCCGCGAGCCCCCGGACCGGTGCCGCGGTCGACGTCACCAGCGGCGGGTACTCGCCCTCGTTGATGAAGCTGCGCGAGGCGATACGGGCCTCCTCGACGAAGATCTCCGGGATCTCCTCGAGGTCGCGTCCGGGGTAGAACCGGCCGTTGCCGGCGGTGGCGACCCCCTCGAGCAGCGGGGCCGCCCCCTCGCCGGTGGCGACGACCGAGACGGTGATGCCCTCGTCGGCGAGCCGCCCGGCGTCGGCCTCCAGGTTGGAGAACGATGTCGTGCCCCCGGGGAAGGCAAAGCCCTCGTTGAACAGCTCGGGCGTGAAGCCGTCGGTGAACAGGATGATGTGCTTGAGCTCTTTGGCGCTCCCGCGCAGGGCGGTGGCGGCGTCCGCCAGCGCCGGTCCGATGCGCGTCTCGCCGGACGGGGTGAGGCTCGCCAGCTGGGCCGTCGTGTCCCCGGCGTCACCGACCGCTTGTAGCGGGATGATCCACTCGGGGCGCCCGCTGAACGCCAGCACGCCGACCTCGTCGTCGTCGGCGAGCGCGGCGATCGCCCGCTCCGCCGCGGCGCGCGAGATGTCGGTCTTGTTCACGCCGCCTTCTTCGGCGCCACCGGCGAACGGGTCGTCGCCCTCGACCGGCGAGCAGTGGCATGCGCCCATCGACTCGCTCGCGTCGATCAGCAGCACCTCCGCCACGGTCGCCTTGCGGGTCGGGTCGTCGGCCCGGCTCTCGACCGGCAGCAGCGCCTCGAGGTCGCTGTCGGCGTACCCGCCGAGGGCGAACGAGCTCGTCCCGCCGACGGCGACGAGGCCGTTGCCCTGGTCCCTGACGTGGGCGTCGAGCGCATCGAGGCTGGTCGGGCTGAGATCGCGCACGTCGACGTCGACGAGCACGACCGACGAGAACGTGGTCAGCTCGTCGACCGGTGGGAACTCGCCGACGGCGCGCCGCTCGGTGTCGATCGAGCGGGCGGTCAGCGCCGTTTCGATGAGCTCGCCCGCGCCGGGCTGCCCGTCGATGACCAGCACGCTCGGCGGTCCGCCGACGGCGACGGCGACGAACGCCGCGTCGTTCTGCGGAACGGCGTCGCTGAGATCGCGAACGCGGACGGCGTATCGGTCCGCGCCGGCCCCGGCGGCGGTGACCTCGAACTCGACCTCGTTGCGGCCGGCGACGAGGTCGACTTCCTTGGTGGCCTTGGGCTCGTCGTCGCGGAGGAGGTCGACGGTGACGGACGCGGCCTGGTCGGCGTGCAGGATCGCGGTGAGCGTGAACCGCTCGTCGACCGACACGTTGGTCGGGCCGACCACGGCGTCGACCGCCACGTCGGCCGCTCGCCCAGGGTCGATCGTCATCGCGTCGAGACGGAGGTCGTTCTCGGCCAGCCGGGCCACTTCGGCGTCGAGATCTCCGTCGGTGTTCGCGCCGTCGGAGATCACGACGATGCGCTCGCGCGTCGACCCGTCGAGCAGCGAGCTGGCGAGGCGGATGCCGCGGGCCAGGTCGGTGCCGTCACCGGCCGGCGGGTCGACGCCGGCGGCGTCCGCGCCGGCGAACGGCTTGGCCACGCGCACGGTCCGACCGACCTCGACGATGGCGATGTGGTCGGCGTTCCCCGCGTTCAGCACCGCGGCGCGGACGGCGTCGACCCGCCGCCCGCCGTCGTCGCCGAGCGAGTCGGACACGTCGACGACGAGCACGGCCCGGACGGCGCCGTCCGAGCGCGTCCACTGCACGCCGAGCAGCGCGCCGACCAGGCAGATCGCGATCAGGGCGCGCGTCGCCAACCCGAGACGCCATTGCACCCGGGGGACGCCGACGCGCCTGAGCCCGACGAGCAACTCGAGGACGAGCAGCGCGAGGGCGATGGCCAGCACGAGCGGCATCAGACTCGACGTGGTCGTCGCCGGGCCGCCGCCGACCGAGTCGGCCGGCGCCGGGGTGAGGCCGGGCAGCGTCGAGGGGACGGTCAGCCGCGACTCGGCGGACGGGAACACGACCGCCACCGGCCGCACGGCGCCGTCGGCGTCCTCGACGGTCCAGAACCCGCTGCCGGTCAACACCGGCAGGAGACCGCCGGCCCGCACGGTCGTGGCGACGCCGCGCGGGCTGGTGACCACCGCGTCGAACGGAAGGCTCGGAAGCCGCGTCCCGACGTCGGCCGACGCCGGCACGTCGTCGGTGATCGTCAGATCGCTCACCATGCGCGAGAACAGGATCGGGTAGGCGACTTCGACGGGCAGGTTCGACGCTTCGAGGTCGAAGGCGAGATGGAACCACCGCGCGTCCCCGCTCCGTCCCTCGACGAGGAGCGGTTCGCCCTCCGCCGACCCGATCAGCACGGTGCCCGCCTCGACGGTGAGGCGCTGGGCGGTGGCGATCGCCGTGCCGGTCACATCGACGTCGCGCAGCAGCACGTCGTCGGCGACGAACGTCGGAATCGGCCGGTCGACCTCGCCGACCACGCGTACCCCGGCCGGCGGTGACGGGCTGGCGATCGAGATGAACGGCAGCGTCGACGTGGCCGGGGCGTCGACGCGGTCGTAGACGACCAAGTCGGCGCCGTCGGCGCGGCCGACGAGCTCGGCGCCCATCGCGTCGAGCACCTCCTCGATGAAGAACGGGCCATCCGGGTCGGCGGACAGGACGTGCACCTTGACGTCGCGCGCCAGCGGCACGAGCGTGGCGCGCTGGTTGTCGTTGGGCAGGAGGTCGCCACCGTCGAGGAACGCCTCGACCCGGGAGCCCGGTGGGATCGGGACGTTGAGCTCGACCGACTCGCCGGCCGGCAGCGCGACGGTCTCCCGGGCGACGGTCACGCCGTCGACGTCGACGCGCAGCCCCTGCGTGGCCGCCGGCCCGCCGGTGTTGGCGATCGTGACCAACGCCCGCAGCCCGCCGTCGGCGACGGTCACCGAGAGCGCGGTGATCGCCCGGTTGACGTCCCCGCTCCCGATCGCCTCGTAGCGCGTGCCCGGAGGGGCGAGACGCTGCTCGTCCGCCGAGACTCCGCCGTCGGAGACGAGCACCCAGCCGGTCGGCCGCGTCGGCGAGATCGCCGACTCCGCGAGGGTGAACGCCCGATCGAAGTCGGCCGTGCCGGAAGTCGGCCGGATCCGGTCGAGCTCGCGCCGGAGCGCTTCGGCGTCGCTGCTGTCGACGACGAGGAGCTCGGGGTCGCCGGAGGCGACCACCAAGCTCGCCGAGCCGCCGCTCGGCAGCCGATCGAGCATCGCCGCCACCCGGTCCTTGGCGCCCTCCAGACGGTCGGGCTCACCGTCGGTGGCGAGCATCGAGCCGGACGCGTCGACGACGAACACGGTGTGCGCGCTGAGCGTGGTGGCGCCGGTGCGCGCCGGTTCGGCCAACGCCAGCGCGAGCAGCGCGACGATGAGGAGCTGGAGCAGGAGCGGAAGGCTCCACCGCAGGCGCTGCCACGGCCGGCTCGGCGCGACCGGATCCTCCAGCGGGCGCCACAGGAACGTCGACGACACGAGCTGGCGCTCGCGTTGCGGGCGCAGGATGTGCACGGCGAGCACGGGGAGCGCCAGCAGTCCGGCGAGCAGACCGAGCGGCGCGAGCAACGTCACCGCACCACCCCGCTCGTCCGCCACGATCGGAGCAGCTCCCGCTCGACGTCGGCGTCCGCGTCGAGCGGGAGGTAGCGGCCGCCGATGTCGTGGCATCGCCGGCGGACGTCGTCGACCCATTGCGCGCGCCGCTGCCGATAGCGATCGAGCCCGGCGGTGGTCAGGCTGACCGGCACCTGGTCGGACGACTCGCTGTCCTCGAGTTCGAGATCGCCGAACATCGGAGGGTCGGCCTCCTCGCGGGCGCCGATGTGGACGACGAGGAGGTCGGCGCCGCGAGATGGGAGGCGGGAGATCACCTCCCGCCAGTCCGGGGTGAGCAGATCCGACACGACGACGGTCATGCCGGGGACGCCCGGCCGGTGCAGCAGCGCGCGCGCCGCAGGGGCGAACGGCGTGGTCCCGCCCCATTCGAGGCGGGTGAGCGTCGCGACGAGTTGCGGCAGGCCGGCTCGGCCGACGAACCGACGCGCCGCGGGCGCGGCGGGGAACGCGACGAGCGACAACGAGTCGCCACCGGTGAGGGCGACGGCGCCAAGCGCCGCCACCACGCTCATCGCCGCGGTGCGTTTGCCGTGCATCGCCATCGACGCCGACGTGTCGAGCAGCACCCGCACGACCAGGTCGTCGTCGGCCTCGTACAGCTTGATGCGCAGGACGTCGAGGCGGGCGAGCTGGTGCGGGTCGATGCGCCGGACGTCGTCGCCCGGCTGGTACTCCCGGTAGTCGGCGAAGTCGAGGGTCGCGCCGTGGCGCGGCGCTCGGTGCTCACCGGCGACGACGCCGACCAGCCGCCGGCTCGAGCACAGCTGGAGTTGCTCCAGGCGGCGGAGCGACTCGAGGGAGATCATGTTCCCGGGCTCAGCGCAATCCGCGCCGTGCCTGACCCGGTTCGGCCGTGGTCGCCACGACCTCGCGCACGATCTCGTCGGCGTCGATGCCGTCGGCGGTCGCCTCGTAGCCCAGCAAGACCCGGTGGCGCAAGGTGGACGCGGCCGAGTCGAGGAGGTCCTGGCCGCTGACGTGGGGCCGGCCGTCGAACAGGGCCCGCGCCTTCGCCGCCATGATCATCGCCTGGCCACCGCGCGGCGACGCGCCGGCGCGCACATAGCGGCGGACGAGCTCGGGCGCGTGTTCGGCGGCCGGCTGCGTCGCCGTGACCAGCAGCGCGGCGTACTGCAGCAGATGGGTGGCGACCGCGACCCGCCGGGTTGTCGCGATGAGCCACCGGAGCTCGCGCGGCCCGCAGACGGCGCCGACCGACTCGTGGACCCTCCCCGTCGTGCGCTGGAGGATCTCGGTGAGCAGGTCGGGCCCCGGCTGGGGGACGACGACCTTGACGAAGAAGCGGTCGAGCTGGGCCTCCGGAAGCGGATACGTGCCCTCGAGCTCGATCGGGTTCTGGGTGGCCATCACCATGAACGGGTCGGGCAGCGGCCGCGTCTCCCCGCCGACGGTCACCTGCCGCTCCTGCATCGCCTCGAGCAGCGCCGACTGCGTCTTCGGCGTGGCCCGGTTGATCTCGTCGGCGAGCAACAGGTTGGTGAACACCGGACCCTCGCGGAACTGGAAATCGCGGTGGCCGTGGTCGTCGGTGCCGATCACCTCGGTGCCCACAACGTCGGCGGGCATCAGGTCGGGGGTGAACTGGATGCGGGCGAACGTCGCGTCGACCGAGTCGGCCAGCGACTTCAGCAGCTCGGTCTTCCCGAGGCCCGGCACGCCTTCGAGCAGGACATGGCCACCACACACCATGCTGACCATCACGTCGCGGACCACGGCCTCCTGTCCGACGATCCGCTGGCGAATCTGGTCGACGATCCGCGACGTCAACTCCTGGTACCGCGCCGCCGCCTCGTCGAACGTCGGCAGTGGCCGCGCCGTCGGCGCGCCGCCGTCGCCGCCAGCGGTGTGGTGGTCGGTGTCGCTCACTTGGGCCTCCAGGTCACCGCTGGGCGAGATGATCGAAATAGTCGCGAACGGTGCTTCGCAGATCGGGCGGCAGCGCAAGCTCGTCGAGCGCCGCGGCCGCGTCGTCCAGATATCCGGGCAACACCTGCTGGAACGGGACGAACGCCTCGCCCGCGGTGGTCGCGCTGTCGCCGCGCCCGACGACGTCGCCCTGGCCGACCCCCCCGCCGATGTCGACCTGCACGTCGGCGCCGCGCCCGCCGGCGACCGGATCGAAGACCTCGGCCCGCGAGACGCCGGTCGTGCCCGCGACGCCGCCACCGGGCCCCGGCGTTCCCTGGCCGCCCTGCCCGGCCGATTGTCCGCCCGTCGGCGATGCTCCAGCGACCTGGCCCGACGCCCCGCTCCCCGGCGACCCGCGGCCACCGCGGCCACCGCCTTGGCCCTGCCCGTCGCCTTGGCCCTGCCCGTCGCCTTGGCCCTGCCCGTCGCCCTGGCCCTGCCCGTCGCCCTGGCCCTGCCCGTCGCCTTGCCCTTGCCCTTCGCCCGATGTCTGGCCATCGCCCGGCAAGTCCGCCCGCCCGCGCAACCTCCCCGCCGCGGCCGTCGCGGCGTTGGCCGCCGATGCGGCGACATCTCGATCGGCGACCTCGGCGCGCGCCGAGCGTTGCGCGCCGGCGGCCGCGGCGAGCGCCGCCTCCGCGCCGGCGACGTTCCCGGCGCGCAGCTCGGCCGCCGCCGACCGCAGCGCCTGCGCGACCCCGGCGTTCCCCGCGGTCTGGCTCTGTGCCAGCCCGTCGAGTCGAGCGGCCAGTGCGTCGAGCTCGGCTCGGTCCATCGCTTCGAGCGCTCCGGCGAGCGCCTCGAGTTGGCCGGCGGCGTCGGCGCCGGGGGCCAACGGC
>JBFGCT010000107.1:0-13937 GCA_041581055.1 Ilumatobacteraceae bacterium | reverse complement strand
GCTTACGCCAGATCGTTTGACCAGCCAGGAGACACTTCCAGTGACGCGAGTATCGCAGACTATCGACCGGATCGACGCGACCTTCGACGACCCGAACCTGGTCGCCAACGCCGGGCTGCGGCGGGTCATCGGATGGAAGGGCGTCAACCGCTGTGGCGGAGGGGTGCCAGCTACACCTTCCGATGCCGGTCACCGCCCTGGCGCCGGCGCGCCCGTCGGAGCACGGTGAGAGCACGATTTCACGTCCGCGAGGAGGAATGAGCCATGCGAATCGAGCGCAGCATCACCACGGTGTCATGGATCCCGTCCGACCTGATGGAAGGCATGGGGAAGATGGCGACGCGGATGAAGTTGGCCCACTTCGACCCACCCCCGCCCGACCGCTTCGACGGCGACGTCGACGCGGCGATCGAGGAGCTGCGCGTCGCCGACCGGTTCCGCTTCGCCAACCGGCTCGGCGCGTACATCGAGGTCGGCGACGACGGGCGGATCACCGGCTACGGGTACTCGGGTGGCGGGCTGATCGGCGCCACGACCGTCGGCCTCGGCGTGGGTTCGATCACGATTCCCGCCGTACAACTGCCCGACCGCCAGGCCGAGCCGGAGGTGACCGCGACCTCGGTCCGGTTCACGCAGACGGTCGGCGGCCGAACCGGCGCGCCGATGCCCCGCGCCGTGTCGCGCCCGCTGTTCATCCAGTACTTCGCCCCGATCGTGTGGACCACGCTCGAGTTGACGATCAACGCCGACGGCACGCACGACGCGTCGATGGTCGGCGCGTCGGGTTTCCCGCGCCACTGGGTCTTCGACCACGCCGGCTCGCTGGTTGCCAAGAGCAGCGTCGCCGAGTACAAGAAGTGGATGAACAACTCCTTCGGCCGGCGCACGCCGTGGGGCGACGAGGATTCGCCGGCGCTCGTCACCGAGGTCGAGACGTTGCTCGAACGGAGCCTGCACGACACGATCATGCGCGGTGGCAAGAAGCCGGACATCCGCCGGGTGAAGGCGGGCAAGACCCTCGTGAAGCAAGGCGACGAGCGCGACGACCTGTTCCTGCTGCTGAACGGCGTGCTCGTCGTCGAGGTCGACGGCGAGCCGCTGGCCGAGGTCGGCCCCGGCTCGGTGCTCGGCGAGCGATCCGTCCTCGAAGGCGGCACGCGAACCGCGACGCTGCGCGCGGTCACCGACAGCAAGGTCGCGGTCGTCCCGTCGGATCGCATCGACCGCGAGCGGCTGGCCGAGCTGTCCGGAGGGCACCGCCGCGAGGGAGCGCTCCACTAGTGCGTCTCCACCTCTGCGGAGTTCGCGGCTCGACGCCGGCCGTCGGGCCGGACTTCGTCGAGGTCGGGGGCAACACGTCGTGCGTCGCGATCACGCACGACGACGAGGAGACGCCGCGGCTGCTCCTCGACGCGGGCACCGGGCTGCGCAATGTGTCGGTGCTCCTCGGCGGCGACCCGTTCCGCGGTTCGATCCTCCTCGGGCACCTCCATTGGGACCACACGCAAGGTCTGCCGTTCTTCCGGGCCGCGGACCGATCCGACGCCAGCACGCGCGTGCTGATGCCGGAGCAGGGCGTCGATCCCGTCGAGGTCGTCGCCCGCTTCATGTCGCCCCCGGCGTTCCCCATCGGTTCCGGTGGGCTCCGGGGGTCGTGGTCGTTCGAGGCGATCGGCGAGGGAGAGCACTCCGTCGAGGGGTTCACCGTGCTGGCGCGGGAGATTCCCCACAAGGGTGGGCGCACGTTCGGGTATCGGATCTCCGATGGCGCCAGCAGCCTGGCCTATCTCTCCGATCACGGGCCGGCGTCGGCCGGCGATCCGGGCCCCGACGGGTTCGGGCCGTACCACGAGGCGGCGATGGCGCTCGGGCGCGACGTGGACCTGCTGATTCACGATGCCCAGTACACGGCCGCGGAACTGGCCGCTCGCGCGCCGTACGGCCATTCGGCGGCCGACTATCCGGTCGAGCTGGCTCGGCGTTGCGGAGCGGCCGGCGTGCTGCTGTTCCACCACGACCCCGACCGCACCGACGCCGAGGTCGACGCGATCGAACGATCGCTGCGCGTCGACGAGAACCTCGTGGTGCAGGCGGCGCGGGAAGGCGTGACGATCTCGCTCGGTCGATCCTGACGCCTGCGTGCTACCACTCCCGGTCAGGCCGGGACACCACCATTGTGCGCGCCGGTCGGCTTCTGTTGAATCGAACGGATGGGTGGGGTCGGTCTGAGATTGCGGGTGCGCTGCCGGACCGCATGGCGGGGAGCACTCACCGTCGGGGTGTTGGCGGGGATCGTGATCGGTGTCGTCTTCGCGATCGGCGCCGGCACACGCCGGACCTCGACGGCGCCCGATCGGTACACGGAGGCCTACGGTGGTGATCCCGATCTGGTCTTGTTCGAGCCGGCGAGCGGAGCGTTCTCGTTGGCCGACACGATCGACGGGCTCCCCGACGTCTCCTCCGCCGACAGCATCACGTTCGTCACCGCGTTCCCGCTCGACGCGGACGGCAATGTCGTCCCCGATCCGCTGCCGTTCGCCGGCAACGACGACGCGTTCGGTGCTCGCCTGGTCTCCGGCAGATTCACGCACGACGACGCGCCCGACGAGTTCACGGTCAATCCGGCGGCGGCGCGGGCGATGGGCGTGGCGCCGGGCGATCGCGTGCGGTTCTCGTCGTTCACCCAGGCCCAGGCCGATCGGAACGACTTCTTCGGCGCCGCCGAGGGCCCGGCGTTCAGCGCCGAGGTGACCGGGGTCGTGGCGTCGCCGGCCGACTTCGACGATCCGTCGCCGACGCTCGTGTTCTCCCCGTCGTTCCTCGCCGCCCACCGCGACATCGGACGCATCGCGTCGATCATCGAGGTCAGAGTCGCGCCTGGCGTCGATCCAGCCGCGGTGCTCGACGAGGTCCGCGCGCTTCCCGGCGGCGATGGAGTGTTCCAGGACGACCCGCGGATCGTGGGGCCGGACACCAGGCGGGCGATCCGGTTCCAAACGACCGCGCTGTGGATCGTCACGTCGATCGCGGCGCTGAGCGCGGTGGTGGTCATCGCCCAGCTCCTCTCTCGCCATTTCCGGTCGGTGACGGGCGATCGCGATTCGCTCGACGCGCTCGGCTACCGACACCGTGATCGACAGGTCGAGCTGGTCGCCGAAGCGGTCGCGATCGCCGTCGTCGCGTCAGCCGTCGCCGTCGCCGTCGGGTACGCCGGTTCGGCGCTGTTCCCGCTCGCCCCGCTTCGGGACCTGGAGCCGAACACGGGTCCGCGTGTCGATCTGGTCGTCGTCGCGGTGGGATCGATGGCGACGCTCGCCACCCTCGTCGCTTCGGCGCTCCTCGCCGGGTCCCGCCGGGGCTGGCGAACGAGTCAGCCGACCGATCGGGTGCGGCTCGCCGATGTCGCGGGTGGCGCCGGGGCCTCCCCGGCGCTGGTCACCGGCGTGCGCTTCGCGCTCGGCGCCCATGGGCGGCGGCCGGAGCCCGGCGGCGCTGACGGTCGCCGGCATCGCGCTCGGCCTCGCAGGGCTGTCCGGCTCGCTCGTCGTCGGCGGCAGCCTCGTCCGGGTCGGTGACGATTCGGCGCGTTGGGGCGCGAACTTCGACGAGTTCTTCGGCAACCCGTTCCTGCCGGCGCCGGGCGACATCGTGACGCCGGTGCTCGACGAACCCGCGGTCGCGGCGCTGACCGCGGCGACGTCCGGGTCACTCGCGATCGACGGAACGGACGTGGGTGTGTTGGCGTTCGAGGCGTTGCGCGGCGGGCTTCTCCCGGTCGTCCTCGAGGGCCGTGTGCCGACGGGCCCTGACGAGATCGCGCTCGGTCGAGTGATCGCCCGCCATCTCGATCGCAGGACCGGAGATGTCGTCCAGGTCGTCGGCCCCGATGCCCGCGCGGTCGAGGCGACGGTGGTCGGCTATGTGACGACGACGGAGACGGGCGGTGAGGGTGCGGCGATGACGTTCGGCGGATACGCGGCGCTCGTGCCCGATGCGACCAAGAACCTCCTGATGGTCAACTTCCGCGAGGGCGCGTCCGAGGCCGCCAAGGAGCACGTCGCCACGGTGAGCGTGACGCCGCCAAGTGTCCTGTCGCCGCCGCCGAGCGTCGTCGCCCTCGATCGCCTGACCGCCGCTCCGTTCGCGCTCGCCGCGATCCTCGCAGTGCTGTCGCTGGTCGCACTGGTCCACGCGCTCGTGGTCGGTGTTCGCCATCGCCGGCGGGATCTCGCGGTGCTTCGGGCGCTCGGAGCGGACCGTCGTCAACTCGCGGCGACGGTGTTCTGGCAGGCCTCGTGTGTGGCCGTGTTGGCCACGCTGATCGGGCTCCCGCTCGGCGTCCTCGGTGGCCGGCTGGTCTTTCAGATGCTGGCGGACAACGTGGGGATCGTTCGGGAGCCCGTCGGAGCGCTGTGGCTCGTCGGCGGGCTGACCGCTGCGGTGCTGGTCGTCGCCAACGTCGCGGCGACGGTGCCGGCGTGGCGTGCGTCGCGCACCGGCGTCGCCGAGCTGTTCCACGATCGTTGAAGGCGGCAGCCCTGTCCACCGCGGCCGTCGGTACCGGCGTAACGTCGTGCCCGATGTGGCGATGGTGAGGGACCGAACCGATGCGGTGGTCGTCGGCGCCGGGCCGAACGGGCTCGTCGCGGCGATCACGCTGGCGATGGCGGGACGCTCCGTGCTCGTGCTCGAGGCCGCTGACCGCCCCGGCGGCGGCACCCGCAGCGCCGAGCTGACGCTGCCCGGATTCGTCCACGACGTGTGTTCGGCGATCCACCCCCTCGGGGCCGGGTCGCCGATCATGCAATCCCTCCCGCTCGGCGATCACGGACTGCGGTGGTTGTACCCGGAGGTGCAGCTCGCCCACCCCCTCGACGGCGGGCGGGCCGCCGTGGCCATGCGCGACCTGGGGGAGACCGCGGCCGGCCTCGGCGGCGACGCTCGGTCATGGGAGCGGCACATCGGTTCGACCGCGACGCGGTGGGACGACCTCGTCCCGATGATCATGCGCCCGCTGCCCCAGATCCCGCGGCACCCCATCACGCTGGCCCGCTTCGGCCTCCCTTCGCTCGCGCCGGCGCGTTGGCTGGGCCGACGCTGGTTCGACGGCGACGAGGCTCGGGCGCTCTTCGCCGGCTGCGCGGCGCACTCGTTCCTGCCGCTCGACCACCCGCTGTCGGCAAGCTTCGGGCTGACGTTGGCCGCGTCGTGCCACGCCGTCGGTTGGCCGGTGGCGGAGGGCGGCTCGGAGCGGATCGCCGACGCCCTCGCCTCGTTGCTCGGCACGCTGGGCGGGTCGGTCGAGACCGGTCGGCGCGTCGAGTCGATGGACGACGTTCCCGACGCCGGCGCCGTGCTCTTCGACCTGGCGCCGCGGCAGATCGCACGGATCGCCGGCGATCGTCTCCCGGCCCGGTACCGCCGGCGCCTGGAGCGATTCCGGCACGGCCCGGCGTCGTTCAAGGTCGACTACGCGCTGAGCGGGCCGGTGCCCTGGACCAACGAGGGGTGCCGGCTGGCGGGGACGGTGCACGTCGGAGGTACCGACCTGGAGGTCGCCGCGGGCGAGTCGGACGTCGGCGCCGGGCGGCACCCGGAGCGGCCGTTCGTGCTCGTCGGGCAGCAATCGGTCGTCGACCCGTCACGGGCCCCGAAGGGGCAGCACACGCTCTGGGCGTACTGCCATGTGCCGAACGGCTCGACGGTCGACATGACCGACGCCATCGAGCGACAGATCGAGCGGTTCGCCCCCGGCTTCCGCGACCTGGTCCTCGCCCGGCACGTCGCCGCGCCGGCGTGGCTCGAAGCGCACGACGGCGCCTTCGTCGGCGGCGACATCTCAGGTGGCGCACACGATGGCCTCCAACTCGT
This sequence comes from Ilumatobacteraceae bacterium, assembly GCA_041581055.1. Lineage (GTDB taxonomy): Bacteria > Actinomycetota > Acidimicrobiia > Acidimicrobiales > Ilumatobacteraceae > JBFGCT01. The sequence goes on along the minus strand of JBFGCT010000107.1, from coordinate 8,066 downwards.
GTTTCGACCCGTCGCCGGCCGACCGTACCGGACGCCCGACCCGGGGCTGCTGATCTGCTCGGCGTCGACGCCGCCGGGCGGTGGCGTGCACGGCATGTGCGGCCACCTCGCGGCGCGCGCCGCGCTGCGCGGCGTGCTGCGGTGAGCCGATTCGTCGGTTGTCGACGTTGATGGCCTGCCCCGCCACCGTGACCTATGCTGCGCGCTCGCGACAAGACGCCGCACGCCGACGCCGCGTCCAACCGGGGGAATTCGAAACAGCCATGAAAAGAACCGCCACGATTCTTTCCGTCATGGTCATCGGTGCCACCTTGCTGGCGCCGGCGGGCGCCGACGCCGGCCATTCCTGGAACAACTACCACTGGGCCCGATCGGCGAACCCGGTTCAGCTGAACCTCGGTGACAACGTCTCGCCGATGTGGTCGGGGCATCTGGCGACGGCCGCCGCCGATTGGGATCAGTCGGCGGTACTCGACGTGAACGTGGTGCACGGCGCGGCCAAGGGCCAGTGCCGGGCCAAGTCGGGCCGGATCGAGGTGTGCAGCGACTTCTACGGCGACACCGGGTGGCTCGGCGTCGCCTCGATCTCGGTGTCCGGCGGACACATCACCTCCGCCGTGGCGAAGATGAACGACACCTATTTCTCGGCGCCGCCGTACAACACGGCGGCGTGGCGGCAACTGGTGATGTGCCAGGAGATCGGCCATGATTTCGGGCTCGACCACCAGGACGAGAACTTCACTAACCCGAACCTCGGCACGTGCATGGACTACACGAACGATCCGTCGTCCAACCAGCACCCCAATGCGCACGATTTCGCCCAACTCGAAGCGATCTACGCCCATCTCGACGCGGGGTCGGACGATGGTGGCGGGAAGAAGTGCCCACCGAAGAAGCCGGGATGCAGCGCGGGCAGCAGGGGCCTGGCCGGCAGCGACCTCAGCTCGCCGGGTGAGTGGGGGCAGTTGGTCCGCTCGAACGGTCGCAACGCCCTTTACGAACGCGACTTCGGCAAGGGCCACAAGGTGGTGACGTTCGTCATCTGGGCGTAACCGCCCGGTTCGCGTGTGGCGGGGCGGTCAGCGGGCGGCTTTGGCGGCGGCCTTGGCGAGACGCTTGGCCGCCCGGCCGATCGGCTCGATCTGGCGGCTGTCGAGATCGCCGACCTCGGCGCCGTTGGCGAACAGCACGCGGTAGCGCAGCCACTCGAAGCCGTTGGCGAGGATGACCTTGCCCTCGGTGCCGACGGGCACGCCATGGATCTCGACGATCGAGCGCACCTTGTCGCCCATCTTGAGGTCGATCTGGTCGGTGTGCGGTTCGGCGAGCTTGTGCGGCTTCCAGACTTCCACGACGACCATTGTGGCGCGTCGCCGGCCCGATCCGCGATTTCGGCCCCGCCGGTAGGCTTCGCCATCTGTGAAGAGTTCGCTGGAAGCCCTCGAGGGCAACAAGGTCAAGCTGTACGTCGAGGTCGAAGAGGAGGAGTTCGAGCACGACATCGACCGGGCGTTCCGGGCGATCGGCAAGGAGATCAAGCTCCCCGGCTTCCGGAACGGCAAGGTGCCGCGCAGGGTGCTCGAAGCCCGTATCGGGATCGGGCCGGCGCGCGAGCAGGCGATCCGCGATTCGGTCCCGGAGTACCTCGCCAAGGCGGTGCGCGAGCACGACGTCGACCTGATCGCCACCCCGGAGGTCGACGTCACCGACGGCCAGGAGTCCGGCCCGGTCGAGTTCGACGCCACCTGCGAGGTGCGGCCGGTGATCACCGTCCCCGGCTACGGCGGGCTGCGCGTCGAGCTGCCGTCGATCGAGGTCACAGACGACGACCTCGCCGAGGCCCGTGAGTCCGAGCTGAAGCGGGGCGGCGTGCTCGACGACGTCGACCGCCCCATCGAGACCGGCGACTACCTCACCATCGACCTCGTCGCGACACGCGGGGACGAGGAGGTGCCGGGGCTGAACATCGAGGACTGGTCCTACGAGGTCGGCCAGGGCTGGGTCACCGACGACTTCGACGAGCGGGTGGTCGGCGCATCGGCCGGCGACGAGCTGACGTTCACGGCGACCCCGAAGGGCACCGAGGAGCCGGCCGACTTCACGGTCAAGATCACCGCCGTGCAGGCGATGACGCCGCCCGAGATGACCGACGAGTGGGTCGGAGAGAACCTCGGCGAGTTCGAGACGGTCGAGGAGTGGAACGCGTCGCTCACCGAGTCGCTGTCGGAGGCCAAGCTGGGTCAAGCCCGTCAGGCCGTCGTGCCGAAGATCACCGCGGCGCTGGTCGGCCTCACCGAGATCGAGCCGCCCGAGGCGATGGTCAACTCCGAGCTCAACCAGCGCGTCCAGGGCACGGTCCAGCAGTTCCAGGCGCAGGGCATCGACCTCGACCAGTGGCTCGAGGCGACCGGCCAGAGCCCCGAGCAGTTCATCGAGTCGATGCGCGGCCAGGCCGAGACCGGCGTCAAGGTCGACCTCGCGTTGCGGGCGGTCGCCGAGGCCGAGGGGCTCGGGGTCGAGCCGCACGACCTCGACGCCGAGTACGCCCGGATGGCGATGCAGTACAACCAGAAGGCCAAGGACATCCGCAAGGCCTACGAGCGCAACGACGCGGTGCCCGAGCTCGTCGCCCAGATCCGCAAGTCCAAGGCGATGGACTGGCTCGTCCACCACGTCGAGTTCGTCGACGAGCACGGCAATGCCATCGATCGCGACGTCCTCCTCGGCCATACTCACGACGAGGACGGCAACCACGTCGACGGGGATCACGACCACGACACCGTCGACGCGCAGACGGTCGGCGCGATCGTCGACGCGGTCATGGCTCCCGACATCGACCCCGACAACGACAAGTCCACGGAATCCGAGGAGGATGCAGAGTCATGAATCTCGATGCAGTGAGTTACCTGGTTCCGAACGTCGTCGAGCAGACGAGCCGGGGCGAGCGGGCCTACGACCTCTACAGCCGGCTGCTCAAGGAGAACATCATCTTCCTGCAGACCCCGATCGACGACCAGATCGCCAGCCTGCTCAGCGCCCAGCTGATCCACCTCGAGTCGGAGAACCCCGACAAGGACATCAACATCTACATCAACAGCCCCGGCGGCGACATCACCGCCCTGTTCGCGATCTACGACACGATGCAGTTCATCAAGAACGACATCGCCACGATCTGCCTCGGCCAGGCGGCCTCGGCGGCAGCCGTGCTCCTCGCCGCCGGCACCAAGGGCAAGCGTCTCGCCCTGCCCCACAGTCGCATCCTGTTGCACCAGCCCTACGGACAGGTCGGCTACGGGCAGGTCACCGACCTCGAGTTGGCGGCGAAGGAGATCCTGCGGATGCGCGAGCTGCTCGACATCATCCTCTCCGAGCACACCGGGCAGACGATCGAGCGCGTTCACGCTGATACCGACCGAGATTTCGTGATGGAGGCGGACGAGGCGCTGGAATATGGCATCATCGACCGTGTCATCACCTCCCGCGAGACGGTCGACCGCCAAGGACCGATCCGCTGAGCGGGCGGCCACAAATCGAGAACGACGACGACCACGATCGGCGACACCGGCCATAATGGGAAGGCGGGGTTCGCCGACGTGCGACGATGGGTCCACGACTCATCGGGCCGGGTCGGTCAGAATGGCCACTCGGTCCACGGCGAACGAGAACGAAGGGGACGTAGAACGTGGCGAAATTCGGTGACACCGGCGAGTTGCTGAAGTGCTCGTTCTGTGGCAAGTCGCAGAAACAGGTCAAGAAGCTGATCGCCGGCCCCGGCGTCTACATCTGCGACGAGTGCATCGACCTCTGCAACGAGATCATCGAAGAGGAGCTCACCGAGACCGCCGAGCTGACCTTCGAGACGCTGCCCAACCCGCGCGAGGTCCGCGCCTACCTCGACGACTACGTGGTCGGCCAGGACGACGCGAAGAAGATCCTGTCGGTGGCGGTCTACAACCACTACCGGCGCATCCAGTACCAGAACCAGGGAACGACCGTCGGCCGGCGCGACGATGTCGAGCTGCAGAAGTCGAACATCCTGCTGCTGGGGCCCACCGGTTGCGGCAAGACCCACCTCGCCCAGACGCTCGCCCGCCAGCTCAACGTGCCGTTCGCCGTCGCCGACGCGACCGCGCTCACCGAGGCCGGCTACGTCGGCGAGGACGTCGAGAACATCCTCCTCAAGCTGATTCAGGCGGCCGACTTCGACGTCAAGCGGGCCGAGACCGGCATCGTCTACATCGACGAGATCGACAAGGTCGCGCGCAAGAGCGAGAACCCCTCGATCACCCGCGACGTGTCGGGGGAGGGCGTGCAGCAGGCGCTGCTCAAGATCCTCGAGGGCACGCAGGCGTCGGTGCCGCCGCAGGGCGGGCGCAAGCACCCGCACCAGGAGTTCATCCAGATCGACACGACCAACGTGCTGTTCATCCTCGGCGGCGCGTTCGCCGGCCTCGAGGAGATCATCGAGAGCCGCATCGGGCACAAGGGCGTCGGATTCCACGGAACCGTGCGGTCTCAGGTCGACCGCGACCCGGGCGAGCTGTTCGCCCAGGTGCTCCCCGAGGACCTCGTCAAGTTCGGCATGATCCCCGAGTTCATCGGCCGCCTGCCGATGGTCGGCGCGGTCGGCAGCCTCGACAAGGACGCGCTGGTCCAGATCCTCACCGAGCCGAAGAACAGCCTGGTCAAGCAATACGCCAAGATCCTCAGCTTCGAAGACGTCGAGCTCGAGTTCTCCGACGACGGGCTCGACGCCGTCGCCGAGCAGGCGTTGCTGCGGGGCACCGGCGCCCGCGGCCTGCGGGCGATCATGGAGGAGGTCCTCCTCAACACGATGTACGACCTGCCGGGGCGCACCGACATCGGCAAGGTCGTGATCGACGCCGAGACGGTGAGCGAGAAGGTCAACCCGACCCTGGTGCCACGCAAGGCCGCCCGCCAGCGCAAAGCGGCCTCGTAACGCTCGCCTCGCTCCACGGTCGCTTCGTCTCGTCGCTTTCTCGGCGACCCGAACGTCGTCCTGCGAGGTCCAACCGCTCGTGACCCAGTTCTTCGGCAAGTGACCCAGTTCTTCGACTTCGACGCCGCGCTGGCGTACCTCGACGACCACGCGTCGTACGACAAGACGGGCCGGATCGAGTCGCCGTCGCTCGAGGTCATCGCCGCGTTGTGCTCGGCGCTCGGCGACCCGCAGCACGCGGCGCCGGTGATCCACGTGACCGGGACCAACGGGAAGGGCTCGACGGTCCAGATGATCTCGCGGCTCCTGGCGGCACAGGGCTTGACGGTCGGGACCTACACCAGCCCGCACCTCGAGCGGGTCAACGAGCGGATCAAGCGCAACGGCGAGCCGATATCCGACGACGATTTCGCCGAGCAGATCGCGGCGATCGTCGAGCTCGAGCCGTTGGTCGGGTTGCGGCCGAGTTACTTCGAGGCGATGACCGCCGCGGCGTTCCGCTGGTTCGCCGACGTCGCCGTCGACGTGATGGTGATCGAGGTCGGCATCCTCGGCCGGTGGGACGCGACCAACGTCGTCAACGCCCAGGTCGCCGTCATCACCAACATCGGGATGGACCACAACGAGTTCGCCGGTCCGTCGCTGGCCGACATCGCGCGCGAGAAGGCGGGCATCATCAAGCCGGCGAGCGCGGTGGTGATCGGCGAGACGAGACCGGAGTTGGTGTCGATCTTCCGTGACGCGGGCGGCGCGTCGGCGCTCGTGCGCGACGAGGACTTCGGAATCGACAACAACCTCGTGGCGGTCGGCGGGCGGATGGTCGACCTGCGCACGCCGACCACGATCTATCCCAACGTGTTCGTCCCGGTGAACGGCGTCCACCAGGGCGACAACGCGGCGGCGGCGCTGACCGCGGCGGAGACGTTCTTCGCCGCGCCGCTCCCCGCCGACGTGGTCGAGGAGGGGTTTGCCAAGGTCGTGCTGCCGGGTCGCTTCGAGGTGCTCGGCCACCAACCGCTGGTCATCATCGACGGTGCCCACAATCCGCCGGGCGCCGACGTCTGCGCCGGGGTGTTCTTCGACGACTTCAACCCCGAGGGCCGGCGCTTGCTGGTGGTCGGCACGCTGCGCCAGCCGGGGGAGATGCTCGCCGCGCTGCGGGCCGACGAGTTCGACGCCGTGTTCGCCTGCACCGCGCCGTCGCCGCGCGGCGTGCCGGCCGTCGACATCGCCGAGGCCGCCCGCCAACTCGGCTGCGACGACGTGCGGGCGTTCGACACGGTCGAGGCGGCGTGCGAGCGGGCGACGCGTGACGCCGGCGATGACGACGCCATCCTCATCGCCGGCAGTCTCTACACCGCTGGCGCGGCACGCGCCGTGCTCGCCCACCCCCCGAGCTGACCCGGCGCCCCCACGCCCCTCCGGTGAGATCTGGGGTGACCTGTGGGTCTCACCTCTCATCGGAGGACGGATCGGCGGCCCTCCGGTGAGATCTGGGGTGACCTGTGGGTCTCACCTCTCATCGGAGGACGGTTCGGCGGCCCTCCGGTGAGATCTGGGGTGACCTGTGGGTCTCACCTCTCACCGGAGGACGGTTCGGCGGGCCTCCGGTGAGATCTGGGGTGACCTGTGGGTCAGTCGAGGAAGGCCGACATCAGGTCGCGCATCGACACGATGCCGACCAGCCCGGTCTCGTCGCCGACGAGCACGTGGCGGATGTAGCCCTCCATCATCTCCTCGATGACCTCGCCGACCGCCGAGTCGGGGGTCGCCCACATCAGATGGGTGCTCTCCACCTCGGCGACGGTCGCCGCGTCGAGGTCGAGGCCGCGGGCGACGGCGCGCAGCACGTCCCGCTCCGACACCACGCCCTCGACGTCGTCGCGGGTCCCGACGATGAGGATTCCGACGCCGGCGACCTCGAGGGCGACGGCGGCCTCGCGCAGCGTCGTGGTCGGCTCGGCGATCGTGACCTCCTCGGACATGTACGCCGTGACCGGAGCATCGGCGCCCGAGAAGCTCCTCGCCTCCTCGTCGAGTTGTCCCGTCAGGTCTGTCATGTCGTTCCTTTCGCGCTGATCCGAGTGGGCATCCCCAGCGTCTCGGATCGCGAGGTCGGGCAATAGGGCCGATGGCCCCTCGCGCCGCCGGCCGAGGCGCGACCCCGACGGCCGCGGCCGGCCGCGGTGATCGCCCGATAGGTTGGCGGGCCATGTCTGACCGCACCCTGGTTCTCCTCAAGCCCGACGCCGTCGAGCGCAAGCTGGCCGGCGAGATCATCGCCCGCATCGAGGCCAAGCACCTCGACATCGTCGCGATGGAGCTGCGCACGCTCGACGGCGACCTGCTCGCCCGCCATTACGAAGAGCACGTCGGCAAGCCGTTCTACGCCGATCTCGTGACGTTCATGAGCCGCGGCCCGGTCGTGGCGATGGTCGTCGAGGGCCCCGAGGACACCTGGGAGGTCGTCCGGGGCATGATGGGCGTGACCAATCCGCGCCTGGCGGCGCCGGGCACGATCCGCGGCGACCTCGGCATCGAGTTCACCGAGAACCTCGTGCACGGCAGCGACTCGCTGGCCTCGGCCGGGCGGGAGATCGGGATTTTCTTCCCGAATCTGTAACATTCCGAGATCGGGTGATGCGGCACCGTTGGGGCTGCACGCATCGACGACATCGATTTCAACCATTCGCGAAGGGATGGCCATCCGATGGCCCGCAACAACCCGCTCAGCCTGGGCCGTGACCTCGCCATCGACCTCGGCACGGCGAACACCCTGATCTACGTCCGCGGGCACGGCGTCGTCCTCGACGAGCCGTCGGTCGTCGCGATCAACGCCAACGACGGCCGCCCGGTGGCCGTCGGCATGGAAGCCAAGCGGATGATGGGCCGCACGCCGAACCACATCAAGGCGATCCGCCCGTTGAAGGACGGTGTCATCGCCGATTTCGAGGTGTGCGAGAAGATGTTGCGCTACTTCATCCAGAAGGTGCACGCCTCGAAGTGGAGCAAGCCGCGGATGGTGATCTGCGTGCCGTCGGGCATCACCGGCGTCTAGCAGCGCGCCGTCCAGGACGCGGCAGAGTACGCCGGCGCCCGCAAGCCG